>NZ_CP114767.1:318958-637916 GCF_027359925.1 Hymenobacter canadensis | reverse complement strand
TCGCCAAACAGGTTGGAGGCCACGAACAGCTCCACGGTTTCCGGCTGGCTTACCATCCGGGCCGTCATGGAATCTACCAGCTGCTGGTCGGTGGCCTGGGCGGGATACTGGGCGGCCACTTGCTCAAACACCTCGTCCCAGAACACCATATTGTACTGCATGCTGTTCGACTTGGTGACGTTGGTGACCAGCTGGTGGCCGTGCTGTTGGGCGTAGTCGAAGGCAAAGCGCATCACCCGCTCCGTGATGCTGCGCGTGAACACCGTCGTCTGGAGGGCTACTTCCCGCGCCTTGCCCTGGTGCACCCGGCCGCCCACGCCCGCATACTCGCCTTCGGAGTTTTCGCGGACGCACACCATATTGATCGGGTGCTGCGCCGCGTTGCGCAGGGGGCTGGCCACGCCCGGCAGCAGGCGCATGGGCCGCAGGTTCACGTACTGGTCGAAGCCCTGGCGGATGGCCAGCAGCAGGCCCCACAGCGTGATGTGGTCGGGAATGGTGGGGCTGCCCACTGGGCCCATCAGAATAGCGTCGAAGCCGCCCGCCTCCAGCTGCTGCAGGCCGTCGGGCGGCATCATGGCGCCGGTCTGGTGGTAGTAGGCAGAGCTCCAGTCGAACTCCCGGCACTCGAAGCGCACCCCGGCGTGCAGCTGCTCCAGCTTCCGCAGCACCTGCCGGCTTGCGGCAATCACCTCGGGGCCAATGCCGTCGGCGGGAAAAACGGCGAGATGGATGGTTTTCATAGAAGATGGTAGCCTACCGCTTCGGCACTTCCTCGCGGGGCACTGCCGGCTCCACCGGCAGGTTGGGCAACGACGGATTGTACTGCTCAACGGCTTCCTCAACGGTCGATACCGTTGTTTTTCCGCCCAATACCCGCGCCATCTGGGCGTGGTCGAGGGCACCTTCGTTGTGGGCCAGGAAGATAGTAGCCACGCCGTTGCCGATGAAGTTGGTGATGGAGCGGGCCTCCGACATAAACCGGTCGACGCCCAGCAGCAGCGCCAGCCCTTCTATCGGAATGACCTTGACGGCCGTGAGCGTGCTGGCCAGCACCACAAAGCCGGAGCCCGTTACGCCGGCCGCGCCCTTGCTGGTCACCATCAGAATCCCGATGATGGTCAGCATCTGGGAGCCGGTCAGCTCCACGTTGAACACCTGGGCCAGAAACAGCGTGGCCAGCGACAGGTAGATGGTAGTGCCGTCGAGGTTGAAGGAGTAGCCGGCCGGTACCACCAGCCCCACCACGGGCTTGGCGCAACCCAGGCGCTCCAGCTTTTCCATGAGCCCCGGCAGACCTGCTTCCGAGGAAGAAGTGCCCAGCACAATCAGCAGCTCCTCTTTGATGTAGCCTAAAAACGACAGGATGCTTACGCGGCAATAGCGCAGGATGGAGCCCAGCACCAGAAACACAAACAAGGCGCAGGTGGTGTACACCGTGAACATGAGCTTGATCAGGGGCAGCAGCGTGGCAATACCGTATTTGCCGATGGTGAAGGCCATGCCGCCAAACGCGCCGATGGGCGCAAATATCATCACCAGGTGCAGGCCCTTGAACACGTATTTCGAGGCCCAGTTGAGCCGGTCGATGATGGGCTGGCGGCCGTCGTAGCGGCTCAGGATCATGCCCAGCACAATGGACACCAGCAGCACCTGCAGCGTCAGGTTGTCGGCCAGGAAGTGCAGCCAGGAAAACTCGCCGGCCCGCTGCGTGAATTCACCTATAGCCTGGCCGTTGAGGTTGTCGGTAGCCACGCCGGCGCCCGGCTGCACCACATAGGCCACTCCCATCCCGATCAGCAGCGCCAGCGTCGTCACGACTTCAAAGTAAAGCAGCGCCTTGCCCCCGATCCGGCCCACCTTTTTCAGGTCGCCCATACTGCTGATACCCAGCGTGATGGTGAGGAAGATAATGGGGTTGATGAAGAGCTTAACGACGTTGATAAACGCCTTGCCCAGCACGTCCATCTGCACGGCGGTGGCGGGCGCAAAGTGGCCCAGCAGCGCACCGGCCACAATGGCGGTCAGCACCCAGAACGTCAGATTGGTGAATACTTTTTTCATGGAATCAAGGAAGTTAGCCGGCGTGCAAAGTCAAATGAAAAGCAGGCACAGATAGATAATAGCCGACAAAAACAGCCAAAGCTGCGGGCGTGAGGAAGCCTCTGGCGGCTCCGGCGCTCAGGTGCGGGTAAGCCACCAGCCCAGCAAAGCCAGCAGCGGCAACGACAGCGGAATCCCCAGCCCCACCATCTTTGCGGCCAGAGGCGGATTCAGCCCGTAGCGGTCGGCCACCACGGCGGCGGTGTTCATCGGGCCAATGGCGGCGCCCAGCACGCACAGGTCCACCACGCGCCCGGGCTGCTGCACCAGGGCATGGTAGAGGCCATAGATCAGCAGCGGCGCCAGCACCAGCTTGTAGGCCAGCCCCAGCAGCAGGGCCCGGCTGTGGGCCCGGGGCACCGTCAGATTCATCTGGAGCCCCACCGAAAGCAGGGCCACCACGGCGAAGGGCACGCTAAGCTTTTCTAGCACGCCGCGCACCAGCTCCGGGTGCTGGTAGCCCAGCGCGTTGGCCACCATGGCCAGCACAAAGGCCAGAAACGGCGGAAACCGCAGCACATTGCCCAGCATGGCCCGCCACGAAGGCTCCGCCTCCCCGTACCACGAAGCCACGGCCACCCCCAGCGTCACGCCAATCAGAAACGAGCCCGCCTGGCTCATCATAATGCCCAGCTCCAGCCCTTCGTGGCCGTAGAGCAGCTCAAAGATCGGGAAGCCGACGAAAGAGGTGCTGCTGATGCCGGCCGTCAGGATCAGCGCGCCGGTGGTGCCCCGCGAGAAGCGGAGCCACCGGCCGACGACGCTAAAAAACAGGTAGCTCACCCCAAAGATAAGCCACGGGGCCAGCACCGGCAGCAGAAAATGCCGGTCGAGGTGTGCTACCGACAGGTGCAGAAACGTCAGGGCCGGCATAAATACCAGCACCAGCAGCTGGTTGAGCACGGCCGGCGTACCGGCCGGCACCAGCTGCCAGCGCCGCAGCACCGCCCCCAAACCCAGGCACAAAAGCAGCAGGACCAGGTTTGTCATGGGCGAAGTTTGGGCAACAAACACCCCGTTCCGACGGCGCGGCGAGGCGGCCGCGCGGCCGCTTCGTTGCAGCGAAGCCGGCAGGTGGCGCCGGGCCGCGCGGCAGCCTCGTTGCGCCGTCGGGAAGGGTAAGCAGGGCTACTGCGTTAGAACGTCAGCGTTACGTTGGTGTAGTAGTAGGCCCCGTTGAAGCCGAACTGCGCCACGTTGCGGGAATACGGAATTTCGCCGTTGGAATAGCTGGCGAAGCGGTTGGAGTCCACTTTGTCGGGATACACGTTGGTGAGGTTGTTGGCGCCCAGCGTGATGGACACCACTTTGGCCGGGTTGTACACCAGCGCCAGGTCAAACAGGGTTTTGCCCTTGAACTCCTGGCTGATGTGCCGCGGGTTGGGAATGGCCGTGGTAGCCGTGGGCTTCTCGAAGGCCGTTACGGACCCGAAGTAGGAGGCGCGGGGCGTGATGCTGAACTTGCCCACCTGGTAGGTGGCCGACAGCAGAATCTTCTGCCGCGGCTGGGCCCGCTCAATCAGCCCGATGCTCACGGTATCGATCAGCAGGATGCGGTTGGCGGTGCCGGCCTGCAGGGCCGCGGGCGTGTCGCTCGTGTTTTCGATGTTGGTGGCGTTGAAGGTCAAAGCCAGGCTGGCGGTGAGGCGGCTGGCGTCGGTCAGCTCCGTTTTGTAGGTCGTCACCAGGTCGATGCCGCGGGTGCGGGTGTCAATGGCGTTGGTGAAGAAGCGGATTTCGCTGATGCCGTCGAAAGCCGGCGTCTGCAGCGCTTTGATGCCCGTATTGCCCGAGCCCTTAATCAGCCGCTCACTGTTGATGATCCGGTCACTGATGTCGATCTGGTAGGCATCGAGCGTGAAGAGCAGGTTGTCGCCGAGCTGGGCGGCTACGCCGAGGCTGTAGTTCCAGGAGGTTTCGGCTTTGGGGTCCTGCACGCCCAACGGCACCAGGCGCGGGTCGTTGTTGCGCAGCTGCTTGGTTTGCACGATGGCGCCGCTCTGCACCGTGGAGGTGGTCACGCTGTTGAAGGTCTGCTGCAGCGACGGCGCCCGGAAGCCGCGGTTCACGGAGCCGCGCAGGGAAACGCCTTCGGTCACTTTAAAGCGCGAGGCAAACTTGCCCGACACGTTGCTGCCGAAGTCGGAGTATTTCTCGTAGCGCAGGGCCGTGGTCAGCAGCAGGCGCGCGGTGATGTCGCTTTCCACGTCTACGTACACGCCCACGTTGGAGCGGGTGGTGTTGGTTTCATCCTCGGGGGCAATGCCGGGGCGGCCGCTGGAGCCGGGGGCCTTGGCCGTACGGGCGGGTGAGGTAGGCGTGGCCGGCGCAGCCAGCGCAAACGGCCCCACAAAGTACGACTCCGGGCTGCCGCGCTCCAGCTGGAACCGGTCGACCCGGAACTGGCTGCCCAGGGCCAGGTTGAACGACTTGGTGCCGAACAAGCCCTCGTAGTTGCGCGACACGTTTACCTCGCTCGTGCTCTGCCCGAAGGCGCTACGGCCCACGTAGAAGTCGGTGGGCGAATCAGCCCCCATCGACGGGTTAGAGGTTTTGTTGGCGTTCAGGTCGAGGTAGTTGTAGCCGTAGCCGGTGCTGAAATCGAGGTTCCAGCCGCCGGCCAGCTTGCGGCTCACGCCCACCACGCCGGAGTAGTCGTCGCTGCGGCCGGGCAGCTCGGGCAGGTAGCCGTCGGGGTGGATGGGGCTGAAGTTGACGTTGGCGGGCTGGGCGTTGCGGAAGAAGCCGTAGGCCAGGATGTTCTTGCGCGAAAACCCGCCGAAGCTGTACACCGACCAGCCGCTGCCGCCCACCGGCACGCCCAGGTTGAAAAAGCCCTGGTAGATGTTGGCCTGGTTGCTGCCGTACACGCCCACCTTGAAGGGCTGCCCCACCTGCGGATACACGCCCCGCTCGGCGCGCCGGGCATTTTCGTTGGCAATCTGGGTGGCGCTGGGTTGGGCCGGCAACGCTGGAAACGCCGTGTAGATGCCGCCCACGTAGTTGTCGGAGCGGTTGGTTTGCTCCTGGCGCTGATACTGCAGGGTCATGTTGAGGTAGCCGGGGTTGGTTTTACCCAGCTTCACGCCGTAGTTGGCCCCGGCCAGGTACTGGGCGCCGTCGCCTTCCTGGGTGATGCCAAACTGCGTCTTGACGGTGGCCACGCCGGTGCTCTTGTTCAAACCCAGGTTGATAACCCCGGCAATGGCATCGGAGCCGTACTGGGCGGCGGCCCCGTCGCGCAGCACCTCAATCCGCTCAATGGCCAGCGACGGCACGGCGTTCAAATCGGTTACCACGGTGCCGGCACCCACGGTCACGTTCAGGTTCAGGGCCGAAAACTGGTGGCGGCGCTTGCCATCCACGAGCACCAGCACCTGGTCGGGCGAGAGGCCCCGCAGCGAGGCCGGGTCGGCGTAGTTGGCCACCCCGTTCACGCCGGTTTTGGCCGAGTTGAAGGAGGGCGAGTTGAACTGCACCTGCTGGCCCAGGTCGGTCTGGCCGGTCAGCTGCAGGTCTTTGGCGTTGAGCACGTCTACCGGCGAGGGCCGCTCCACGTCGGTGCGGGGCAGGCCGCGCGAGCCCACCACCATCACCTCACTCAGGTCGGTGGTGCTGGTTTCCAGGCGCACTTCCAACGAGGTACGCTGGCCTACGGCAATCTGCTGGCTTTTAAAGCCGATGGCCGACACTACCAGCGTGGCACCGGGCTTTACCGTGAGTGAGAAGCGCCCGTCGGCGTCGGTGCTGGTGCCGTTGGTGGTGCCCTGCTCCACGATGGTAGCGCCCGGAATGGCCTCGCCGCCCGGTCCGCCCGTGATTCGGCCTTTCACTACGTCGGCTACCCGCGCGGCGCTGCTAGCCACGCGGGGCGCCGTTTCCAGGGAAGCCGTCGGCCGGCTGGCTACGGCCGCGCCGGGCAGGGCCAGCAGCAGCACCAACACCTGTCCGGGCAGCAGCGGCCGGCACCGGGGAATCGAGAGTAGAGGAGTCTTCATGTGGTGGGAATGGGGTTGAACAGGTAGGAGAACGAAGAAAAAACCACGGCCCGGAGCAGGAGCAGCTAATAGGTATGCACAAGCCACGGCCCGGTCAGGCCGCGTCGCTCAGGTCTTGGTCGTGGAAGGAAGTCACGCGGGTTTCGGCCATCAGCAGCGCCACCACCAGGGAAATGGCGATGCAGCCCGAGACGTACCAGTAGAAGTAGGATTCGTGCCCGATGCCCTTGCACCACAGGGCAATGTATTCGGCGGTGCCGCCAAACACGGCTACGGTGAGGGCGTGCGGCAAGCCGATGCCCAGGGCCCGGATTTCCACCGGAAACAGCTCGGCTTTCACCACCGCGCTAATGCTGGTGTAGCCGCTCACCGCCACCGAGGCCAGCAGCAGCAGCCCCAGGGCCTCCCAGGGCGTAGTGGTGTGGCTGAGGGCCGTGAGCAGCGGCACGCTGCCCAGCGCCCCCAGCAGCCCAAACCCGATCAGCAGCGGGCGGCGCCCAATCCGGTCGGAGAGGCTGCCGAATACGGGCTGCATGGCCGCGAAGCCCAGCAGCGCCAGAAAGCAGGTGTTGGTGGCCGCGCCCTTGGTCATGTGGGCGGTGTTCACCAGAAACTTCAGCATGTAGGTGGTGAGGGTGTAAAACGCCAGGGTGCCGCCCAGCGTCAGGCCCACCACCTTGAGCACGGCGCCGGGGTAGCGGCGCAGCACCTTCAGGCTGCCCCGCAGCTCCTCCGATTTCACCGGCTGCTGCTCGAAGGCGGCGGTTTCGTCGAGGTTCTGCCGCAGGTAGAGCGCCACCACCGAGAGCAGGGCCCCAATCACGAAGGGAATGCGCCAGCCCCAGGCCAGCAGCTCGGCCTCGGTGAGCAGCACCTTCAGCAGCACCAGCTGAATGCCCAGCGCCAGCAGCTGGGCCGCAATCAGGGTGAAATACAGGAAGCTGGAGTAGAAGCCGCGGCGGCGGCGGGTGGCCATCTCGCTTAGGTAAGCGGCCGAAACGCCGTACTCGCCGCCCACGCTCAGCCCCTGCAGCAGCCGCGCCGTGAGCAGCAGAATAGGGGCCACAATGCCCACGGTCTGGTAGGTGGGCGTGAGGGCAATCAGCAGCGAGCCCAGCGACATAAGCAGCACCGACAGCGTCATGGACTGCTTGCGGCCCACTTTATCGGCAATGCGGCCGAACATCCAGCCGCCGATGGGGCGCATCAGAAAGCCCAGCGCGAAGATGCCGGCCGTTTGCAGCAGCTGGGCGGTGGTATCGTCGGAAGGGAAAAACGAGGCCGAGAAATACAGCGAAAACGACGAGAAGGCATACCAGTCGTACCACTCCACCAGGTTGCCCACCGAGCCGCTGAAAATGGCCTTCAGGCGGCGGCGCGAAATATGCTCCGGCCCGGCATGAAGCCGGGTGGAGCCTGGGGCGGGGGCAACGGAAACGAGTGTGGCCACAACTCAGCGGAATCAGGTAGAATACTCTTGATGCCAGTGGGTGAGCAGTCACTTACCCATTAGCACAGCCCAAATGAGCAACCTGATTTTGAGGAAATTTCATAGAAATGTTAAGGTGAGCCTGAAATTTGGCTACCTGCACCGTTTTTCCGGCCTCCCTTACTCCCCGGCCGCCGCAAAAACCACCCGGATGCGGTGCCAGCCGTCGGCGTAGGTGTACCCGACGCGGTGACTGTACAGCTCGCTGATGCGCTTGACGATGGCCAAGCCGATGCCGATGGAATCCAGCGCGGCGTTGCCTTTCTTGAAGCGCCCGAACAGCTCCGCCACCGGCACGGAGGGTGCGTGGCCGGTGTTTTCCACCAGCAGCTCGGTGGCGGAGAGCAGCACCCGGATTTCGCCGCCGGGCAGGTTGTGGCGGATGGCGTTGCTGAACAGGTTGTTGAGCAGCAGCTGGGCCAGCGACTCGTCCAGGGGCACGCGCACGCCGGGCGCAATCTGCTGGGTGGTGCGCAGGCCCTTCATTTCGGCCAGGTCGGCGAAGGCGGCTTCGGTGGCGGGCACCAGCCGGCTCAGGTCGGTGAGGGGCGCGGGCTCCCACTCAAAGTGCTCCAGCTTGGCCAGCAGCGTCAGCGACTGATTGATTTTGGCCAGGCGCTCCAGCTCGTCGTGCATGGTGGTGAGCATGAGCAGCTGCTTTTCGCTCAGCTCCGAGTCCATGAGCAGCTCAATCTTGGCCTTCATGCTGGCAATAGGCGTCTGCAGCTCGTGGGAGGCGTTTTCCGAGAATTCCTTGAGGCCCTGGTAGTCGCTCTGGGCCCGGCTGGTCATCTTCATCAGGAAGTCGTTGAGCACGTTGAACTCCTTGGTGCGGCTGGGCTGCAGGCCGATGGTGGTTTTCTGGCTGAGCTGAAACCGCTCGATGCTCAGCAGAATGGCGTTAAAAGGCTTCAGGATGTACCACGAAATCACCTCGCTCAGAATCACCACCAGCGCCAGCAGAAACACGAAGGTCCAGGCAAACACCAGCACGATGCCCGTCAGGTACTCGTCGCTGGGCATCACCACCACGGCCCGGCTGGTGAGGTGGTAGCGCTGCCCGCCGATGCGCGGATACGTGCTCAGCCGCACCACGTTCACGGCCGACTGCAGCTCCGGGTCCCACTCCGGCCGCACCTGCACCAGCTGGGCGTGGGCCACGGTATCGGAGGGCGCCAGCGGGCGGATGCGCACGTTGGCCCGCGCCGGATGGCCCGCATAGTCGCGGCCGCTACGGAGCTGGGCGGCTACTACCTCGTTGAGGTGGCGCAGCTTGCCGATGGTGGTCTGGGTGACGCTGCGCGACATAGCCCCGTACACGATAGCAAACCCCACCGACAGCACGAACAGCGTGATAACCGCGTAGGCCAGGGTGTAGCGGTGGTTGAGCTTCACTAGCCGGCCGCGTTTAGCTTGTAGCCCAGCCCGTACACGGTGCTGATGTAGTCTTTGCCGCCGGCATCCGTGATTTTCTTGCGCAGGTTTTTCACGTGCTGGTACACGAAGTCCACGCTGTCGAGGTTGTCGGTGTAGTCGCCCCAGAGGTGGGCCGCAATGGCCTGCCGGGTCAGCATGCGGCCTTTGTTGTTGATGAAGTAGAGCAGCAGGTTGGTTTCCTTGCGCGTGAGGCTCAGCAGCTTGCCGTTTACGCGGCACTCCATCGACTCCAGGTCGGCCGTCAGGTCGAGGAAGGTCAGCACGTTGCTTTTGTGCGGGCTGCGGCGGCGCATCACGGCCTTGATGCGGGCGTGCAGCTCGGGCAGCGGAAACGGCTTGGTGATGTAGTCGTCGGCGCCTTCGCTGAGGCCGGTGAGCTTGAAATCCAGGGCGTTCTGGGCCGAAATGATAATCACGCTGCTTTCCACGCCGTCTTTGCGCAGCAGCTTAAGCAGGTTGATGCCGTTGCCGTCGGGCAGCATGATGTCGAGCAGCACGCAGTCGTAGGTGAACAGAATCAGCTTTTCGCGGGCCTCGTCGAAGGTGGCGGCCACCTCGCACAGATAATGCTCCTGGGTGAGGTAGGCAACGATGCTCCGAGCCAGCTCCGGATGGTCTTCTATCAGCAGGATTTTCATTAAAGACGATAAGGCAGTAGAGTGCGGGGCTGAGCCACTTCGCGACGAGGCTAAAAGTAATGAAATCAGGTTGCCCGACGCGGCGGGCACCGGCAGTTTTCCCGCCCGCTCCCTATCTTCCCCGCCCGATTTATCCCCTAGCCCCTATCCGCTTTGACTTACCCCGACTTTGAAGCCCGCTGGAAAAACTCCGGCGGCGCGGAGCGCGCCAACTACGGCCTGTTTCTGCAAGACCTCTGCGACCTGCTGGAAGTACCTCGCCCCGACCCCACCACCGACGACCCCACCCAAGACCAGTACGTGCTGGAACGCGCCGTGCAGTTCAACGACGGCCCCAAGAAAAGCACCGGCCGCATCGACCTGTATAAGCGCGGCTGCTTCGTGCTGGAAACCAAGCAGGGCACCGACACCGCCGACCAGCAGAAAAAGCAGGAACGCGCCGAGCTGGGATTAGAGCCCGCCAAGCGCCGCAAGGGCCACGCCGTACGCGGCTCCGCCAAGTGGGCCGAAATGATGCAGGCCGCCCGCCAGCAGGCCCTCGGCTACGTGCGCGCCCTCCCGCCCGAGGAACCCCGCCCGCTGTTTGTGCTGGTGGCCGACGTGGGCTTCTGCCTCGACGTATACAGCAACTTTGCCGGCGTCGGGGATTCGTTTGTGCCGTTTCCCGATCAAACCAAGTTCCGGTTGCCGCTGGCCGCGCTGGCCGATGAGAAAACGCGGGCCATGCTCCGCCAGATTTTCCTCGACCCGAAAGAGCTGGACCTCAGCCGCCGCGCCGCCCGCGTCACGCGGGAACTGGCCGCCCGCCTGGCCAAACTCTCGGAGCAGCTGGAACGCGCCGGCCACGCGCCCGACGTGGTGGCGCAGTTCCTGATGCGCTGCCTGTTTACCATGTTTTCGGAAGATGTGGGCCTGATTCCGAAGCAGAGCTTTACCGGCATGCTGAGCCAGTACGGCACGCCGGAGCTGCTGGAGTTTCTGCCCGACGCCCTCACCAACCTGTGGCGCACCATGGACACCGGCGGCTTCTCGTCGGACCTGAAAGCCCGGCTGCGGCGCTTCAACGGCAAGCTGTTTCACGATGCCACCGCCCTGCCTCTGAACGCCGGCCAGGCGGAGCTGCTGCTGCAGTCGGCGAAGGCGGATTGGACGGAGGTGGAGCCGGCCATTTTCGGCACGCTGCTGGAGCGCGCCCTCGACCCCAAGGAGCGGCACAGCCTGGGCGCCCACTACACCCCGCGCCGCTACGTGGAGCGGCTGGTGCTGCCCACCGTGCTGGAACCTTTGCGCCGGGAGTGGGCCGCCGCCCAGGCCGCCGCCGCCCGCCGCCTCGACGAAGGCCAGCCCAAAGACGCCCGCGCCGAGCTGGTGCGCTTCCTCACCCGCCTCACCAGCCTCAAAATCCTGGACCCCGCCTGCGGCTCCGGCAACTTCCTTTACGTGACGCTGGAACACCTCAAGCGGCTGGAAGGCGAAGTGCTGGCCGCCATCAACAGCTACGGCCAGACGGGCCTGCTGGAATTGGGGGGAGGAACCACCGTAAGCCCGCACCAGCTGCTGGGCCTGGAGCTGAACCCGCGCGCGGCCGCCATTGCCGACGTGGTGCTGCGCATCGGCTACCTGCAGTGGCACCTGCGCACCTACGGCCCCTCCGAGCTGCGCGAGCCGCTGCTGGACGAGTACCAGAACATCCGCCAGCAGGATGCGGCCCTGCAGCACGACCCGCCCACGCCCCGCCTCGATGCCCACGGCCAGCCCGTGACGCGCTGGGACGGCACCACCAAGCTGCACCCCGCCACCGGCCAGCCCGTGCCCGACGAAACCGCCCGCACGCCCGTCCTCGACTACCCCAACCCCCAGCCCGCCGAGTGGCCCCAGGCCGATTTCATCGTGGGCAACCCGCCGTTTTTAGGTGATAAGGCCATGCGTAACTCCCTTGGTGACGGGTACGTAGAGGCGCTTCGCAAAGCTTACAAAGGCACGATTCCGGAATCTGCCGACTTGGTAATGTACTGGTGGTATAATGCGGCCCGCGCCGTTCAGAATAACCACACAGAACGGTTTGGCTTTATTACAACGAACTCCATTACACAGAGCTTTAACCGTCGCATTACGCAGCCTTTTTTAGAAGACGCGACTAAGCCTCTTTCGCTGATTTTCGCTATTCCTGACCATCCTTGGGTAGATGCAGCAAACGGCGCTTCGGTACGAATTGCTATGACAGCTGCTGTAGCAGGTGAAGTGTCCGGGACTCTGTTTAGCGTCGAAGCGGAAAAGCCTGTCGATGATGGTAGCAGTGATGTTGAATTAGCAGTTCAGGAAGGCAAAATCAATGCTGATCTAACTGTCGGCGCAGATTTGAATCAAGCTCAAACGCTGAAGGCAAACACTGGCTTAGCAAACGTAGGCGTAGGGCTTTATGGCGCTGGCTTCATGGTAACTGAAGAGGAAGCTGCAGCTTTGGGTCTGGGCTCCTTGCCCGGCTTAGAAAAGCATATTCGTCCTTATGTCAACGGCCGTGACCTTTCCCAAAAATCAAGAGGTCTTTTAGCCATAGACTTATTTGGTCTAGAAACTGATGCCATTCTTGATAGATACCCTCAGATTTTCCAGCACGTTTATGAGCGTGTAAAACCTGAACGTGATCAGAATAACCGCGAGTCTTATCGTAGGAAGTGGTGGACCTTTGGTGAACCTCGTGCCAGCTTCCGGCCAGCTTTAGAAAATTTACCGCGCTTCATCGTCACTACTCGAACCGCTAGACACCGGATTTTCAGCTTTCTACCTGGAAACACGCTCGCAGATTAGAAGCTTGTTGTATTTGCACTGAATGACGCATTGGCTTTAGGTGTCCTTTCGAGCCGAATCCATACCGTCTGGGCAGCGGCGGCTGGTGGCTGGCTTGGTGTAGGCAATGATGCTACCTACAATCACAGTGACTGTTTCCTAAAATTCCCCTTCCCGGCGGCCACGGCGGAGCAGCAGGCGCGCATCCGGGAGCTGGCCGAACAGCTCGACGCCCACCGCAAGCGCCAGCAAACCCAGCACCCCACCCTCACCCTCACCGACCTCTACAACGTGGTGGAGAAGCTGCGCGCCGGCCAGCCCCTCACCACGGCCAAAGAGCAAACCATCAACCAGCAGGGCCTGGCCTCCGTGGTCCTGAGCCTGCACCAGCAGCTCGATACCGCCGTAGCCGCCGCCTACAACTGGCCCCCCAACCTCCCCGACGCGGAAATACTCACCCGCCTGGTGCGCCTCAACCACGAGCGCGCCCAGGAGGAACTGGCGGGCCACGTGCGCTACCTCCGCCCCGCCTACCAGGCCCCCGAGTTGCAGCAGTCGGCGCTGGCCCTGCCCGCCACCGCCGCCAAGGTGGCCCCGGCCACCGAGGCCACCGGCCCCCAGCCCTGGCCCACGGAGCTGGCCCAGCAGATGCAGGCCGTGCGGGATGCCGTGCAGCAGGCCGGCCAGTCGGTAACGGCCGCCCAGGTAGCCGCCCGCTTCCGCCGCACCCGCCCGGAAAAGGTGCAGCCCCTGCTGGACACGCTCACCGCCCTCAGCCTGCTCCGCCAGACCGAGGAAGGCGCCTACGCGGCGTAGATGGCCCCCGGTCCGGCGGCTCTTTCAGCCGTCGGGCCGGTCGTCGTACGCTGCCGTTGCTCATCTCCAGACGTTTCGCCCCCCCGTTCACGCAACGACCGGCCCGACGGCTGAAAGAGCCGCCGGACCGGAGCCTGCTCCGCAACCTGGGGTAGCTACCAGCTTTTCCAGAGCTAGTTCCCCCTCTCCACGATGTCGCGAATCAAGCGAGTGAAGGAGGCTAGGGGGTGAGGCCCACGGCAGCACCGCTGAAAAAACAAAACCCCGTTTGCGGCTTGCAAACGGGGTTTTGTTGTAAAAATGTAGAGAGGATGGGATTCGAACCCACGATGAGCTTTAGACCCATACACACTTTCCAGGCGTGCTCCTTCAACCACTCGGACACCTCTCTAGGTGCGGTAAGGTGGCGCAAAATAACACCCGTTTTTCCGGATACACAAGCCCCGGCCGCAATTCGGGCGCAGAATCTGCCTCAGGCCAGCGTGATTTCGCCGCGCAGGTCGTGGGTGAGCAGGCGGCGGGTTTCGGCGGCGGACTGCTCCAGGCCCAGCACAAACATGAGCTTGGTGATGGCCGCCTCCAGCGTGATGTCGTCGCCGCCGAGCACGCCCAGGTCGGTGAGGTAGGCGCTGGTTTCGTAGCGGCCCTGCAGCACGCGGCCTTCCTCGCACTGGCTCACGTTGAGCAGGTGCACGCCGTGGTCGGTGGCGTCGCGCAGGCACTTCAGAAACCAGGGCGCGGTGGGCGCGTTGCCGGAGCCGTAGGTTTCGAGGATGGCGCCGCGCAGGCCGTCGGCTTCCAGCTGGGCCCGCACCATGCGCTCGGTAAGGCCCGGAAACAGCGGCAGAATCGTGACGTGGTCGGAGAAACGCTGGTGGGCGCGCAGCGGGGCCGCGGGCAGCGGCCGAATCTGGTTGTCGTAGAAGTCCAGCTCGATGCCGGCGCGGGCCAGTGGCGGGTAGTTTTCGGAGCGGAAGGCGTCGTACTGCTGGCTTTCCACCTTTTTGGCCCGGTTGCCCCGGATCAGCACGTCGTTGAAGAACAGGCAGACTTCGGGCACCCGCACCGTGCCGGTTTCCGGGTGGCGGGCGGCGGCAAATTCCAGGGCTGTTACCAGGTTGCGGCGGGCATCGGTGCGGATGCCGCCCACGGGCACCTGCGCGCCGGTAAACACCACCGTCTTATCCAGGTTTTCCAGCAGAAAGCTCAGCGCCGCCGCCGAGTAGGCCATGGTATCGGTGCCGTGCAGCACCACGAAGCCGTCGTAGAGGGCATAGTTGTCCTCGATAAGGGCCGCAATGCGCAGCCAGTCCTGAATGGTGACGTTGCTGGAATCAATCGGCTCGCCGAGGCTCTGCACCTCCACCCGCATGTTGAGCTGGCGCAGCTCGGGCATCTTCTTGCGGATCTGCTCGAAGTTCATCGGCACCAGCTCGCCGCGCTTGTTGTAGGCCATGCCGGCCGTGCCGCCGGTATAAATAACGAGGACGGCAGTTTCGGGGCGGGAATCGGGAGTGAGCAAGGGCGGGGCGGTTGGGTTGGAGGCGGAAAGGTAGGAAGGGCGGCGTCATTCCAGCAAAGCCAGTCCGTGCTTCCTCACAAGGCAGAAATGGGCTGAATGAACGATGTAGAGACGCAATATTTTGCGTCTCGTCGTTGAACGGTCGGAACCTTGTCGTTCAGTCAAACAGCATCAGCAACGACGAGACGCAAAATATTGCGTCTCTACATCGTTCATTCAGCCTTAGCTTACAGCCGGAACAGTTGCCGGGCGTTGTGGGTGGTGGCTTCCACTACTTCGGCCTCGGTTTTGCCGAGCAGCGTGGCGATGCGCCGGGCAATGAGGGGCAGGTAGGCCGGCTCGTTGCGCTTGCCGCGGTGCGGCATCGGGGCCAGGTAAGGGCAGTCGGTTTCGAGCAGCAGGTGCTCCAGCGCTATGCCGGGCAGCACCTTGTCGAGGCCGCCGTTCTTGAACGTGACCACGCCCCCGATGCCCAGCAAAAAGCCCAGCCGGATGGCCTCCTCGGCCTCGGCCACGGTGCCCGAAAAGCAGTGGTACACGCCGCGCAGCGTGCCGTCCTGCCCGGCCTCGATGAGGTCGGTGGTTTCGCGGAAGGCCTCGCGGGTGTGCAGCACCAGCGGCAGCTGATGCTTTTTGGCCAGCGCAATCTGCACGCGCAGGGCTTCCTGCTGAATGCCGAGGGTGGTTTTGTCCCAGTGCAGGTCGATGCCGCACTCTCCTACCGCGGCAAACGGCCGCTTCCCCAGCCAGTCTTCCACCTCGTACAGCTCCCGCTCGAAGTTTTTGGTGACGTGGCACGGATGCAGACCCATTATGGCGTGGCACTGCTGCGGAAACCGGGCCTCGGTTTCCAGCATGGCGTCGATGCTTTCATGGTCGATGTTGGGCATGACGATGGTCTGCACGCCGGCCTCGAAGGCGCGGTTGAGCATGTCGTCACGGTCGGGCTTGAACTGCTCGGAATAAACGTGCGCGTGGGAATCGGTGAAATGCATGTGTTGGGCTTAGGACCTAGATATTAGGAATTAGGGCTTGGTGGCGGGGTTGAAAACGGCACCAGTTTGGCGGATGCAAGTTACGGCGGGCCAGGCTGGGGGTGGCATCTGGCCAACATGTCAGCGTGCGGAGTTCCGGCCCAGCTCACTACACCCATCCACGCCCAAGGCACTACGCAGTAAGCCTAAGCACTATACCCTATTCTCTAAGCCCTAAAAACTCACCGATACCTTCTCCCTTTCCAGTCGAAGGACAGCGGCAGCAAGCGGAAGACGGCCAGGGCGGCGGTGAGGGCGGGCGTGTAGAGCTCGAAGAGCGGCAGCAGGTGCAGCGGGGCGCGGCGGCCGGCGCGGCGGAAGCAAAGCGCGGCCAGCAGGCCCTGCAGCAGCATTTTGGCCAGCAGCACCAGCCCGGCGGCCAGCGGCCCCGCCAGCCAGCCCAGCGCCAGCAGCGCCGGATAGAAGCCCGCGTAGTACAGCAACCCGCCTTTCAGCCACCACGGCAAACTTTCCACGCCCCGGCTCCAGCGGCGGCGCTGGTGCAGCAACGCGCCAAACGTAGGCATGGGCAAACTCTCGGCCAGCACCTCCGGCCGGAACAGAATCCGGTAGCCGAAGCCGTGGCGCAGCGTGGCGCGGAACAGCTCGAAGTCCTCGGTTACGGAAAACGGCAGCGCCTCGTAGCCGCCGGTGGCTTCGTAGGCGGCGCGCGTCACCAGCATGTTGTTGCCCATGGCCGTCACGGGCCGCCCCAGGTCCGACACCACCTGCACCAGCCCCAGCGAAATCAGCCAGTCGAGGCCCTGCAGCTTATCGAACAGGCGCGGGCCCTGCACCAGCGTGAGGCCCGTCACGGTGCCGATGCCCGGCTGGGCGTGCGCCAGCAACGCCGGAACCCAGGTGCGGGGCACGGCAATATCGGCGTCGGTGATGAGGAAGAAGTCGGTGGTGGCGGCGCGGGTGAGGTGGGCCAGCACGTTGGCCTTGCCGCGGGCCAGGCCCAGCGTCTCCTGGATGGGCACCACCCGAAACGTGCCGCCAAAGCCCTGCATGGCCTGAGTGGCCACGGCGGCGGTGCCGTCGGTGGAGCCGTCGTCGCCGAGCAGCACTTCCAGCAGGTGCGCCGGGTACTCCAGCTGCCGGATGGCCTGCAGGCAGCGCCCAATGGCCGCCGCCTCGTTGCGGGCCGCAATCAGAATACTCACACGCGGCAGCGGCTGCGGCAGCGCCCCCGGCTGACTACCGCGCCGCGTGGCCAGCAGCAGCGTAGACGTGGCCAGAATCAGAAACCAGCCGGCAAGAAAGAGCGTGAGGAAAAGCAAAGCTGGTGTTGAGGTGATGGGGTGATGAGGTGACAAAGGTACTGTCATCCTGAGCTTGCGAAGGATCCTATCACGCTGGAACGACTCCGCAAACCTCCGCGCAAACTTCGTCACCACGACCTGTTCAGACGTGACAAGGTCCTTCGCAAGCTCAGGATGACAGTCTTAATCTACCCTACCTCTTTCCTACAACAACTCAAACGAATACCCTTGTTCAACACAGGCCGCCAGGTAGCGGGGCAGCACGGCGCGCAGGTTCTGGCGGGCCTTGTGGCTGTCGTGAAACACGACGATGGCGCCGGGGCGGGTGTGGGCCAGGGCAGCGCGCAGGCAGGTTTCGGGCGGATAGGTGGCGTCGTAGTCGTAGGTGAGCACATCCCACATGATGAGGCGGTGGCTGGGGTGCAGCGCGGTGGCCTGGGCGCGGGTGAGGCGGCCGTAGGGCGGGCGCAGCAGCGGCCGGGCCTCGGGCTGCGGCAGCAGCGCATCCAGCGCCTGCTGGCAGCGGGCCACTTCCGCCAGATACAGCGGCAAGGGCGTGCGCCAGCCACTCACGTGGTGGAATGTGTGGTTGGCGAGCCGGTGGCCGGCGGCCAGCACCTGCCGGGCAATGTCCGGGTGCTTTTCCAGGTTGTCGCCGACGCAGAAGAACGTGGCGCGGGCGTTGTGCCGGGCCAGCTGCTCCAGCACAAAGGGCGTTTCCTCGGGCACGGGGCCGTCGTCGAAGGTAAGGTAGAGCGGCTTCTCCCCCGCCCGCATCGGCCCGCGCCACTCGGTGTGCGGCAGCCAGCGTTGCATGATTTCGGGGAGGCGGTGGACACGCATGGTTTTCAATTGGAAACGGTGACGTTGTAGGCTTGGGGGCGGTGTAGAGACGCGTATTCGCGTCTCATCGTTGCTGACGTTGTTTGGCCGGCACAGCCCCGACCGGTGCTTACGGTGCTTAGGCGACACAGCCCCCGTCGTTCAACGACGAGACGCGAATACGCGTCTCTACACGGTTCATTCCTCACTTCTTCACGGCCGCCAGCACCGCCTCCCACAGCACTTCAGCGCTGTGCTGCCAGGAATAGCGCTGCACGTTTTGCAGGCCCATTTCTATCAGCGAGGCACGTAGCGCGGGTTCCTGATGCAGGCGTACCAGCGCGTCGGTGATGGCGCCAGCATCCTGCGGATCGGCGAGCAGGGCCGCGCCGCCGGCCACTTCGGGCATGGAGCTGCAGTCGGAGGTCAGGACCGGGGAGGCGCAGGCCTGGGCCTCGATGATGGGAATGCCAAAGCCTTCGAGCAGTGGCACATAGACGGTGGCGTAGGCGGCGGCGTAGAGCTGTACCAGCTCTTCTTCCGTTACGCGGCCGGTCAGGTGCACGTCGTGGCGGAACTGCAGCTGCTGGTACACATCGAACATGGGGCCGGCTTTCCAGGCCGTGCGGCCCACGATGAGCAGCTTGGTGGTGGCGCCGGTGCGCTGCTTGAACGCGTCGAAGGCCCGCAGCAGATTTGTCAGGTTTTTGCGCGGGTGCAGGGCGCCCACAAACAGGAAATACGGTTTGCCGGCCGCGTACCGCTCCCGCGTAGCGGTCTGCACGGCCAGTGGCTGGGGTTGGAAGTGCGCATCGGCCGCGTTGCCAGCCACCCGGATTTTGCCGGGCTCGATGCCATACGTGCGCACCAGGTCCTGCCGCGTCGCCTCCGACACTGCTACCAGCTGCGCCGAAGCCCGGGCAAAGCGCGGCGCGAAAAACTGGTAATACCGGTGCTCCAGCCCGCTCATGTGCTCGGGAAAATGCTCGAAGGCCAGATCGTGAAACACCGTGACGCGGGGCACGCGGGTGGCCAGGGTGGTATAGCCGTCGGGGCTGAGGAATACGGCCGGCCGGTGCCGCCGCAGCCACAGCGCCACGGCCCCCTCAAACCACGCCACCCACAAAAACGGATGCCGCGCCGACGGCAGCAGCACATGCGGCACCACGTTGGGGCCCGTCAGGTAGCGCGCATCAAAAGCGCGGTCGAAGAGCAGGTGAAACGTGTGCTCGGGGTGCGCCGCCACCAGCTGCTTCAGCGTCTCGAACGTGAAGCGCCCAATACCCTCCAGCTGGCCGCCGGGCAACAGAAAGCGGGTGTTTACGGCGATGTGCAAGGTGGTGGGTTGATGATTTAGTGGGTTGGTGGGGTGATGAGGTGACAAAGGTAGCTGTCATCCTGAGCAGAGCGAAGGATCTTGTGGGATAAGAACGAGTCGTTATACCGCTTGCCGTTCAGGCGTGATAAGGTCCTTCTCTCTGCTCAGGATGACAGTACCTCACACATCAGCACATCAACCACTCACCTCATCACCCCATCACTTCCCCAGCAACTGCCGCAGCTCCGCTACGCGCACGATACGGGTCAGGAACAGGATGGCCACGAAGGCTGTGCCGGCCAGCACCGACTCAGGTAGCCAGTGCAGGCCCAGCCCGGCCTGCAGGCCCGCCCACACGGCGCAGAGCAGCCCGAAGGCCAGCGCCAGCCGGGCCAGCCACGCCCACGGCACCGGCACGCCCGTGCGCCGATGCACCAGCCACAAATAGCCCACCGACACAAACACGGCGCACACCAACGTATTGATGGCCCCGGCCACCGCCCCCAGGCGCGGCAGCAGTAGCAGGTTCAGGCCCACGTTCAGGACGATGCTCAAGCCCACCAGCCAGCTCACCGGCCGCTCGTGGTTGGTGCTGGTGAGCAGGGTGCTGTAGATGGCGAAGAAGGCGTGCACCAGCACACTCACGAATAGAATCTTGAGGCAGAGCGCCATACGGGCCACTTCCAGCGGCGTGCTGTGCGTGAATTGCCAGAACAGGATTTCGCCCCGAAATAGCACGAAGCCGCAGATCAGCAGCATGGGCACCGTCACGACGCGCTGCCCAAACCACAGCAGATCCTTCTGCTCCTGGGGCCGGCCGGTGGCGTGGGCGAACTTGACGAAGAACAGCGGCAGCACCGTCCAGAGGTACATCATCATGGTGTCCAGCCAGCGGTAGGAAGCGGCGTAGTAGCTGGCCTCCTGCGCCGACACCAGCCGCTCCAGCATCAGCATGTCAATCCGCTCATTCAGGCCATACACCAGCGTGATGAAGGCCAGCGGCAGGCTGGCCCGCAGCACCGTGCGGGCCTGGCCCACCTGCAGCCGGAACCGCACCCGCCCGTAGAGCCGCGCAATAATGCCGTAGAGCACCACAAACGTGAAGCCCACGGCCAGCGTGCGGGCCCCCACGTAGCGGTCCAGGGAAATACCGATGGGCACCAGCAGCAGCACCAGCCCCAGCAGCAGAAACTTTTCCAGCACCGACAGCAGCGCGTCGGTATTGAAGCGCTGGTGGGCCTGCAGCACGCCCCGCAGGAACATCGTAAACTGGGCCAGCAGCAGCCCGCCCGCCGTGAGGCCCAGCAGCGTGAGCGTGTGGCCGCGGTAGCCCAGCAGCCAGCCGATGCCCAGCGTAACCAGCAAAAACAGCCCCGACAACCAGCCTTTCAGGGGCAGCAGCGTCGGGAAATACTCGGTGAGGAAGTCCGGGTTGGCCGCCACCCGCTTGGTGGTAAGCTGAGTGGTACCCAGGTCGGAAACCTGCGCCGCAATGGTAGCCAGCGTGAACAAAGCCGTGAACGTGCCGAAGGCCGCGTGCCCCAGCCGGTCCTGCACCAGGTTTTCGACCATCACCCAGCCAGGCTTCACCAGCAGGTTGAGCAGCACCACGAAGCTGATATTTCCGAAAAAGCGTTTGATACAGGCCGGGAATAAAGGATGGGCCGCGAAATTACAAGGAATGCACCATAGGCCTCCGCTTGCGCCATCAGTTGTTGTCATTGCGAGCAGCGCGAAGCAATCCTTCCTCTCTCTTGGCAGACACTTCCCTTACAGACCAACCCTCCGGCAGGGAAGCAGTAATCCAACGCCGGCGGGCTTTCGGCTTATTAAAAGCGGTTTGGGGTCAGTATACAGCCCACGGGCGCTGGTAGAGACGCGGAACTTCGCGTTTCGTCGTTGCTGACGTTGTGCAGGCTGCGGGATGCCGGCCGTTCAACGCCAAGACGCCAAGGGTCGCGTCTTTACACGCTGTACACTCAATCCGAAACTGCGCTAAAACCGGTCTGACCGAGAGGACAGATTGCTTCGTGCTGCTCGCAATGCCAGTTATCACCAGCAGATATCTGTTCTTGATTCTTGCCCGATTACACTAGCTTTGCTGCGTTGTGGTGGGGCCGGAAGGCCGGCAATACCACAGTAGCTTGTCTTTTCGTCCCTCTATGTCATCCCGCTCTTATTCGCTGCTGGGCCTGTGGCCGGTTATCAATCGTTGGAAGTATCTGGTGCTCGGCGCCGTGGCGCTGGCATTCGTGGTCAGTGCGGTGGTGGCCCTGCTGCTGCCCAACATATATAAGTCTACCTCGGTCTTCTACCCCACTAACCCCAACACCACTGACCCCGACCGGATTGTGACGGAAGGCGGCAAGCTGGAGCTGGGTGGCCGCAACGAAGACCTGGACCGGGTTATCACCATCGGGCAGTCGCAGCCGGTGGCCGAGGGCATCATCCGCCGCTTCAAGCTGCACGAGCACTACGGCGTGGGCCAGGCCGGCGACGACATTGCCGACAATGCCGCGCTCAACGAATTCAGCAGCAACCTCAACATCGTTCACAACGACCGGGACGCCATCGAGCTGACCTTTCTGGATACGGATAAGGTGCTGGCCGCCCGCATCGTGAATGCCATGGTGCAGAGCATCGACTCCGTCAACCAGCAGTTGACGTTTGCCAACCGCCGCAAGATTCTGGATTTGTATGTTCAGCGCCGCAGCTTCCTGGAGCGCGAATACCGGAGCACCTACGACAGCCTGCTGGCCGGCCGCCGCCGCTACGGCGTGTATGGCCTGACCATGGAGGCGAGGTACCTGGCCAAGGAAATCATCGAAACCGAAAACGCGCTGCGCCGCGCCGAAGGCGAAGGCAACAGCAACAAGGCCGCCGGCCTGCGCCGCGCCCTGCGGGCCCTCACCCGCGCCGACGGCGGCAACATCTTCAACCTGGAAAGCTACACGGCCGGCAACGACCAGATGAATACGCTCTACGCCCGCTTCAACGACATCCAGACCCGCCTCATCAAGGCCCGCGGCGACTACGAATCGGCCAGCGTGAGTATAAGCGGCAAGATTTCCAGCATCTACGTGGTGCAGGAAGCCTACCCCGCCACCCGCAAAGCCGCGCCGGTACGCTGGTTTATCGTGCTGTCGTCGGTGCTCGTGACGTTTGCCTTCTCCGTCATCTTCATCACCCTGCTGGAGCTCTACCGCGGCAACCTGTCGATTAAGAATTAGTTGTTAGGGATTAGGACTTAGGGAATAGGGCCTAGGGCTTAGGTTATTCATCAGCTTAACCTCCAATCACCAAGCCCTATTCCCTATTTCCTAAGCCCCAAGCCCTATTCCCTAAGCCCTAAATGAAATCCCTGTCCTCCCTGCGGCCGCAATTCACCGACCAGCGCCTGTTTATGGCGTTTGTGGGGCTGTTGCTGAGCTGTGGAGCCGCGGCGATGCTGCGCTCGTCGGGATGGCTGGCGCTGCCGGTAGCGGCGCTGGGCGTGGCCGTGCTGCTCGTGGACTGGCGCTGGGTGTACTACATCCTGCTCGCGACGCTGGCCTTTTCGGTGGAGGTGGCGCTGCCCGGTGGCCTGAGCATGGACGTGCCCTCGGAGCCGCTGCTGCTGGTGCTGCTGGTGTGCTTTGTGGTGAGCGTGCTGCTGGGTGGCAGCCAGGTACCGGCCCGCGTCTGGACGCACCCGCTGGTGGTGCTGATGGGGCTGGCGCTGCTGTGGTCGGTGGTGAGCACGGCCTTTTCCGTGAACACGCTCAAGTCGGTGAAGTACCTACTGGCCAAGACGTGGTACATCGTGCCCTTCGTGTTCGTGACGCTGGCCGTGGTGCGCCGCCCCCAGGACATCTGGCGGCTAGTGGCCCTGTTTGCGGCGGGCGTATGCGCCACCGTGGTGTACACCATGCTGCGCCACGCCGCCAAGGGCTTCGGCTTCGACTCCATCAACTGGGCCATTCAGCCCTTCTACCACAACCATGTGCTGTACGCAGCCACGGCGGCGCTGCTGGTGCCGCTGGCCTTCTACGCCGCCCGCGACGCCACTTCCCGCGGCGCGCGCTGGCTCTGGTACGCGGTGGTGCTGGTGGCGGTGGGCGGCGTGCTGCTCTCCTACACCCGCGCCTCCATGCTGTCGTTGGTGGTGGCCGGGCTGTACTACGGCATCATCCGGCTGCGCCTGACGCGGGTGGTACTGATCGTGGCCAGCGTGGGCACGCTGCTCACCACGGCCTACTTCGTGCGCGACAACACCTACATGCTGTACGCGCCGGAGTTCGAGAAAACCATCTTCAACGGCGGTAACTTCGAGAAACACCTGGAGGCCACCTACAAGCTGCAGGACGTGTCGGGCATGGAGCGGGTGTACCGCTGGGTGGCGGCGGCCCACATGATTGCCGAGAAGCCCTTGACCGGCAGCGGCCCGTCCACGTTCTACCCCGAGTACAAGCGCTACACCGTGCGCGGCTTCCGCACCTACGTGAGCGACAACCCGGAAAAGTCGACCACCCACAACTACTTCCTGCTGCAGCTGGCCGAGCAGGGCGTGCCGGGCTTTCTGTTGTTTGTGGCGCTGGTGTTCACGGCGTTGCTGCTCGTGGAGCGCCTCTATCACCGAGCCCGGACCGCCCAGCACCGCCGCCTGATCATGGCCGCCGGCCTGTCGTTGGTCATCACCGTTTTTCACCTGCTGCTCAATGAGCTGGTAGAAGTCGATAAAATCGGCTCCTTCTACTACATCTCCCTAGCCATCCTGATCCGGGTGCAGCTCTGGATGGAAGACGACGAGCAGGCCCAAACGGCACCGGCGCAGCTCTAGCAGCCTGGCCGACTCCTACGCCCTTATTCTGTACATGCCGGGCCTGAGTATAGCGGCAGTTGTCGTTTAGCATGTACCTTCGCCGGGCCGGCAAGGCCTGAAACTATTTCCTTTCTTTTGCGACTGACAATGACGGTTAACGAATTCTTTGAGCTGTTTCTGGACGAACTACGCAGCAATCAGCACCTGACCAGCTACTATAAGTTTCTAGAAAATCCGGCCAGCTTCGAGTTCCGCAAGTCCTACGTCACGCAGCGCCTGCACTACATCCTCGACCACCTGCCCAGCACCGAGGCCGCCATCTGGGACTGTGGCTGCGGCTACGGCACCACCGCTATTTTCCTAGCCCTCAATGGCTACAAAGTGCACGGCACCACCTTGGAGTTCTACTTCAAGCACATTCCGGAGCGCCTGCAGTACTGGTCGCAGTTCGGCGACGTGTCGGGCTTCACCTACAGCTACGAGAACCTGTTCGACTCGCCCCCGGCGCCGGCCTCCTACGACCACGTCATCATCCAGGATACCCTGCACCACCTGGAGCCGTTGCAGGATGCGCTGCGCATCTTCCACTCGGCCCTGAAGCCGGCCGGCAACCTGATTATCGTGGAGGAAAACGGCGGCAACGTGGTGCAGAACCTGAAGCTGTATCTGCGCCGCGGCAACAAGCGCATCATCGAAATCTACGACGAGCAGCTGCAGAAGAACATCCTGCTCGGCAACGAGAACATCCGCGACCTGGCCACCTGGCGCCGCGAGCTGGCCAAGCAGCACCTGCACATCTACCCCGCCGACGTGCAGTACATCCGGCTGTTTCCGCCATTCATGTTCAAAAACGGCAACTCCCAACAGCTCATGGCCCGCGAAGGCCGCCTCTGGCGCAGCAACTCACTGCTCAAGGAAAACCTGTTCTTCGGCCTGAATTTCGTGGCCGGGAAGGCGAAGTAAGGCCCCCTAGGAGTAAGGCCCCACAGGCCGTCATACAGAGCGGAGCGAAGCATCTCGCCAGTGTAGTAATTCTACCACACTGGCGAGATGCTTCGCTCCGCTCTGCATGACGGGCTATTTCTCTACTTAAACCGGCAGCTCAGAATCGTCACGTCGTCGGCGAACTGGCTGCCGTTGACGTTGTAGGCCTTGATAGAGGCCAGCAGCTCTTCGTGCAGGCGCTTGAGGGGCAGGTAGCGGTTCTGGGCCAGCAGAGCCAGAATTCCTTCTTCGCCGAACTCTTCCTGGTTGGCGTCGAACACCTCGGTCAGGCCATCGGTGTAGTTGAGCAGCAGGGCGCGGCCGGGAATGTGCACCTCCCCCACTTTCAGGCCGGGTAGCTCGTCCATCACGCCCAGCATGATGGTGCCTTCGCGCAGGCGCTCCACCTGCCCCGAGTCGGATACCAGCAACGGGTCGTTGTGGCCGGCATTCACGTACTGCAGCACCCGGGTGGTGCGGTCGTAGATGCCGAAGAACACGGTGATGAACTTGTCGCCGCCAGCGTTGCGGAAAATTAGGTTGTTGAGTTCCTGCGCGACGGTAGCCAAGTCTACCTGCTGGCGGAGCAGCGTGCGCAGCCCGGCCTGGAAGTTCGACATCAGCAACGACGCCGCCACGCCCTTGCCCGACACGTCGGCCACGCAGAACAGGAAGCGGTTGGCGTCGATGTCCACCACGTCGTAGTAGTCGCCGCCGACGGCCGTGTGGGGCACGTAGGACGCGGCCACGGCCACGTGGGCGTCGTTGGGTAGCGTGCGCGGAAACAGCATGGTCTGTACTTCCTGCGCAATTTCAATTTCCTTGCGCATGGCTGCCGCCGCAATCCGCTGCCGGCCCAGGCGCCGGTTGTCGATGGCCCCAAGCAGAATGTTGCTGAGTGTTTCCAGGAACTTAGCCGCTTCGCCGCTGGCGTAGTCTTCGTGCACGTTACCGATGAACACGTAGGCCACCACCTCGTCGTTGCGCACCACCGGAATGGCCGTTTCCAGCAGATTCCACTCGGCCCCCAGGCCCAGGCCGGCCACGGCCGCCGGCTGCCCCATGGCGCCACGCAGCACCTCCTCGGGCAACAGAATGCGCCGGAAATCGGGCAGCATGGCCCCAAACGACACCACGCATTGCCACTGGCCTTCTTCCTTCACGTAGAGCACCAGCCGCCGGATATTGAGCTGGCCAAGTAGCGTAAACTGGAATATTTTGTAGAGCGCACCCTCGCTGTGGTCTTGGTTGATGGCCTGCGTGATTTCCAGCAAGGCTCCCAGCTCCCGGTCTTTCAGGAAAAGGCGCTTTTCAGGCGTAAGCGTAGAGTTGGGCATCAGAGTAGCTGAGTAATGGAGTAACTGAGTAGAGAGTAGTTGAGCAGAGTAACTGAGTAGTAGAGTAACTGAATAAAGATTCTCTGGCAGAACGGTTTACTCAGCTACTCCACTACTCAGTTACTCTGCTCAACTACTCCCCAGAGGGGTTTTGGGGTCGTAGGCGTCGCGCAGGCCGTTGCCGAGCAGATTGAAGCTGAGCACCAGCAGGCTGATGGCTAAGCCCGGCAGCAACGTCAGCCAGAGGCCAGCTTCGGTGCCCAAGAGTTGGAAGCCTTCGTTCACCATCAGGCCCCACGACGGGGCCGGCGGCTGCACGCCCAGCCCCAGGAAGCTAAGGCCGGCTTCGAGCAGAATGGCTGCCGCGAAATTACTGGTTGCAATGACAATCAGCGGCCCGGTCATGTTGGGCAGCAGGTGCCGGATGATAAGGCGGCTTTGCGGCAAGCCCAGCACACGGCCGGCTTCTACAAAAGTTTTTTCGCGCAAACTCAGCATCTGGCCGCGTACCACGCGGGCCACGTCCACCCACATAGTCAGGCCCACGGCCACAAACGAGGTCCAGACGCCCTTGCTGTCGAGGGCCAGCGAAATGGCGATGACCAGCATGATGCCCGGAATGCTCCACACCACGGTCATCACGCCCAGCAGCAGCGAGTCCAGCCAGCCGCCCACGTAGCCAGCTACGGCGCCCACGGCCATGCCCAGCACCACCGAAATCAGCACCGCTACCAGCCCAATCCCGAGGCTGACGCGGGTACCCAGCAGCAGCCGGCTCAGCTCGTCACGGCCCGATTTGTCGGTACCCAGCCAGTAGGTGCGCGGCCCGATGCGTTCCTGCGCCACCAGCTGCTGCAGCTCGGCGCGGGTGCCGGGTTGCCCCGCCACTTCGGCCAACGAATAGCGGCGGGCCTTGTCAGCCAGGGCTGAGTGGTTTTGGTAGGGCTCGATGAACATGGAGTCGCCCTGGAAACGGTAGCCGCCGATGGGCACCTCCTGGTAGCGCGGGGCCCGGCCCGAAGCCCAGGTCCGGAAAATGTTGTCGGAAGCCGTGCGGATGGAGTCCCGGATGGGCAGGCGCAGCACCGTGGCCCGGAAGCCGGGCGGTTCTTTCTGCAGTTGCACGAGGCTGTTGTTGGCGTTGGGCGAGTTGTCGGGCAGCACCCAGTAGCCCAGCACCGCAATAAGGGCACAAAGCACGATAAAGCCCAGCCCGGCCATGGCCGGGCGGTTGCCGAGCAGCCGCTGGCGCACGTAGTAGCCCGGCGACCGGGCTGCGGCGGCAGCCGTGGCGGCTTGCGTGAGCGTGGAGCCGGCCACGGCTATCGGGTGTTGTGCTGCAGCAGACCTTCTTTGGAAGCCAGAAACAGGCAATCCTGGCTGAGCGCCCCAAACGAGCTTTCCTCGTAGGCCAGCTCGGTGTCGGGGTCGGGCCAGTAGCTGCGGATAAGGCCCTGTTCCAGCAGCACGCGCAGGTTTTGGGTCAGCTCGGCGGCCGGCAACCCGGTTTTCTGGAGTAGCGTGGCAAAAGGCGTGACGAAATACAGTTCGTCGAGAATATCAAATTCGGGGTCAGTCACGGGGAAGAGCTAGCTGTGGGAAGGGCAAATGTAGCGGAGCGGGGTGGCTTTTCGGCGGTTTTTGTCAGTCGACCACCACCAGACCCGGGCCAGCCGCCGAGGCAGCACCCTCCTGCGAACGAACGTAAAGCAGGATCTGGCGGATTTCGTCGTCGCTGAGCTGGAAGCTGGGCATCTGCTGCTTCTGATATTGGTTGTAGATTTTCACGGCGTACTCGTCGCCGCTGGCCACCACTTTACTGGAGTTTTTGACCCAGGGAATCAGCCAGCTTTCGGAGCGGCGTTTGGCGAGTCCCGCCAGCGCCGGGCCCACTACCACGTCGTTGATGGCGTGGCACTGGGCGCAGTTGCCTTTGAATAGGGCGTCGCCGGCAGCAACGGCGGCCGGGTCGGTGCCGGGTGGCAGCGGTATAGTGGCCGGGCGCGGGGCCGCACGTAAGGAGTCGCCGGCCAGCTCTACTACGTCATTCTCCAGGCTCAGTGGCTCCTCATGCAACAACCCCGTCATGCTCATCAGAAATACCCCAATCGTGACAACGAGCAGCCCCAGGGCCGCTGGGAACACTAGCTCCAACCAGTTTCGGTTCATCGATATAATGAAATAGAACAGGTAACCGCCGCTTTGCCGCCAGAAAACCCGGCACGCGCGACGCAGGCAGCGCACCATCGGCCGCCCTGTTGAAGTACGCTCCCGGCGGCCACAAACCCAACCTAATTCCGGCCTTTATTTCACCGGGCGACCTTTCCAGACGTAGCCGCCGCGTAGGCCGGCCAGCCCCACCAGCAGCGCGTACGGCGCGTAGAGCAGCTGCAGCACCGGCACCCAGCGCAGCCAGCGCCGCTGCCCCAGAAACTGCAGCACCGGCGCCAGAAACCAGAAGTCGGCGCCCAGCTTGAGGGCCCAGGCGGCGACCACCCAGGGCGCCAACGCCGGTTGCCAGCCCAGCGCCAACAGGCCGGCGGCCAGCGCCACATTGGCCAGCAGCACCAGCACCGCCAGCCGCTGCGACGGTGCGTGCCGGTAGTGCCGCCACTTGCTGGCCCAGCGCACCCGCTGCTGCAGCAGCGCCGCCAGCGTGGCCGGCCCGGCGGTGCGCACAATGGCGGCCGGGTGCTTCAGAAACCAGATGCTGCCCGGAAAGGCCGCGTGGAGCTTGTGCAGCAGGAATTCGTCGTCGCCGCTGGGCAGGTGCTCGTTGCCGGCGAAGCCCTGCACGGCCGCAAAGGCATCGGGGCGGTAGGCCAGGTTGGCGCCGTTGCACATGGTGGGCGTGCCGGCCGCAATGCCCGCGGCTCCGGTGCCCACCAGCCCGGCAAACTCCAGCCCCGACAGCTGCTGCAGCCACGTATCAGCGCCCGTCAGCAGCACCGGCCCGCTCACGAAGCGCACCTCGGGGCCGGCCTCTGCCAGCAGGGCGGCGTAGCTACGGAGCCAGTCGTGACCCACGCGGCAGTCGGCATCGGTGCAGACCACCCACGGGGCGCGCGCCTGCGCCAGCGCTACCTGAATGGCGGCTTTCTTCCCCACTCCGGCCCCGGGCACGGCAGCTAGCCGGATAAGGCGCAGCTCGTAGGGCGCGGCAAAATCGGCCACCACTGCCGCCGTGTTGTCGGTGGAATGGTCATCGACAACCAGCACTTCAAAGGTTTCGGCCGGCACCGTTTGCCCAGCCAACTGATGCAGCAGGTGCGGCAGGTTGGCGGCTTCGTTGCGGGCCGCAATCAGCACTGAGAAGCGCAGCGGCGCGGCCTGCCGGCTGTTTTCCGCAGCCGCAGCCTGTTCCGGCAACGGGCCTCCCCTATCCAAGCTCCCAAGCCCCCAAACCCCCAGGTCCCTGACCGGCAGCTGCTGCCAGGCCCGGCGGAAGCCGAGCATCCGCAGCGCGTAGAGCAGCGGCGCGGCTAGCAGCAGAATCCCGGAGAGTGTGCTCATACGGCCGGCGGCGTTGGAACAGAATCGGCTTTGCGGCGCTTGCGCAGCACTTTCAGGCGCAGCACAAACAGCAGTCCGGTGGCGCTGGGCAGGGCAATATTGAGAATCCAGAGGCTGAGGCTGGCGCTGAGCACGGGCAAGGCCGGCTCGCCCAGCAGCCCAAACAGGTGGGTGGCCGACAGCTCGCGCACGCCTACGTCGGCCAGGGCGTTGAGGGAGGGCACCAGCGACTTGAGCAGGAACGTGCCTGCCACCGCCGCCGCGCCCGGCCCCAGCGCCGCCTGGGCTCCGTAGGCCTTCAGCAGCAGCCCAAACTGCGCGCAGAACACCGCGTACCGCAGCCCCGATAACGCCAGCACCGCGTGAATGGCCGGCGCCCTGTAGGTGGGCATCACGGCCAGAAACCGCCGGAACCGCCGCAACGGCCGCACCGCCATCAGCACGGCCAGCAGCAGCCGGGAGCGGTAAAGCGGCAGCAGCACGGCCGCGTTCAGCAGCACAGCCGCCACCACCGCCCCCAGTTCGCTGGCCGGATAATCATGCAGGTAAAACCTCAGCAGAAAGTACAGCAGGCCCACCGAACCGGCCAGCACCGTGACCACCAGCTGGGCATAACGGCCCAGAAACACGGCCCCCAGCGCATCGAGGCGGCGGCTTTTGAGCTCGATGATGCGGCCGGCGTAGTCGCCGACGCGGTTGGGCGTGACGAAGCCCAGCGTGAGACCCACCAGCACGGCCCGGAAGCTGCGACGGAACGATACCGGCTCCAGGTGCCTAGCCAGGCGCCACCATTTCCAGGCCTCCACGCCCCAGTTCACGGGCACCAGCGCCAGCGCCAGCAGCACCGGCCCGCGCCCGGCCCCCGTGAAGGTGGCCGCCAGCAGCGCGCGCCAGGCCGCTGCCGTGGCGCCGTCGGCAAATACGGAGTGGTAGAGCAAACCCAGGGTGAGGGCCGTGATAAGCAGCTTGCCCGCCACCACCAGCCCCTGCCCCCGGCGGGCGGCAGCTACCGGCTTTTTTTCCGGCTTTTGGGCGTAGTTTTGCAGATGCTGGGGCAAGAGGCGGGACGTTTTCGGTTGAGAGCGGCAAGTTACCGACGAAAATCAACGCCAGGCTTTCTACCTCCTGTTTCTGCGCCCCGTTTGCCTCGCCCATGATCCTGCCCCTCGCTCCTACCGACCTCATGCCCAAGATTATCATGGGCGTCGACCCCGGCACCAACCTGATGGGTTACGCCGTGATTGAGGTGCAGGGCCAACGGGTGCGCATGCTGGAGTACGACGTCATTGATATGCGCAAGCTGGGCACCAACCACGCCCTCAAGCTCAAGCGCATCTTTGAGCGCATGACCGAGCTCATCGACGAGCACCTGCCCGACGAGCTGGCCATCGAAGCGCCGTTTTTTGGGGTGAATGTGCAGAGCATGCTCAAGCTGGGCCGGGCGCAGGGCGTGGCTATTGCCGCCTGCCTGGCCCGCCAGATTCCGTACGTGGAATACGCGCCCACCAAGGTCAAGCAGGCCGTAACCGGCTCGGGCAACGCCAGCAAGGAGCAGGTGGCCCACATGCTCCGCCAGACCCTGAAGCTGCCGCCTATCGAGGAAGCCCCCAAGTTCCTGGATGCCACCGACGCGCTGGCCGTGGCCATGTGCCACCACTACCAGAAGGGCAACAACGTGAAGGCCGGCAACAAAAGCTGGGGCAAGTTCCTGGCCGACAACCCCGACAAGATGGCGGCCACCACGACTATTAAAAAGCCGGTTCGCAAGAAGCCCGCGGCTTAAGTTTGGTTGTCAGTAATATGGTATCTGTTGAGTTTTTTGATAATTATAGAGCTGACAACGAACAACCAAACGTCCTTATGCAGCGCCGCCCTGTCCGTTCTACTTCCCTGAAAGCCGTGGGCTACGACGCCGCCACGCAGACGCTGGAAATTGAGTACCGCCACGGCGGGCTGGTGCGCTACACCGGCGTGCCGCCCGCCGTTCACGCGGCGCTGCTGCAGCTACCCAACAAGGCGCTGTTCGTGGAGCAGGTGCTGGACCGCAACGACTACGGGCGCGAGCAGCTGCGCGGGTAGCGGCTACTTTGGCCAGATGTAGGTGCGCGACCATTCCTGCAGCGCCTGCACCTGCGTGGGATGGGCGCTGAGCCAGGCTTTCACGTCCGGCGTAGCCTCGGCGCGCGACGCCTGCACGGTATAGGCTAGTGCCGGCAGATGGCCCTGCTTTTCCATAGCCACGAAATACGGCACGTAGTATTGCCACACGAAGCCTTCCTGCTGCTCGGGCTTGCCCTCTGCTAACCCCTTGCATAGGGAGCTGAGCTTTTCAATAAGCCGTTCGGTTGGCGCCTTGCTCTTGTTTTTCTCGTCGTAGTCCAGCGCCGTAGCCATGGTGAGCAGCATATCGGCCTGGCCGAAGTTGTCGGGCTGGCTTTTCTTGCTGTTCACCTGTTTCAGCACATCCGCCGACATATTGATGCTGATGCTGTTGTCGCCGGTTTGCTTGACGCCTTGCCCTACCAGCCGGTCGAGGCGGGCGAGGCTGGCAACGGCGCGCGGGCCTTCGGGCTCCAGCTGCAACAGCCGCAGAGTTTCCAGCAAAGACGCCACGCGGTTGCCTTGTATGGCCGTCAGCGTCGCCAGAATAGAATGGGAATTGGCGTGCTCCGGCCGGCACCGCACCGACTGCTGCATGCTGGCAATGGCCTCGGCCGGCTGATCTAGCCCCTTGGCCTGCGTGATGCCCAGGTTGAAATAAAGCGGGCCGTCGTTGGGGTATTTCTTAAGGCCTTCCTGGTATACTTTGGCGGCGTCTTTGGGCTTTTTGAGGCCGTCGAGGGCGTTGCCGTAGGTACTGTAGAACGAGGCATCGGGCTTGGGCTCCTGCTTCAGGATTTCCTTGCACAGCGCTACGGCTTCCGCGTTGCGGTCCTGGGTATTGTAGGTCATGGCCAGCTCGTAGCGGGCGGTGGTGTTGGCCGGATCCTGCTTCAGCGCTTCTTTGTAGCGCAACACGGCTTCGTCGTACTTACCTTGGTCGTGGAGCGCCACGCCCTGTTTCACCAGCTCCTGGCTGGCAGGGGTCTGGGCTGATGCAAATTGAACAGACAGGCTGAGCCCCAGGGTCAGCAATGAACGGGCATATCGGTTAGACATACTGCAAAAATGACATGGTGGAAATTATCATCTAAAGGCATACTGCCGGCAGTCGACAGCTCTATTACAGCTCAATCTCGCCCCGCAGATACGTAACGGCGTGGCCGCTCATCAGCACCCGCTCGCCGCGCAGCTCGCACCATAGGTCGCCGCTGCGGGCTGATACCTGGCGGGCGTGCAGGTGCAGCTTACCCAGGCGCTCGGCCCAATAGGGCACCAACGTAGTGTGGGCTGAGCCGGTCACCGGATCTTCGGGCACGCCCACCCGAGGCCCGAAAAAGCGCGACACGAAATCCGCCCCATCGGAGCCGGGGGCGGTGGCAATAACGGCCCGGTACTCCACTTTAATGAGGTGTGCCATGTCAGGCTTCAGGGCCCGCACTTCGGCCTCGGTGGCGAATACGCACACCAGGTCGGGACCGGCCAGCAGCTGCAGCGGCGTGGCGCGCAGGCCATCGAGCAGGCCGTCGGGGTGCTGGCTGATGGGGTGCGGCGGCCGGGCCGGAAAGTCGAGGGTGAGCATGCCGGCTTCGGCCTGACTCACGCGCAGCGGACCGCTTTTCGAGTGAAACACGATTTCCGCGCCTGTAAAGCCCAGGTGCCGGTACAGCACGTGGGCCGAAGCCAGGGTGGCGTGGCCGCACAGCTCTACCTCCACGGCCGGCGTAAACCAGCGGATTTCGAACTCGCCATCGGGTTTCGGCACGAAGAAGGCTGTTTCGGCCAGGTTGTTTTCGGCGGCTATGGCCTGCATGGTTTCGGCGGGCAGCCAGCTTTGCAGCGGGCACACGGCGGCGGGGTTGCCGGCAAAGGGCCGGTCAGAGAAGGCATCAACTTGGTAGATGGGCAGCGTCATGGAGGCGAATGTAGCAGTTTATGCCGCTTTTTTTGGGGCGCACGCAACCCTTGCTAGCGGCAGCCGGTCATGGGGGCAGAAACCGGTTACGCTGATTGTTTATTCGCTATTTCTCCGCCTACCCCGCGCATGCCGCAGCCCCTTACTGATATACTGGCCGACTGCCGGCGCGGGAGCCCCGCGGCTCAGCGGGCGCTCTACGAGCGGCTGGCCTACCAGCTGATGGGGGTGTGTTTGCGCTACTGCCCCAGCCAAGCCGAGGCGGAGGATGCCCTGCAGCTCACGTTCATCAAAATTTTCACCCGCCTCGACCAATACCGGGAGCAAGGGCCTTTTGAGGCCTGGGCACGCCGGATTGCGGTCAATACCTCGCTAAATGCCTACCAGCAGCACCGCCAGCGGGCCCCGCAGGTAGACTACGAGGCCGCCGCCAACATGCCCCACCCCGACGGCACGGCCCTCGACCAGCTTTCCGCCGATGAGGTGGTAGCCCTCATCAACACCCTGCCCTCAGGCTACCGCACGGTGCTCAACCTCTACGCCATCGAAGGCTACTCACACCAGGAAATAGGCGAGCTGCTGGGGATTTCGGAGGGTACTAGCAAGTCGCAATTGTCGCGGGCGCGGCGGCTGCTGGAAGAACGCCTACTGGCCAACAACAACTTCACATTGTCATGACGGAGCGCGAATCAGAAGAGTTGTACGAGGAACTGCGGCGCAAGCTGGAGGGCTACGGCAGCACGCCCCCGCCCGACATGTGGGCGGCCATCCAGCGGCAGCTGCCTCCGGGCGCGCCGAAAGGGCCTGCCCAGCCACTGCCCCGCCCGGCTTTGCGGCGGCGCTGGGCGCTGGCATTGCTGCTGCTTATAGGCGTAGTGGTGGTAGTGGGCGTGCTGGCCATTCGGCCGGCTTCCCGTCCTGAAGTAGCCACTCTTCCAGCTGCTCATAATGAAAAGGATGTGCTTGGCCGCTTGGCAACTGCGGCTGATGCTTCCCAGCCGGCTGCTACTCCGCAACCAGATACACACACCTCCTCAACCAGCCAATTGGCCTCTCCCGCCGATGCTGCTGCCAACGGCCGCTTTGACGCAGCCGAGGCAAAATCCGCTGCTCCCGCAATGCCAGAGGCTTCTTCTGGCTCCGTTGCGGCGGCCTCTGCGGCGACGGCGGCAGCTTCGCAATGGCCGGCTGCGGGCCGCCCGCAGCCCGCGGCCTTGGCCGGCACCGTTACGGCGGCTGCCCCGCGGCGACAGCGCACCGGTAGCCGCTTTGATTCGCAGCTGCTCCGCAATACGCAGCCATTGCAGCCGGCCATCGGCAGCGCCAGCGATGCACCGGGGCAGCAACCCGCCCGCCATGCCGGCCAACCAGCGCCCACCAGCTCCTCCGGGGTTGCTGCTCGCTCACTGGCGGCTGCTCTGCTACCCGACTCCAGTATTTCGTCGGCGGAAGCAGCCCGGTTGCTGACTGCGGCGGCCAATGCGCCGCAACCCGCCACCGCTACGGCCCGGATGCAGCCTGATTCCGCTGAAAACCGCCGCCTACAAACAGATGAAGGGCAGCAAGCCGTTGCCGGCAGTCTTCGCTCCACGATACCCGCATCACAGGGGAGCGCTGGTATTCGGCAGCCAGCCACTGATTTGCATCTGGCGTTGCTGTTTCCCGTTGGCAACCTGCTACCACGGGCGGCGCAGGTGCTGCCATTCGCCGCCGCGTTGCCGGCCGTGCAGCCGGTGGCGGTAGCGCCGCAGGTGCCGCGCCCGGCCAGCCGCTGGGCAGTGGAGCTGCTGGCGGGCCCGGCTATCAGCTACCGGCGCCTGGAAGCCTCGGACTCTGCCAGCCTCAGCACACTGGAGCGGCCGGCCCTCACCTTTGCCGGCCAGATGCAGGTGCGCTACACCCTCACGCCCCGCCTGAGTGTGAGTGCGGGCCTGGGCTATGCCACCTACGGCACCCGCCTGAACCTGCTGCTCCAGCCCCCGCGCGATACAAGCAGTGCCCTCCGGCCCGCGCAACCTCTACAGCAGCGCGACACCTACCGCTACTTCACGCTGCCGCTGCAGGCGCAGTACCGGCTGGGCGGCCAGACGCGGCTCCGCTACGGCCTGACCGCCGGGGCGGCCCTGGAAATGTACGCCGGCGGCCGTACCAGCGGCAGCACCGCCTGCACCTGCAGCCAGCAACAGACCTGGTCGGCCACGAACAGCCCGTACCGGCGACTGGGCGTGAGCCTGACGGCGGGCCTGGATGTGCGCTACGCCCTCACACCCCGCCTGCATCTGCTGCTGCAGCCTACCGGCCGCTACGGGCTAGTTTCTATTGTGGCGCCTGGCACTACCGCGCCTTCGCCGATTCCGCCACCGGGCGGCAATCCTCTTCCTCCTACTACCCTTCCAGCCCGCCACCCGTTTGCGGCCGGCTTGCTCACGGGCTTCTCTTTCGACCTGCGCTAAGGCCACCCGACTGGCCACCGGGCCGGCTGCTGCCAGGTTTTATCTCCCCACTATTTCATTGTTCCTGACCTATGAAAATTCGGTTGATGGGCCTCATGGCCATAATTTTGCTGCTGGGCAGCTGTAAGAAAGATGCCGACCTGGTGCAGGTGCCAGACTGCGACCTACCAGTACCAGTAATTGATGGCCCCATTAAAAGTACGCTGGCCAGATATGCCGTACCTGAGCAGCAGTTTTATGTCCGCCCGGGCCTAGACACCACGCTCCGCACGGCCAACGCTTACCGCATCCGCATACCGGCCGGCCTGCGCCGGATTTATGGGCAGCCCATGTCCGGCAGCTTGGTGCAAGTGCGGGTGCGCGAGATTACCAAACGCAGCGAAATGATCTTCTCGCACGCGCCTACGATTTCGGACGGGAAGCTGCTGGAGTCGGCCGGCATGTTCAGCATCAGACTTTCGCAGGATGGGCAGCAGGTTGTGCTGGCTCCGAATGCCAGCCTTGATGTTACCACCGTGCTGCCGCCTGCCCTGAGCAGCACTTCCGGCATGGGTCTGTTTTCAGCCCTTAGCAGCCCTGCTGACTCTGCACTGATCGGCTCCTGGTTTCCGTTGCAGCCCGGCAGCATCACGCCCTTTCCTGCCTCGGGCACTGCTACCGGGTTTCAGGTATCGTTGAGCGCTGGGCTTTATAACGCCAGTGCCAACCGCCTGAGCTGGATCAACTGCGACCGGTTTGTGACGGCCAATCCGCTTACTACGGTGCAGGTACGCGCCACCCGCCCCGGCGCCACCAGCGCCAATTCCATCGTTTATCTGGTATTCAACAATTTGAACTCCGCGCTCCGGGCCTACTCCAATGCGTCGCCAGCCGATACGTTCCTGGCAGGCCAGGTGCCGCAGGGCTATTCCGTAACGGCGGTGGTGATGCACATGGACGGTACGCAGTTGTACTTCGGCAAACAGACCGCTACAGTAGCGGCCAACCAGGCTTTTGCTCCAACCCTGCGGGCTGTGACGGAAGCCGAAATGGTAGCCGAAATCCGCGCTTTATAGCTTCTACACATCCACTATAGCTACCTATTTCAAAGCATAATACAGCCTCAACTACCTGAATTTCAGAATCTATTCGCTATTTTTTATCATACTCCACGAGAGGCGTCGCCACATAGGCGGCGCCTCTCGCATTTCAAGGCCAGCCCTATTGCAGTTGCCCGCTCAGCACCACGCTGCGCACGGGTTTTTCGCCAAGCCAGTGCGGGATTTCCTCGTAGTTGCGCACGTCCAGCACCAGCAGATCGGCGCGCTTGCCGGGCTCCAGGCTGCCGCAGTGCTGCTGCTGGCCAATGGCCCAGGCCGCGTTGATGGTGACGGCGGCCAGGGCTTCGTGGGGCGTGAGGCCCATTTTCAGGCACGCCATCGAAAGGGCCAGTCACAGGTTTTTGCCGGGCACAAACCGGAGTTGAAGTCGGTGCTGACGGCTACCGGCAGGCCGGCCTCAATGAACGCCCGGCCGGGCGCGTACTGCTCTTGGCGCAAAAACAGCGGCAGCAGCGCCGCCACCGTGCGGCCCTGGCTTTGGGTGGCAATGTGGGCGGCGGCTTCCGGCGCTAGGTAGTCGGCATGGTCGATGCTGACGGCCCCCAGCGCGGCGGCCATTTCGCAGCTGCCCAGGTAGTGCAGCTGCTCGGCATGGATTTTCAGCCCGAATCCCAGCGCCCGGGCCTGCATCAGATACTGCCGGGCCTCGGGCACCGAGAAGGCCCCTTGCTCGCAGAAAACATCCACGAACGGCACGTCGGCGGGGCTTAGCTGCGGTAGCACTTCGCGCACCAGCATCTGCAGGTAGTCGGCGGGGCGGCCGTGGTACTCGGGGCTGGGCATATGGGCGCCCATAAACGTGGGCACCACCCGCACCGGCTAGCTGCGGCCGGCTTCTTGCGCCACCCGAACCAGCCGCAGATATGCACACTTCCCTTCAACCGCCAGCCTGCCGCCACCGGCCTTGACAGTCCCACGAAATCCTCGTAAATTAACTTTTATCTATATAAAATTAGACATATGGCACTACCGCTTGTATCTATTTGGGATAGAGCCATGTTCAGTCAGCACATTCCTAAAAATGCATTTATCTGTACCTTATGCCTCATTAGCATACCCAAGCCGTCACTCAGCTCCTCACTGCTTCCCAATATGAAAAAGAACCTACTCGCTCTTCTACTGCTTGTTGGGAGTCATAATCTACTGGCGCAGCTACCTACCAGCAGCTTCGCCGTGACGTCGGCCTGCCCGGCCAATGCCGGCAACCCGTCGGTGCTGCAGCAGGTGAATACCGATGGCTCGCTTACACCCATCGGCACCGTCAGCAGCAACGGGACACCCCTCATCGTCAATGCCCTGGGCTCCGACGACAATGACCGGACAGTGATTTACGGGATGAATGTGGTGCAGCCCGTCACGGCCATCAACTTCAACACGCCGCCCAACCTCTACCGCATCAGCCTGAGCACGGCTGAGGCCACCAACCTGGGCGCCGTGGCCCCGCCGCCGCGCCCCACCGATGTCAGCACGCAGCCCCAAGCCGGCGAGTCGGGCTTCATCGATACGGAAATCACGCTCAACTTCATTGGTGACGGCGACGCCAGCTCCAACTACTACGTGGCCGGCGCCACGTTCCGGGTGTTCTACGTGTTCGACCTCACCTTCCCCACTATACTGCGGCCGGTGCGCGTGTCGGACCTGCGGCTGCACGTGGGCGTGGTGGCGCTTCCCACCTTCCCGGCCACGCCGCCGGTGTGGCGCCGCCTCGACGCCTCCGACCCAGCCACGGCGGCCGTCATTGCCAGCTACCAGGCTGAGGTGCAGACCTATTTGAACAGCAACGGCACGGCCCCGGTCCCGCAGGGCGGCATCCAGGACTGGGTGTTTGACGTGCGCACCGGCAATCTGGTGAGCTACCTCGGCCAGGATGATAAATTTATCACCATCAGCACGCCAGGGGCCGGGCCGGTGGGCGTCACCACCCAGCCCACCACGCCCATTCCTACCCAGCAGGATATCGGCTCGATGTTTACGGACCGCGACGGCAACATTTACGCGGTAGATGCCGATGGCGGCACTATCTACAAGCTCGACCGGCTGACCGGCAACTACTCGGGCCAGTCGTACGGGGCGGCTTTTGGCTGCTCCCGCGGCGATGCCGTGAGCCTGCCGGGCGCGCTACCGCTGCCCGTTACGCTCACCGAATTCCGGGCCGAAGCCAGCGGCCGGGCCGTGCGCCTGACCTGGGCCACCGCCAGCGAGCAGAACGCCGAGGCGTTTCTGGTGGAGCGCCGCCACGAGGGGTCCGCCTGGCAGACCATCCAGACGGTGCGGGCCGGCAACCAGCCCAAAGGCCAGCGCTACACCACCCTGGACACCGCGCCGCTGAAGGGGCCGCTCTACTACCGCCTGGCCATGCGCGACACGGATGGCACGCTCGCCTACTCGCCGGTACAGGTCGTGAAGATGACCGGCAAGCTTGCCCTGCAAACCTACCCCAACCCCTCTCCCGACGGCCATCTGAACGTGCTGCTAACTGAGCCCAGCACCGCCGAAACCACGCTGGAGTTGCTCAGCGCCACGGGCCAGATGGTACGCCGCCTGCAGCCAGCCGCGGGCCTCACCACCATTCAGCTGGATGCGCACACGTTGCCCGGCGGCCTCTACTACTTGCGCGTGCGGCAGGCCGGTCAGACGAGCACCGTGCCCATAGCCCTGACGCACAAGGGGCTATAACTGGCAGCTTTCGGCTTAAAATCATCAGCCCAAAAGCATCCCATCCAGCACTATTGTTCAGCTTGTTTACCTCCGAAGCCAACCTAATGTGGCTGGCGGAGGTTAGACTATACATGCCTGAACCTATTGCCCCGCTCATCCTTACGCTGGCGCTTGATGCTGACAGCCAACGTTTCTTCGATGCGCTCCGGCAGCAGCACTTCCCACCCGAGCGCAACTTTCTGCAGGCGCACCTGACGCTGTTTCACCACCTGCCCGGCTCCGATTACGCCCCCATCTGCCAGACGCTGACCGAACTGACCTCGGCCGAAGCACCGCTGATGCTCAGCGTTACCGGGGTGCGGTTTCTGGGCCGGGGCGTGGCGTACTCGCTGGAAAACAGCCGGCTGCAGGCGCTGCACCAGCACCTGCAGACCCGCTGGCAGCCCAGCCTCACCCCGCAGGACCAGCAAAAGCTCAAGCCCCACGTGACGGTGCAGAACAAGGTGGACCCGGCGGTGGCGCGCAGCCTGCACCAAGAGCTGGCCGCCGATTTCCAGCCGTTTGAAGCCACCGGCACCGGCTTGCAGCTGTGGGCCTACCGCGGCGGCCCCTGGGAGGCGCTGCAGACGTTTGCCTTCAAAGCCACCGCCTAGAACACAATACCGCTGAATACAGAAAGGGCGCATAGCTTGAAGCTGCGCGCCCTTTCTGCATTTATTGGTTTTATGGCAGCCTAGATTTTCTCTGGCAGCAGCGTGGCCTCCTCGAAGTTGCCCAGAATCGGCTTGTCGCCTTCCGTTACGGCTTCTACCAGCAGCGCGCCGCCCACGAAGGCCCCTTTCCAAGATTCGCCTAGGCCGCCGAATACTTCTTCCCGGTCGCCGCGCGAGCGGAGCTTGTTGATGCCCATTTTGAAGGCGCGGACCTCCTTGGCGGTGCGCTGGGCCCACTTCTCGTCGTCGGAGGCCAGGGCGCCGACTAGGGCGCCGTTGCTGATGTTCATCTCGCCTACCAGCTCTTCTACACGGTCTACCAGCACGATGCTGTCGATGGGGCCGAAGGGCTCCTTGAAATACAGCTCGCTCTGGCGCGGCAGGTTCACCAGGGCGCGAGGGGCGCGGTAGGAGCTCATATCCTGGCCGGGCAGGAACAGGCTTTCATCCAGCTTGCCCTCGTAGATGGGGGTGGCGCCGGTTTTGAGGGCGTCGGCGTAGAGGCGGTCCAGGTCTTCGGCCTGGGCGCGGTTGATAACCGGGCCGAAGGCCAAGTCCGGCAGCTTGTCGTCGGCCGAGTCTACCAGCGTGGGGTTGCCTACTTTCAGGCCCTTGATGGTGTTCCAGTAGGTTTCCACGAACTGCGGAAACAGGCGGCGCTCCACCACGAAGCGCACGTAGGCGGTGCAGCGCTGCTTGCCGTAGTCGTAGCCCTTCTTGAGCTGGTCGGCGAGGCCGTCCCAGTCGGAGAAGTTCCAGATGCCGTAAGTGTTCACGCCTTCCATTTCCAGCATGTAGCGCTTGTGCTCCGAGCTGAGGGCGTCGGCGATGTTGCGGCCGTTGTAGCGCCCACCCACGAAGCTGAGGCAGTCTACGGCGTCGTTTTTCACCAGCACGTCGCTCAGCTCGCCGCCCGAGCCGCTCACCAGCGACACGGGCAGGCCGCAGCGGCGGGCAATGGCGAAGGTCAGGCTCAGCGAAATGAAGCCGCCATCGGTAGGCGTTTTGGCAATGACGGAGTTGCCGCACAGCACCTGCACCAGCACCGCGTGCAGCAGCACCGACATCGGGTAGTTCCAGGAGGCAATGTTGCTGACGAGGCCCAGCGGCTTGCGCGAGCCCAGCATGCCTTCGATGTTATCGACGTACCACTGCACGCCCTCGATGGCGCGGTCAATGTCGGTGAAGCCCAGCTTGTAGGTTTTGCCGATTTCCCACATGATGAGCTTGCCGGTGAGCTCGACGTGCTGGCGCAGCTGGTCGAGGCAGTCCTGCACTTTGCGCTTGCGCTCGTCCAGGTCGACGCGGGCCCAGTCGGCGGCTTCCTTTTTGGCAGCCTGCACGGCGCGCAGGGCCGTATCGTGGCCGAGCATGGGCAGCCAGCCCAGCTGGGTGCCATCCACGGGCGAAATAAACTCGCGGGGTTGGCCCGGCTCCTGCCAGCGGCCTTCCATCAGATTGAGGAATCCGTTGCCGTCGGCCGTGAAAACTTCGGGCGTCACGGCTTTCATCTGGTTCAGCAGGCTGCTGAATTCCACTTGGGGCGAAATGATCTTTGGCATAGGACAGGGAGAGCAGCTAAGTGGTTGTGTGCTGACAGAACGATGCTCTCAGAAGTTGGTTCGGGGTAATTTGTTTTTGAGGCCGGCCAGTCGGGCCTCAGGCTTTCACGGCCACCTGCCGCAACGGCGTAAGGCCAAAGGCCTTGCTATACAGCTGGGGCTTCCAGGGCCGCCAAGCCTGCGAGGCGGTGCACCATGTCGGCGGAGCCTACAAACAGCGGAGCGCGCTGGTGAAACTCAGTGGGCACCACGTCCAGCACCGGGCCGGTGCCGGTTTCTGCCCGGCCGCCAGCCTGCTCAATCACGAAGGCCAGCGGGTAGCCCTCGTAGAGCAGCCGCAGCTTGCCGTGGCGGTTTTTGGTCGTGGGCGGGTAGAGGTAGATGCCGCCCGTGAACAGGTTGCGGTGGTAATCAGCCACCAACGAGCCCACATAGCGGCCGCTCAGGCGCTGCTGCTTGCAGGCCAGCAGGTAGTCGCGCACGTACTGCGGGTAGTCGAACCAGTGGCCTTCATTGCAGGAGAAGGTGGTGCCGCCCGCCGGAATCCGGATGCTGGGGTGCGAGAGGAAGAATTCGCCCAGCGAGTTTTCGTAGGTGAAGCCCACCACGCCGTGCCCGGTGGTGTACACGAGCATGGTGCTGGAGCCATACAGGATGTAGCCGGCCGCCACCTGCCGGCGGCCGCCCTGCAGAAAGTCGTCGGCGGTGGCCTCCTGCCCCACCGGCGTCACGCGCCGGTAGATGCTGAAGATGGTGCCGATGCTGATATTGACGTCGATGTTGCTGGAGCCGTCGAGCGGGTCGATGGCCACCACGTACTTACCCTGGCAGTTGCCGGTATGGATGATGTCGTCTTCTTCCTCGCTGAGCACGGCGCAGGCCTCGCCCCCGTTGGTGAGGGCCCGGATGAAGCGGATGTTGGCTTCCACGTCCAGCTTCTGCTGCGCCTCGCCCTGCACGTTCTGCTGGCCCATGGCCCCGATGATGCTGGTCAGGCCGGCCCGGTTCACTTCGCGGTTTACGATTTTGCCGGCCAGCGCAATGTCGCGCAGCAGCTGGCTCAGCTCGCCGGTGGCAAACGGAAACTCGGCCTGCTTGCGCATGATGTAGCGCTCCAGCGTGGTGCCCACCGGCTGGGCAATAGCGTTTTCAGACGTAATACTCATGACAGAAACTGGATACAAAAAGGACGCAGTAAGGGGGCGGCAGCCTGCCGGATGCATTGCAGCCTCTGGCTGCTTACCCGTTCAGCCGCCGCACTTTCTTTGCTGGTCGGAAAATGTTGTGCGCTATTACTGTGCAGCCGTGGCGCTAGCTCTTGGCGTCGGGCTGCTTCTGGCTTTGCCAGAGCACCACCTGCCAGCCTTTCTTCGGGTCTTTCACCTGCACCACCACGTACTTGAGGTGGGCCAGGTTGGGCGTGCCGTCGGGCTTGTTGGGTAGCGTGATGGTGATAGTACCGTTCACCACGGCGGCTTTGCCGTCGTTGTAGGCGCGCACGTTCAAGGCTTCCACCTCGATTTTATCGTACTGGCTTTTTCCCTCGCGGATGCTCTGGATGTACTCGGTTTTGTTGTTCTGCTTGCCGTTGGAGTGGGTGTACACCAGGTCGTCGGCAAAGACTTTTTCCAGCACGGCGTAGTCCTTTTTCACCTGGGCCTCGAACCGCTGGCGTTCCAGCACTTCCACTTCTTTGGTGGCGGCTTGGTCTTTCTTGCTTTGGGCAAAGGTGAGCACCGGCAGCAGCAGCGCCAGCAGTAACAGGAGCTTTTTCATGAAGAAGAATTAACGGGTGGCGGGTTCGGCGTCGAGGTCGATTTGCTTCATTTTCGGGGCCAGGAAGTGCATCAGCACCCAGGCCAGCAGGTAGGCGCCGCCACAAATCCAGAACATGATGAAATAGGCCGTCTGCAACTCCCCGATGCTTTCGTAGTACACAAACATGCGCTTCTGCACCAGCGCCGACAGCAGGATGCCACCCAGCCCGCCGGCCATGCCGCCGATGCCGGTCACGGAGGCCACGGCCCGCTTCGGGAACATATCCGACACGGTGGTGAAGATGTTGGCGCTCCAAGCCTGGTGGGCCGCCGCCGCAATGCCAATCACGAGTACTGCCAGCCACATATTCAGCTGCCCCAGGTACTGCGCAAACACAATCGGGAACACGCAGCAGGCAATCAGCAGCATGGACAGCTTGCGGGCCCGGAAGGCCGGCATGCCGTTGCGCATGAAGTTGAGCGGCACCCAGCCGCCGCCCACGCTGCCAATGCTCGACAGCACGTACACGGCCGCTACCGGCAGGGCTACCTCGGTGCCCTTGAGGCCGTATTGCTTGTTGAGGAAGTCGGGCAACCAAAACAGGTAGAACCACCAGATCGGGTCCGTCAGGAACTTACCTACCACGAAGGCCCAGGTCTGGCGAAACGTGAGCAGCTTAAACCACGACACCTTGGGCTGGGTGGTGATGGCCACGGCGGCCAGATCGTCCACGTCGCTGTGGATGTAGTCGAACTCGGCTTTGGTGAGCCGGGCGTGGCGGGCCGGCACTTCGTAGTAGACGAACCACAGCAGCAGCCACACAAAGCCCAGCGCGCCGGTAATCACAAAGGCCCATTTCCAACCAATAGATTCGGCAATGAGCGGCACCGTGAGCGGCGCAATAATGGCCCCCACGTTGGAGCCGGAGTTGAAAATACCGGTAGCCAGGGCCCGCTCCTTCTGCGGAAACCACTCGGCAGTGGTTTTGATGGCGGCCGGGAAGTTGCCGGCCTCCGTGACGCCCAGAAACGCCCGCGCCACCGAAAAGCCCAGCGTGCTACTCACAAACGCGTGCCCGATGGCGGCCAAACTCCACAGAAACGTGGACAGCGCGTAGCCCATCTTGGTGCCCAGCTTATCGATGATGCGCCCCACGCCTAGCATCCCCAGCGAATACGCCAGCTTGAAGGCAATTTCGATGTTGGCGTAGTCGCCGGAGTTCCACCGGAACTCGGTTTCCAGGTAGGGCTTGAGCAGGGAAATAACGGCCCGGTCGAGGTAGTTGACGGTGGTGGCAAAGAACACCAGACCACAGATGGTCCAGCGGTATTTGCCAATCACATCGGTGACAGGGGCCGAAGTAGCAGGGGCAGCTTGTATCATCGGAGGCGGGTGGGAAAGGAATGAGCAGATAGCACAAGGGTGGCAAGCAACCATTTATCATCCTAAGCTTGCGAAGGACCTTATCAGGCTTGCAGTTTTTGAGGCGGCTTCCGCAGAGGTTCGCAGAACGGTTCTAGCGTTAGTCGTTTAAGCGTAATAAGATCCTTCGCAAGCTCAGGATGACAAAGAGTCCAGCAGGTCGCGGAGCAGGGTTTTCAGGGCGGCGGGGTCGTCGTTTTTGAACAGCTGGGAGCCCATACCCACCACATTTACGCCGGCCCCAAACCACTCGCGCAGACTCTCGCGGGTGGGCTCCACGCCGCCGGTTACCATCAGCGGCACGCTTGGCATGGGGCCGCGCAAACTCTTGATAAAGCCCGGCCCGACCACGTTGCCGGGGAACACCTTCACAATGGCCGCGCCCAGCTGCGTGGCTTCGTACACCTCGCGCACGGTCATGGTGCCGGGTAGCCAGGGCGTGCCATGCTGGCGGCACACTTCCGCCACCTCCGCCGTAATGCAGGGCTGCACCACGAAGTCGGCACCGGCGGCAATGAATCGATCGGCGTCAGCGGCGGTGTAAATCGTGCCGATGCCGAGCAGCATTTCCGGGCAGTTCTGCTGCACGAAGGCCATCAGCTGCCCGAACACCTCAAACGCCTGCGACCCGCGGTTGGTGAACTCAAACACGCGCAGCCCACCCTCGTAGCAGGCCTGCACGATACGCTGGGCGTACGCTGCATCGGCGTGGTAAAACACCGGCACGATGGGCGTGGCCAGCACAGTTTCGAGGATATGAGCAGCGGAAAAACGGGGCATGTGGAGAGTTGTCAGTTTTTGGTATTTGTCATGCTGAGCTCGTCGAAGCATCTCTACTTCTGACTAATCAATGGCATTGCAACGAAGCGGTAGAGATGCTTCGACTACGCTCCGCTTCGCTCAGCATGACGGTCTTTATGGCCAACCCTACCGTAGCAAACGACCGGTGAGGTTGCCAGCCATGATGTGCTCGACTTCGGCGGCCGTCACGAGGTTGACGTCGCCGTGGATGGTGTGCTTGAGGGCTGAGGCGGCCGTGGCAAACGTCAGGGCCTCGTCGGTGGTGGCGTAGTGCTGCTGGCCGTAGATGTAGCCCGAAATGAACGAGTCGCCGCCGCCGATGCGGTCCACGACGGGGTTGATGTCGAAGTAGCTGGTTTGGTGGTAGGTACCGTCCACGTAAGCCATGCCCCGGATTCGCTCGTGCGAGGCGCTCCGGGTTTTGCGGCGCGTGGCAATCACCTGCTTGATCTGCGGAAACTGCGCTATCAACTGCTCGCTCATCGACACGAAGCTGTTTTCAGCACCGACTTCGGGCTTTATGCCGAACAGGTCGTCGGCGTCGCCTTCGGTGCACACCACCACGTCACAGCCAGCCACTAGTTCCGGCATTACGTCCTGGGCCTGCTGGCCATACTGCCACAGGTTGCGGCGGTAGTTCACGTCGGCCGAAACCGTAATACCCAGCCGGCGGGCCGCCCGGATGGCGTCGCGGGTGGCCTGGGCCGCTGCGGCCGAAATGGCCGGCGTGATGCCGGTCCAGTGCAGCCAGTGCGCGTTTTCAAGAATTTCGTCCCAGTTGAACCACTCCGGCTGCAGGTTGGCGAAGGCCGAGTTGTAGCGGTCGTACACAATGCGGCTGCCGCGCAACGAAGCACCCACTTCCAGGAAATACAGCCCCAACCGCTCGCCTCGGAACACGCAATGCTGCATATCCACGCCATGCGCCCGAAACGCCTGCGCCGCTGCCTGGCCCACGGCGTTGTCGGGGAAGCAGCCGACGTGTGCAGCCGGCATGCCCAGGTGCACCAGCGCAGCGCCCACGTTGGCGTCACCGCCGCCGTAGGTTACTTCCAGGGTGCTGGCCTGGGGCAGCCGGTAGTTGAGCGGCGGCGAAAGCCGCATCATGATTTCACCAAAGGTGACGACTTGCTTCATGTTGGGGACTTGGGAGTTTTAGAACGTCATTCCGAGCTTGCGAGGAATCTCGCGTGCTGACGTAGGATTACCATGGCAACCTCACCACGCGAGATTCCTCGCAAGCTCGGAATGACGTTCAGGCGAGATGTTAGAGATGCTTCGGCTGCGCATCTGCATGACGTTCATTTTCACTTACACCGTGGCAGCTTCAGCGGGGCTGGCCACGGTTTCGAAGCCGAAATACGCCTTGGCGTTGCCGTAGCAGATGTTGCGGATGATACCGCCCAGGCCTTCCAGATCGTCGGGCAGCTCGCCGTTTTCCACGTCCTGGCCAAAGAGGTTGCACAGCACGCGGCGGAAATACTCGTGGCGCGGGTACGAGAGGAAGCTACGAGAATCAGTGAGCATGCCTACGAAGCGGCTCAGCAAGCCCATGTTGCTCAGGGCGTTGATCTGCTTTTCCATGCCGTCCTTCTGATCCAGGAACCACCAGCCCGAGCCGAACTGCACCTTGCCCGCCACCGAGCCGTCGTTGAAGTTGCCGATCATCGTGGCCATCAGCTCGTTGTCGGCGGGATTGAGGTTGTAGAGGATGGTTTTGGTGAGCTTGTCCTGCTCGTCGAGGCGGTTGAGGAACTTCGAGAGGGCACGGCCCTGCGAGAAGTCACCGATGGAGTCCCAGCCGGTGTCGGGCCCAAGCTGGCGCAGCATGCGGGCGTTGTTGTTGCGCAGCGCGCCGAGGTGGAATTGCTGAGTCCAGCCTTTCTCACAGTCCATCTCCGCCAGCAGCACCAGCATCGCCGACTTGAAGCGCAGCACCTCCTCGGCCGCCAACTCTTCGCCACTGCGGATTTTCAGGAAGATTTCGTTGCACTCCGACTCGGTATAGTCGGCGGCGTACATCTGCTCCAGGCCGTGGTCGGAGAGGCGGCAGCCGAGGGCTGCGAAGTAGTCGTGGCGCAGACGCAGGGCGGTTTGCAGGTCGAAGAACGTGCGGATTTCCACGGCGGCGGCTTCGCCCAGCTTGTCGAGGTACTGGTTGTAGCTGGCGGCATCGTCTACGGCCATGGCCTTATCGGGCCGGAAGGTGGGCAGCACGCTTACCTCGAAGCTGCTGCTTTGCAGGGCGCGGTGGTGCTCCAGCGAGTCGGCGGGGTCGTCGGTGGTGCAGAGCGTTTCGACGCCCATTCTGCGCAGCAGATTGCGCACCGAATACTCAGGCGTGCGCAGCTTCTCATTGCACTGGTCGTAGATGCGGCGGGCGCTGGCGGCGTTCAGCAGCTCCGTGATGCCGAAGTAGCGCTGCAGCTCCAGGTGCGTCCAGTGGTAGAGCGGGTTGCGCACGGTCTGAGGCACGGTTTCGGCCCACTTCTCGAACTTCTCCCAGTCGGAGGCGTCGCCGGTGATGTAGCGCTCGGGCACGCCGTTGGTACGCATGGCGCGCCACTTGTAATGGTCGCCGTAGAGCCACACCTGCGTGATGTTGTCGAACTGCCGGTCTTCGGCAATCTGGTCGGGCAGCAGGTGGTTGTGGTAATCGATGATGGGCATGGCCGCGGCATACTCATGGTAGAGCGTGCGGGCGGTGGGCGTTTGCAGCAGAAAGTCGGCGTTGAGGAAGGGCTTCATAATCAAACGGAATTATGATGGGTGGGAGCCGCAGGTGGGCAAGGAGGACGGGCGGATTTAAAGATACCGGGTTCAACGCCCGGTTTTGCCCGTTTTGGGCAGCGAAACGCGTATTTATCTACGCAAACGTTCCCGGAAACTGAGGTTGGCCAGTGAGGTACGACCGTCATGCTGAGCCTGCCGAAGCATCTCTACCGCTTCGTTTGATCAGCATTGAAGCGAAGCGGGAGAGATGCTTCGGCAAGCTCAGCATGACGGTCTTATTTGCATGACATTAGCTTCTGGCGAGATGCTTCGGCTGCGCCTCTGCAAGACGTTCTTGTTACCTCTGCATGACGTTCTTATTCTCTCTCGTTCTGCGCTACAGACTCACGCCGCGTTTCCAAGGAATGAAGTCGGTTTGGCCGTGGCGCACGGCGGCCACTTCCTCCCCGCTGGCCACCCGGATGACGTAATCCAGAATCCGCTCGGCGGCTTGTTCGATGGTTTCTTCGCCGTCGATGACGGTGCCGGTGTTCACGTCGATGATATCGGGCATGCGGCGGGCCAGGGCCGTGTTGGAGCTGATTTTCACGACCGGCGCAATGGGGTTGCCGGTAGGCGTGCCGAGGCCGGTAGTGAACAGCACAATGTTGGCCCCCGACCCTACTTCGGCGGTGGTGCTTTCCACGTCGTTGCCGGGCGTGCAGAGTAGGTTGAGGCCGGGCAGCGTCACGGGCTCAGGGTAGTCGAGCACGGCTACTACCGGCGAAGAACCGCCTTTACGGGCTGCGCCGGCCGATTTCATGGCGTCCGTAATCAGCCCGTCTCGGATATTACCCGGCGAAGGATTCATATCGAAGCCCGAGCCGACGGCAATGGCGGAGTCGCCGTAGGCTTTCATCAGGGAGCTGAACCGCTCGGCCGTGGCGGTGTCCACGCTACGGTCTACGAGCTCCTGCTCGACGCCGCACAGCTCCGGAAACTCGGCCAGAATCACGGAGCCGCCGGCCGCTACCAGCAGGTCGGAAACGTGGCCCACGGCGGGGTTGGCCGAGATGCCGGAGAAGCCGTCGGAGCCGCCGCACTCCAGCCCGATGCACAGCTGGCTGATGGGCGCGGGCTGGCGCGTCTGCTGGTTGGCCACCATCAGGCCGGCAAACGTCTGGCGCAACGCCGCGCTGATGAGCGCCTCTTCGGTCCCGATTTTCTGCTGCTCCAGGATGTAGAGCGGCTTTTGCAGGCCGCCAGGGCTGCGCTTGTCGATTTCGTCCTGCAGCATGCTCACCTGCGCGTTCTGGCAGCCCAGGCTGAGCACGGTGGCGCCCGCCACATTGGGGTGCGTGATATAGCCAGCCAGCAGCCCGCACAGCGTCTGGGCATCCTGCCGGATGCCGCCGCAACCGCCTTCGTGCTGCAAAAACCGGATGCCGTCGACGTTCGGAAACAGCCGCGGCTTCTGGTGGCCGTCTTCGGCGGAATGCAGGTCAGTGGCCAGGATTTCTTCCACGGTTTTGCCGGCTTGCATCAGCGAAATCAACTCCTGGGTCTGGGGCTGGTAGCTTTTGCGGCGGGCGTAGCCGAGGTTGTTCACCAGGGCTTCTTCCAGCACCTGAATGTTGCGGTTTTCGCAGAAGACCAGCGGAATCACCAGCCAATAGTTGGCGGTACCCACGCGGCCATCGGGGCGGTGGAAGCCCTGGAAGGTGCGGCCGGCCCACTCACTCACGTCGGGCGCGGTCCATTCTGGACGGCTTTGCTGGTGCTCGTCGTAGCCGTCGGTGGCGTGGCGCATGTTGGCCGTGGTGAGCAGGCCGCCGACGCCAATGGCCTGGGCGGCTTTGCCTACCAGCACGCCGTACATGTGTACCGGGTCGCCGGGAGCTAGAAACTGCATTGCCAGCTTGTGCTTGGCGGGTATCTTTTCGGTGGTCGTGACGATGGTGCCGTCCCAAGTTACGGGCGTGCCCACGGGCAGGTCCTGGAGGGCAACCAGCACGTTATCAGCAGGGTGGATTTTGGCTACCAGGTGTTTCATTTTTTATCGGAACTATCAGCTCTTGGCTTTGAGGAAAAACCGCGTCATGCTGAGCGAAGCAGAGCGGAGTCGAAGCATCTCTACTTCTGGCTAACGCAGTCGTGCAGACGAAGCGGTAGAGATGCTTCGACTGCGGCTGCGCACCCTGGCTCAATTCGCCACATGCTCAGCATGACGGTCTTTTTGAGCCATCGTCTCTACACGGCCACTGGCTTCCGGTTGAGGGCATGGGCTACGGTGGCGTGGGCGCCCTGCTCCAGCAGCTGGTGCAGGTAGCGGCTCACGCAGTCCGAGAAGCCGGGCAGCGCGGCCAGGTCGTGGCCCCACAGGGTTTGGTTGTGCAGCACGGCGTGGGTGAGTTCGGCGGGCTCCAGACGGCTCCAGAGCTCGGCAAAGTAGCCGGCCTTGTCGTCCTGAATCGGGTATTCCTGGCCGTCCAGCTCGCCGTACCACACCTGGTCTTTCTGGTGGGTGGCGCGCATAAACAGCAGGTAGGCCGCAAAGCCCAGCGCCATGTAGTGCGGCACGGCCTGCAGCTTCTGGTAGTAGTGCAGCAGCGTGGGCACGTTGCGCATCTGCAGCTTGGCCGTGTAGTTCATCGAAATCGACAGCCAGCGGTGCTCGATGGCGGGGTTGCGGAACCGGTCCAGCACCTGCATTCCGAAGCGCTGGCCCACTTTTTCGTCGACGTTGTAGGGAATACCGGGCAGCAGGTCGCCCAGCATCAGGTTGTGGATGAAGCCGGCCACGGCGTCGTCCTGCATGGCGTCGCGCACCGTGGGAAAGCCGGCCAGAAACGCCAGGCCGCAGCTAAGCGTGTGCGTGCCGTTGAGCAGGCGCAGCTTAAGCTCCCGAAACAGGTTAATGTTGGGCTGCACCACCACGCCGGCATCGGCCTGCTCGAAGCTCAGCACCCGCTTCACGTGCTCGTCGCCCTCAATGGCCCAGAGCGTGTACACCTCCGACATGGTCAGCAAATCGTCGTGGTAGCCGAGCTGGGTGGCCAGCGCAGTCTGGGTGGCGGCGTCGGGGCGGCCGGGCACGATACGGTCCACGAGCGAGTTGCAGACCTGATTGGCGGTTTCCAGCCAGTCGATAAACTCCGCATCGAGGTTATTGCGGTGAGCCTGCTCCAGCAGGATGCCTTCCAGCTTGGTGCCGTTGTCCGGAATCAGCTCGGTGGGCACTATCACGAGGCCTTTGTCTTTGGCGCCGCCGAACGCCTGGTAGCGGGCATGCAGAAACGCCAGCAGCTTGCCCGGAAACGACACCGGCGGGCTCTGCCGGATATCATCCGACACCAGCTGAATGCCGACTTCGGTGGTGTTGGACAGCACCACTGTCAGGTCGGGGTTGGCGGCGCAGGCCAGGATGTCGGCCCACTGGCTTTTGGCCAACAGCACCCGGCTGATAGCGGCGCAGACCACGTTTTCCTCGATTTCCTGCCCGTCGTCGATACCGCGGATGCCGAGCGTGTAGAGGCCGTCCTGGCGGCGGAAGGCGTCGATGTCGCCGCCGTCGGTGGACTTCACCACCACAATGCGGCCGTTGAAGATTCCCTGGCGGTTGGCTTTGTCGATGAGGTAGTCGGGCAGGCCGCGCAGCAGCACGCCGGTCCCGAATTGCAGCACCTTTTCAGGCAGGGCCAGCAGGTCGGCGGTGGGCAGGGCTACGGCCGGAGTGGCAGGCAGCTGGGCAAGAAGATTAGCGGATAAGTGCGGCATGATGAAGACCGTTATTTTGTGCTGCCCTGCGGGGCATTAGCATTCCATTTCTGCTGCCAGCGCGGATAGTCGCGGCTGAGCAGCTTTTCGGGCCAGGTGCCGGCGTAGGCATAGCCCGTGCGCCGCTCGTATTCGATTTCGGCCAGCTTGGCGCGCGGCTTGGAGTCGCGCCCTACGTAGATGGGCTGGTTGGTAGTCAGGTCATAGAAGCGGGCCCAGATGACGGCGCCGGCCTGCGGCACCAGCACCCGATCGTAGCCCTTGGGCTGTTTCGGGTCGGGTTGATCCTGCACGGCGTAGCCGGTCAGCTGCACGGCCCGCAGCCACGCCACCGCGGCTTCCACAGCCTGCCGGATGGCGGGCGTGGGGTTGTTGGTGTCCAGCAGAAACTGTACGATGCCCACGGTTTCCATCCCGCTGAGCGAGGCCAGCTCGAAGGCGCGGGCCTTGGCCGGTTGCAGCGTTTTTTCGTCGTGCTGGGCGCACCAGGCCGTAAGCTTGCCGCGCTGCACGTACTGGGTTTTCAGGATGCAGTCGATGCCGCGGGTCACGGCCTGGGTGGCGGGCTCCGCGAGGCTGGCATCCAGCACGTCGAGGCCGTGGGTGCGGCGGCTCACGTCGCGCAGCACCTGCAGCGCCTTCACCATGGCGTTGTCGTTGTAGGTAATCTGGTGGCGGTAGCTGCTCAGGTCGGGGTAGTACTGCGGGAAGCCGCCGTTGGGGTACTGCATCTGCAGCAGGTAGCGCACGCCCCGTTCGGCGGCGGCTTTGTAGGCCGGGTTGCGGGTGGTAGCGTAGGCGCCGGCCAGATAGCGGATTTCGCGGGTGGTGGCATCATTGTCGATGGTAGCATCGGGCCGGGCAGTAGCGGCGCGGGCGGCGGTGCGCTCGGCAGCCGTCAGCGGGTGGTCGTAGTTCACCTTCACCTCCCCTATGGCCTTGGGCCAGCCGCCTTCCGCCCGCTGATACACCAGCATCCGCTCCGCCACCGAATCGACGGCGGGCGCGGTAGCGGCAGGCGCTACGGCCGGCTTCGAAGTGGAAACCGTCGAGTACCGGTCCTTGGCCGTAGGGTCGTAGACGGGCACGGTTACCGTGGCCGCTTTGCCCGAAACCGGATACCAGCGCCCGCCAAAGGTCCAGTCGGCGGTAATCTGCGCGGGTTTGGGGGCGCCGGCGGCCGTGCTCAGGTTGTCTTTGTGCCAGGCGTAGTCGCCGCCATTGCGGTGGCAGTTCTGGTAGTACACGCGCCGCCCCCACTGCTTGGTCCCGGGCCCTGATTGGGCCCAGTAGATGTCGGCATCGGCCATGTTCTTGGGGAACTTGCAGTTGATCAGGTAGAACTGCGCCTCGCGGTGGTAGCGCCCGAGCTTGAAGTTGTCGTCGCCCTCGAACACACAGTTCTTGAGCACCGTTTTCGACTCCTGATTGCCCGAACCGTCGTGCCAGATGGCGGCCGACATATTGTGGCAGATGAAGCGGCAGTTTTCGGCGTAGGCCCAGCCGCGAGGGCAGTAGAAATCCACGCCGCCTTCCATGGTGCAGTCCTTGAAATAGTAGAGGCCGGCGTCCACGTCCCAGGGGCTCACGGTGTCGCCGTTCAGCGAGCGGAACGTGCAGTGCAACACGGTCAGGCGGGTGGTGCCGGGCATGGTGCGAAGTGCCATCTGATGGCCGGTGGCACTGATTTTCTTCTGGCCGCTGGGGTCCGCGGGGCAGGGCAGCACCACGTCGGCCTCCCCACGGTGGTCGAAGCCGTAGGAGTTGATGACGGTCAGGTTCTCGAGCGTGACGTCGGGCGAGTTGCGCATGTTGAGCGTCGCCACGCCCCAGTCGTCAGCACCGCCCACCGGGTCGCAGCGCCACGCATCGCGCGACTGGGCGTAGGTGAGCACCACGCCTTTTTCGCTCTGCCCCTTCAGGATGATGTACTGCTTGTTGTCGAGCCGTACTTTCTCCTTGTAGGTGCCGTTTTTGATGTACACCGTGCGCGGCCGGCTGGCCTGGTCGGGCAGGCTGTTGAGAGCGGCCTGGATGGTCCGGAACTGGCCCGAACCATCCGCCGCCACCGTAATCTGCTGGGCCTGGGAAGTTAAGATCCCCATCCCCCCTATTCCAGTCAGCAGAAGCAGTAGTGTTTTCAGTAGTTTCATAAGTTGGTCTGGCAGCGCCCGCAAGCCTACACAAAGTCCTCGCGCATGGGGCTGAAGGCATCAAGCAGCTCACCGGCTGCCACGCACACCACCCCATGCACCACCTCCGACGGCGCATAAAACGTGTCGCCGGCCCGCAGCACCTGCATCCGGCCGCCCACGGTGGCCTCGAACACGCCACTAACCACGTGAGTCATCTGGGTGTGCACGTGGTGGTGCGGCGCCCCAATGCTTCCCGCCGCAAACTCCACCCGTACCAGCATCAGCTGCGGGTCGTAGGTCAGCACTTTCCGGCGTACCCCCATGCCCACGGTTTCCCAGGGCCGGGCGCTGTCTTCCAGAAAAAAATCGTCGGCGAGAAGCATAGAGGCCGCGCGGTTAGTAGCCGAAATTCTGCTTCACGTTAGGATTGGTGTCGAGCGTGCTCTGCGGAATCGGCATCAGCTCCTTGCCTTTGGCAGGCTCGAAGTCAGCAGCCAAACCGGTGCCGCCGGGGCGGGTGTTGGTGATGTAGGCGGCCGTAATGGCCTGGCGCCAGTCGACGCGGGTGGTGCCCGATGGCGTAGCGGCCGGCGAAGGGCGGTAAAACGAGCGGGCCCACTGCAGCTGGGTGTTCACCACGCGGTAGTACATGTATTGCGGCACCGTGTTGTAAGGCGCCTGGGCCAACTGCATTTTGGCCAGCTCAGCCTTGGTTTCAGCGAGCTGAGAAGCCAGCTGGCCCCAGCGCAACAGGTCGTACTTGCGGATACCTTCGCCGCCAAATTCCAGCAGGCGCTCCTTCTTCAAAACAGTGAAGAAAGCCTCCTTGGAAGTCAGATTGAGGCCGGCGGCGGCGCGGGTGGCGTTGCCGCCGAAGCCCCGGGTGCGCACTTCCAGCAGCGCCGTACGGGCCGCCGAAGTAGGCCCGTTCAGCTCGTTTTCAGCCTCGGCAAACATCAGCAGCACGTCGGCAAAGCGGATGAGGGGCCAGTTGTAGCCGAGGTAGTTGCCGGCGCCCGTGAGGGTTGGCACGCGCCAGTCGCGGCGAAACTTGCCGGTGGTCACGATGGCCAGGGTGGTAGCTACCTGGTTGTTGCTGCTGTTGATCTGGTACGGCGTGAGCGTGATGTCGCGGCGAACGTCCGTCGAGTCGAAGGCGTAGAAGTACGTCGGCACGGCCACGATGGAGCCCTGCGTCGAGCCGAAAACCGGCGACGTATTCAGGCGCGGACCGTCGTAGTAGCCCAGCTTGCTATCGGCGGTGGCGCTGCTGCCGCCCATGGCTACTTCAAAAATCACCTCGTTAGCGCTTTCCTTACGCTGCTCGTTGAAGCTCTTGAACAGGTCGTAGAAGCTGGTATTGAGCGTGTGCTCGCCGCGGTTACGCATCAGCTCGGCGCATTCCACCTGGGCAATGCGGTAGTACGTGAGGTAGTCGGCGGGGCGCGAAATCTGGCCGGTGGTGGCGCTGGTGGAGTAGCCGCCGCGCTGCAGCGCCAGGCGGGCACGCAGGGCTTTCACGGCGCCCTTGGTGATGCGCTCATTCACGGCCCCGGCTTTGGAACGCCACGGCACCAGCTTCTGGGCTTTGCCGAGGTTGGCAATCAGCGTATCCAAGGTCACGTTGCGGTCAACGGAAGGCAGCTGGAAGCTCTGCGACGGATCGGTGGGCGTGAGCGGAGCCGGAACGTCGCCCCAGTTGCGGATCAGCTCATACAGATACTGGGCCCGCAACGTCAGGGCCTCGCCGTGCAGGCGGTGCAGGGCGGCGGTGTCGGCGGCGGTACCGGTGCGGTAGAGCGCCATCTGCGGGATGTTCTTGATGCAGATGTTGGCCTTTTCCACGCCCGAGTACAGGTCACCCCAGGGGTTCACAATCTCGGGGTTGGTGGGCTGGGCCTTGTAGCGCGCGAGGCCGCGGTTGCCGGCGTTGGCGGCGCCGGGCGCGCCAATCAGCTCGTCGGTATCGTAGGGGTAGTACAGGTTGAGGCGGGTGCCGTAGGTCCGGTCGCCGGACAGCAGGTCGTAGGCCGTGATGACGGCCGTAGTGGCGCCGCTCACCGAGCTAAAAATCTGCTCCGTCGTGTAGTACGCGTCCGGATCAGCTTCCAGGTAGTCTTTGCAGCCTCCTATCCCGAGGAGCAGGGTCAGGGCCGCGGCACTGAGGGTAGAACGAAAGAAGGTAGGTTTCATGGGGATTTCAGTAGGTAGGGTTTGGTGATCAGGGCCTGGGGCTTAGGGCTTAGGTTGTTGTTGCTTTGCCGCTGAAACGACCCAAGCCCTAAGCCCCATTTCCTACTCACTAAAATTTACAGGCCCAGGTTCACGCCGAACAGCAGGGCGCGGCTGCGCGGGTAGGCGGCATAATCGACGCCCGGCGTGAGGCCGGTGGCGCGGCGCGTGTTGGCCTCGGGGTCGTAGCCGGTGTATTTCGTGAACGTGTAGAGGTTGTTGCCCGTCACGTAGAAGCGCACCTGCGTGAACTTGGCCCGGCTGATGAGCTCTTTCGGCAGCGAGTAGCCCAGCGTCACGTTGTTGACGCGCAGGAACGAGCCGTCTTCGATGGCCCAGGAGTGCGTGAACAGCTGGCGCGTGGGCTGCCAGAGCTTGGCGTCGGGGTTGGCCTGGCGGAAGCCGTCGAGGGTGGTAATCGGGGCGCCGTTGGCGTCGATGGTGCGGTACCGGTCGGAGGTGATGTCCAGCATGTTGCTGAGCGGATTCACGGCCGAGGTGAACTCAATCTTGTTGGCATTGTAGATATCGTTGCCGTACACGAAGTTGAGGAACACACTGGCATCGAAGCCCTTGTAAGCAAACTGCTGGTTGAAGCCGCCCGTGAGCTTGGGGTTGGCATTGCCGATAACCGTGCGGTCGAGGTCATTCACCACGCCGTCGCCGTTCAGGTCCTTCAGCTTGATGATGCCCGGCATCACCGGCTGGCCCTGCACCCCGGCGTTGGAGGCAATGCCGGCTTTCAGCGTGCCCGTGCGGGTGATGGCATTATAGCTCTCGAAGTCGTCGGGGGTGTAGAAACCGTCCGTCACGTAACCGTACATCAACCCGATAGGGTCGCCGACGCGGGCCACGAAGTCCTGCGAGATGGCCGTGCTGGCCCAGCCCGAGTACACGCCCGGAATGTTGGGCGCGCCGCCCAGGCTCTCAATCCGGCCCCGGTTGAAGGACGTATTCACGTTAGCGGTCCAGGTGAAGTCCGGCGTCTGGAGCACCGTGCCGCTCAACTGCAGCTCCAGGCCGCGGTTGCTGGTCGAGCCGATGTTCTGCAGCTGCGAGCTGTAGCCTACCACCACCGGAATCGGCACGTTCACGAGCAGGTCGCGGGTGGTGTTGTAGTAGGCGTCGGCCGTGAACTGCACCCGGTTGCTGAACAGGGCCAGGTCCATGCCCAGGTTGCGCGACACCGTGGTTTCCCACTTCAGATTTTCGTTGGCCAGGAACGGCACGGCCGCGCCGCCCACCCGGATGTGGTTCAGCCAGTACTCGCCGGCGCCGCCCGAAAACAGCTGCCGGAACGCGAAGTCGTTGATGCGGTTGTTGCCGGCCAGGCCGTAGCTCACGCGCAGCTTCAGATCCGAAATAGACGTAATCGACTTCAGGAAATTCTCCTGCGACACGCGCCAGGCCAACGAGGCGGCCGGGAAGTAGCCCACCCGGTTGCCCGCGGCGTACTTCGATGAGCCGTCGGCGCGGAACGTGGCCGTGAACAGGTACTTGTCGGCGAAGGTGTAGTTGAGGCGGCTGAAGCCCGAGAGCAGGCGCGAGTTGATGGGCACGCTGGTGGTGGGCAGAATCGGCTGGGCCACGGTACCGGCCGGCAGCACGCCCTGGTTGATATTGGCCAGCGCCTGGTTGGAGGTGATATCCAGCGGCAGGAAGTTGGTCTGGATGTACTGGGTGGTGCTGTTCTGCTGGTAGATTTCCTGCCCCACCAGCGCGTCCACGCTGTGCACACCCTTCGAGAAGGAGTAGCTCAGCACGTTGGAGTTGTTGATGGTGGTCAGCACGCCCGAGCTCACCGAGGCAAACGGCAGCGCGGCGTAGTTGCCGGCCTGCTGCCGGATGGTGGGCGAGTAGCGGCCGTTGAAGGTTTCGAGCTTGGAATCGGTGATGTCGAAACCGGCCGTCGACCGGAAAATCAGGTTGGGCAGAATCGTCAGGCCCACGTTGCCGCTGATGTTGGTGGTGCGGCGGCGGTCCAAGCGGTACTCGTTGTCGATGGCAATGATGGGGTTCACCAGGCTCGACTGCTGGAAGAAGTCCTCATCGAACTGGTTAGGATCAATGGCACCCGCCAGCGGCACGGCCAGCGGCTGAAACTGCACCGCGTTGCGCAGCCGCGACGTAACCGTAGACAGCGAGCTGGACGTACCCGAGCCGTTGATTTTCTGGTTGTTGAAGCGCACGTTCAGCCCGATGGTGAGCTTCTCGGTGGCTTTGGTATCGAAGCGGAAATTCACCAGCTTCCGGTCGTAGTCGGAGCCCTTCTGGATGCCTTCTTCCTGGTTGTCGGTGAGGCTCAGCGAGTACGTGGTACCCTTGGCGCCGCCCGCCACCGAAACGTTGTGAGTCTGCTGAAACGCGTCGCGCCCGAACACCTGGTCCTGCCAATCGAGGAACGGCGCACTGCGGCTGGCGTTGAGCGTATCCGACAGGAAGTTCTTGCTGCCGAACGCCGTTTTAAAGGTATTGATGCCGCCAGCGGCCGTGCCGATGGACTGCGCGCGCTCGAACTGGTAGTCCACGTAATCGGCGGGCTTCATCAGGTCGAGCTTGTTGGCCAAACGGCGGAAGCCGGCAAAGCCGTTGTAGGTCACCACCACCTTGCCTTCGCGGCCTTTTTTGGTGGTGATAATCACGACGCCGTTGGCGCCCCGGGCGCCGTAGATGGCCGTGGCCGAAGCATCCTTGAGCACATCGACGGAGGCAATATCCTGGGGCGAAATCACGCTCAGCGCGTTTTCCACCTGAATTCCGTCCACCACGTACAGTGGCGAGTTATCCTGGGTGATGGAGCCGCCACCGCGCACCCGGATCTGCACGTTGGCATTGCCGGGCGTGCCTTCGGCGGAGGTGAGCTGCACGCCGGCCAGGCGGCCCGTCAGGGCCTCGGCGGCGGAGTTCACCGGCACGTCCTTGATCTGCTGCGCGCCCACCGACGACACGGCGCCCGTCACGTCGCGGCGCTGCACTTCCTGGTAGCCAATCACCACCACATCCTCCAGCACCTTGCTGTCTTCGCGCAGCGTGATGTTCACGTCCGTCCGGTCGCCCACCACCACTTCCTGCGCCACGTAACCGATGTAGCTGATGCTGAGGGCAGGGTTGCCGCCGGCCGGCAACGCCAGAGAGAAGCGGCCGTCGCCGTCGGTGGAAGCGCCGTTGGTGGTGCCTTTCACCACTACTGTCACGCCCGGCAGGCCTTCGCCTTTATCGGATTTCACAACCCCCTGCACCCGGCGCTGCTGCGCCCAGGCGGGAGCCGCTGCGCACACCAGCAGCGGTGCGAGCAACAGTAAATTTCTTTTCATGGTGTGGGAATTTGGTGATTGGATGTAAGAGCAAAGCCGGCCGGGAAGGCTAGCGCAAGTCCGGAATGGCCACGGGGTCCATGTCGGTGTATTCCTGGTTTTCGCCGCCCATCCCCCAGATGAAGGTGTAGCCGGCCGTGCCGCAGCCCGAGTGTACCGACCACGGCGGCGAGAGAATGGCCTGCCCCTCTCCCACCCACAGATGGCGGGTTTCCTGGGGCTGGCCCATGAGGTGCAGCACGCGCTGGCCCTCGGCCAAGTCGAAGTAGAGGTAGGCTTCCATGCGCCGGTCGTGGGTGTGGGCGGGCATGGTGTTCCAGACGCTGCCGGCGTGCAGCTGCGTGAGACCCATCACTAGCTGGCAGCTTTGGATGCCGTCGGCGTAGATGTACTTGTAGATGGTGCGCTGATTGGCGGTTTCCAACGCGCCCATGGTCACGGGCGTGGCCTCGGCCTGCGTGAGGCGGGTAGTGGGGTGGCTGGCGTGGGCCGGCGTGGAGAGCAGGTAGAACTTAGCCGGTTCGGCCGCGTCGGCGCTGGCGAAAACCACTTCCCGGGCGTCCTTGCCCACGTAGAGGCAGTCCTGGCGACCCAGCTCATAGGCGGTGCCGTCCACGGTCACGGTGCCGGCGGCGCCGGTGTTAAGGATGCCCAGCTCGCGGCGTTGCAGGAAGAAATCAGCTTTCAGGTTGGCGGGGTTTGGCAGCTCAATCGGCTCTGCCGTAGGCACCACGCCACCCACTAGCATCCGGTCGTAGTGCGTGTATACCAATTGAATATCACCGGCCACAAACAGGTTTTCGAGCAGAAAATTCTCCCGCAGCTCGGCAGTGTTCATTGCCGCTGTTTCGCGCGGGCCGATGGCGTAATACTGACGCATGTTTGGAGTAAATGAGTAAGTGAGCAGCTGAGTAAGGGTGGGCGCTCAGCGGGTGGTATTGGGCGGTGACAAGTATGTCAAAAGCGTGTTGAAAGCAGAGTAGAGCCAGAATAGGCAGCAGAACGATTACTCAGTTACTCAGCCTACTCAGCTACTCTCAACGTCCCATCCAGCCGCCATCCACGGTGAGGATGGTGCCGTGGATGTAGTCGGCGGCGGCTGAGGCGAGGAAAACGGTGGGGCCTTTGAAGTCGGCGGGGGTGCCCCAGCGGCCGGCCGGAATGCGGCCCAGGATGCTGCTGCTGCGCTCGGGGTCCTGGCGCAGGGCCTCGGTGTTGTCGGTGGCAATGTAGCCCGGGGCAATGGCATTCACGTTCACGCCGCGGCCGGCCCACTCGTTGGCCAGCGCCTTCACCAACGAGCCAATGGCGCCCTTGCTGGCCGCGTAGCCCGGCACGTTGATACCGCCCTGAAACGTAAGCAGCGAGGCTGTGAAGATAATTTTGCCGCTGCCCTGCGCCAGCATCCGGCCGCCAATGGCACGCGCCAACCGGAACGGCGCGTCGAGGTTAATGGCCAGCACGTTGTCCCAGTCAGCGTCGGAGTGCTCGGCGGCGGGAGCGCGCCGGATAGTGCCGGCGTTGTTGATCAGAATGTCGATGCGCGGAAAGTCCTGCTGCACCTGCTGCAGGAAGGCGTCTACCTCAGCACGCTGGCTGAAGTCGGCTTGGTAGGCCGTGAACTGCCGGCCCAGGGCCTGCACCTGCCGCGCCGTGTCGGAGCCCTCCAGCGCCAGCGTGGCCGACACCCCGATGATGTCGGCGCCGGCTTCGGCCAGGCCCAGCGCCATACCCTGCCCGATGCCCCGGTTGCAGCCCGTAACCAGAGCCACTTTACCCGTTAAATCGAAGGCGGAAGCAAATGACATGGCGGGAGGCGGGGTTTGTAGACTATTTGAAGAAGAGCGGCCGGCAAATAACTCCCAGAGGGTGTTTGGCCGTCAATAAGGTTAGTGCTTGCTTGCGCCAAACGGAAAAATATGCGGATGTTTATTCGCGCAATCGTTGTCGGGAACGTTGCCACCCTCCGGTTTGGCACCTCTAGCCAGGCTCCGCTGTTGTTAATCAGTGAGGGGTCACTACTTTCAGCCTAGCAAGCGGCCTTGCCTGATTGCGGTGCGGTGTTGTACTTTAGACAGCCGCACCATTTCCACCGCTTCTTTTTCCTTTAATACGTTGGAAACCTACACCATCAAAGACATTGCCCGGGAGCTGGGGCTTTCCACTTCCACAGTGTCGCGGGCCTTGCGGGGCAGCTACGAAATCAACCCCGAAACCAAGCGGCTGGTGATGGAGTGCGCCGAGCGGCTCAACTACCGCCCCAACCCCATTGCACTCAGCCTGAAAGGCAGCGCCAGCCGCGCCATCGGCGTGATTCTGCCCCAGATTGCCAACTACTTTTTCTCGCAGGCCATCAACGGCATCGAGGCCATTGCCTACAACCGGGGCTACCACGTCATCATCTTCCAGAGCCAGGAAAGCTACGAGCGGGAAATGGCCAACGTGCAGCAGGCCATGTCGCGCAAGGTAGACGGTTTGCTGATGTCGCTGTCCAGCGAAACCTCCGACGTGACGCACCTGCAGGACGTGCTCGACAAAAACGTGCCGCTGGTTCTGTTCGACCGGGTTTCAAGCGAGCTGAACGTAACCAAAGTAGTGGCCGACAACTTCGGGGGCGCGTTTGCCGCCACCGAGCACCTGCTGCAAAGCGGGCGGCGGCGCATTGCCCACCTCACCATTCAGCCTTGGCTCAGCATCACGCAGGAGCGGCTGGCCGGCTACCGCGCCGCCCTGGAGCAGTACGGCCTCGAGTACGACGAAAATCTGGTGCGCTACGGCAATTTTGGCGCCGACGAAGTAGGACCCATGATTGATGGCCTGATGCACCTGGACTCGCCACCCGACGCCTTTTTCACGGCCTCCGACCGGCTGGCTGTGGGCTGCCTGCAGGCCCTGCGCCAGCGCAACCTGCACATTCCGGAGGACGTGTCGCTGATCGGCTTCACCAACCTCAACGTAGCCGACCTGCTGGACCCGCCGCTGAGCACGGTGGTGCAGCCCGCCCAGGAAATCGGCCAGATAGCCGCCGAACGCCTCATCGACCAGATTGAGCGCAAACTCCGCGCCCTCCCCATCGAAACCGTCAAAATCCCTACAGAGCTGGTGGTGCGCAGCTCCACCCGGCTGGAGGCCGTGAAGCTGTAGTACCGGCTAAGCACTAAACTGTAATGGCTTTGAACGACTGTAGCGCGAAGCAAAAGCTTCGCGCTACACCGCACTACTTGCGGCCGGACTGTTGCAGCAGCCAGGTTGCCAGGTCGCGGGCGGCGTTGTAGTTCTCGAACGAGGCGGGAATCTTGCGGCCGTCCACGTACTCGTTGTACAGCCACGGGTCACCGACGGCCAGCACGGTGCCTTTGCCAATCTTGGCGGTGGCAATTATGGCGTGCTCGCCCATCTTGACGAGCGGCGTGGCCGGGGCCTGCACTTTCAGCGGAGCCAGCTCCTTGATGTAGGCCGATTTGGCGGTTTTGAAGACGGCGTTACCGGCTGGGATATTCACCCGGCCCTGCTCAAATTCGCTGCCTTTCACCATGTTCAGGTTCAGGGGCAGAAACTCTAGGCCAAAGGCCCGGGCCAGGGTGTTGAAGCGCGGGATTTCGCAGTTGCTGGTGTCGTTGGCCATCAGCACCAGTGTGCCGCCGTCCTTCAACCATTTGGTGAGAGCCTGCACGTCGGCAGGGCGCACGAAGTTGGGCTGCGGGGTTTCCTTTTTGGTATCGGGGTCCACGATGATGAATACGTCCACGCCTTTGAGCGCGGCAGCGGTGGGCGCGGTGCGGATGGTGGCGGTTTGCGCGCCCAGGTCGCGGAATTGCTGGCCCCAGAAGTAGAAGCCGCCGTGCGTGCGGTCGTCCCAGGTGTAGTGCCAGGTTTCCGGCTGGCCGCTCAGCGCGTTTTTGCGCAGCTCGTGGTTGAAGTAATTGTCCACGGCCACGGTTTTGCTAGTTCCCACGGCGCTGGCGGCGGCTTCCATCTCCACGCTGGCCAAGATGAACGGGCCCACACCTTTCAGATCGTTCTTGCGCAGCGGCTCGGTGAGGTAGTACTCGAAGCTGCCGTCGCGGTAGGGCTTGCCGCCGAGGCCGCCCACGCTCACGGTACCGTTGAAGGCCAGCGCGCCGTTTTCCTCGGCCACGAATTGCTTCAGCAGGCCGTCATAGCCGCGGCGGGCGGCGGCGGCATACTTCTTATCGAGGTAGCCCATGCGCACACCCTTCTGCAGGAAATACACGAACATGCTGCTGCCCGAAGCCTCCTGATAGTTGCCCTTGCGGGCCGCCTGGTCCATCACCAGCGCCCAGGTACCGGCGGTGGCATCCTGGTACTTCACCAGCACCGGCGCGAGGCGCTGCACGTTCTGGATGAGCTGCTGACGCTGCGGGTGGTTCTGAGGGAAATAATCGAGCACATCCACCAGCGCCATGGCGTACCAGCCCAGGCCCCGGTCCCAGAAATTGGGCGACTGACCGGTGGTTTTATTGGCCCACTGCTGCTCCCGGCTTTCGTCGTAGCCGTGGTACATCAGGCCGGTTTTGGGGTCCGTGAGGTTCTTTTCAATTAGCGCAAACTGCTTGGCGATGTCGTCGAAACCGGCGGGCTGGTTGAAGGCCTGGCTGTACTCGGCGTAGAACGGCTCGGCCATGTAGAGGCCATCCAGCCACATCTGGTTGGTGTAGATTTTCTTGTGCCAGAAGCCGCCGGCCTTGGTGCGCGGCTGCCCATCCAGCTGCTTACGCAGCTGCTGAGCCGCCAGCCGGTACTTCTCCACCTGGGGCACCGACATCTGCCCCAGCGTGAGCAAAGCGTGGCCGGTGGTCAGGTTGTCGAGGTTATAGTCCTCCAGCTTGTAGGTACGGATGCTGCCGTCGGGGCCCACGAACTGGTCGAGGTCTTTCTGGATGTAGGTGAAGTAGCGGGCGTCGCCGGTGCGCTGCCACACGCGTTCCAGCGCCTTCAGCATCAGGCCCTGCTCGTAGTCCCAGCGGGCGGTTTTGCGGCTGCCGATGAGGATGGAATCGGGGTGCCAGCTGATAAACGCATCAGCCATGCGCTGCGACATGGGCCGCGCCGCGGGCGTGGTCTGGGCCTGGGTGGGTAGGCAGGCCGTGAGTAGGCCGGCCAACAGGAAAGGACGGAAGGACATGGATGGGATTTTATAGTCTCTTGAACGTCATGCTTCATCTGGCGTCCGCTTGCCGAAGCATCTCTACGGCTTCGCCAGAACGTCATTCCGAGCCTGCGAGGAATCTCGCGTGCTGATGTTTGGAATGGCAGCCGCTCCGTAGCCCAGGGTTTAAACCCTGGGCTAGTGAATCGTTAAGGTGGAGCGGTAGAAATGCTTCGGCAAGCGGACGCCAGATGAAGCATGACGATTAGTTTGGCAACGTCAGCACGCGAGATTCCTCGCAGGCTCGGAATGACGTTCTTTTTGTTCGTTACAGCTTGCTCACCGTCACCGTTTTCCTGGCCACCTTCTCCCCCATTTCCACGCCTTTTTTGGCGGGTTTGGTGTCGGTGTTGCGCAGGGTGACGGCTTTGCTGCGGGCGCCCGTCACGCGCAGCAGCAGCTCGGCGCCGGGGGTGTAGCGCAGGTTGTCGAAGCTGACGTTGCGGCTGTTCTGGACTTCCAGCACCGGCTTGGTTTCCTTAGAAAGCAGGGTCACGTTTTTGAGGCGGATGCCGTCGGCTTCCTGGCACACCATTCCTTTGTTGCACTCCAGCACCGTATTTTCGATTTCGATGTTCTGGACCGCCATTTCGGGCAGACCGCGCACCAGAATGCCGGTGTTGGCGCCCTTGCAGGTGACGTTGGTGATGCGGAAGTTGCGGAACTGCGGGGTGCCCTCGTTCAGCGGCTCGGCCTTGATTTCGGGGATGCCGTAGGCCTCGCCGTTCACCTGCACAGGGTCTTTGGCGGCGTAGTACATGTCGAACAGGATGGCCTCGCCGGCAATGTCGGTCATGTCTACGCCGTCTACGAAGATGTTCTCCACCACACCGCCGCGGCCCCGGGCCGTTTTGAAGCGCAAACCCACGTCGGTGCCCATGAAGGTGCAGTTGCTCACGTACAGGTTGCGCGCCCCGCCCGACATCTCCGAGCCAATCACGAAGCCGCCGTGGGCGTGGTATACTTTCGTGTCGCGGATGATAAAGTTCTCGGTAGGAACGCCGCGCCGGCGGCCTTCCGCGTCGCGGCCCGATTTAATGCAGATGCCGTCGTCGCCCACGTCAAACGTGCAGCCTTCCACCACCCCGTTGCGGCAGGATTCCAGGTCGAGAGCGTCGGTGTTCTGGCCGTACCAAGGGTTGCGGGCCGTCACGTTGCGCAGCGTGATATTGTCGCAGAGCAACGGATGAATGGTCCAGGCCGGGGAGTTCTGAATGGTGAAGTCTTCGAGCAGAATCTGCTTGCAGCGCTGCAGACTGAGCATGTTGGGCCGCAGGAAATCCTTGAACTCGGCGAACTTGCTGAAGTCGGGCTCCTGGCCGGCGGTCAGCGTCCAGGGCTTGTTGAGGGTGGAGCCTTGCAGCGAGCCGGCCGAGGGGTACCAGGTCGTGCCCTTCTCATCCACCACCCCGCCCGACTTCACCAGCTTCTGCCACTGGCCGGGGTTGAGCTTTTCCTTCTTCACCATGCGCCAGGCGTCGCCGGCCCCGTCGAAGGTGCCCGGACCGGTAATGGCAATGTTTTCGAGGTCGAAGCCGGAAATGGGTGACTGGTTGCGCACGGCGTCCTCGCCTTCCCAGTTGGTTTTCACCAGCTGAAAATCAGACAGCCGGCTGCTGAACTGCACCAGCGCGCCTTGGGCCACGTGCAGGTTCACGTTGCTTTTCAGTTGAATGGGGCCGGTGAGCCACAAGCCGCGCGGTACCAACACCACCCCGCCCTGCTGGCTGCAGGCGTCAATGGCTTTGCGGAAGGCCTCGGTGTTGAGCGTCTGCCCATCAGCCACCGCGCCGTACTTGGTGATGTTGAAAGTATCCTTGCGGAAAGTGGGCTGCAGCACGATGGGCAGCTCGTAGGCATACTTACCGGCGAAGGCCAGCGGCTTGAGGTGCGCGGCAATGCCGAGATTCTGTTTTTTCACTTCCTGGGCAACTAGCTGGGCTACCCGTTCGGCGCCGTAGGCCGAGAAGTGGGTGTTATCGAGCTTGGGGGCGTTGGCCCCGTTCTGGTAGCTCCAGAACAGCGGCTTGGTGCCGGCGTCGCCGAGCTGGGTGTATAGGGCCCAGGTGGCTTCGTGGGCGTCAATCAGCGGTACTTTCTGGGCTTTGGCTACGGCGCGCACCACGCCGGGGTATTCGCCGTGGTCGTCCTTGCGCTTGCCGGCCTCATCAAAGTAGCGCCGACCTACGGGCGTGAGCAGCACCGGGTTGGCGCCCTTGGCGCGGGCTTCCTGCACGTAGCGGGTCAGGTTCTGGCGGTAGGTGGTCTGGGGGACGGCGTAGCGGGCGGTGTCCTCCTGCTTGCTGTCGTTGTGGCCGAACTGGATGAACACCCAGTCGCCGGGCTTGAGCTGCTCCAGCACCTTGGCCCAGCGGCCCTCGTGCCGGAAGTTGCGGGTGCTGCGCCCGTTCATGGCGTGGTTCTGCACGCGCACGTTACCATCAAAATACTGGCGGAAGTACATGCCCCAGCCCCGCTCGGCCTTGTCCAGCGGCTTGTCCGACATGGTGGAGTCGCCGACGAGGAAAATGGTGGGGTTCCGCTCGTCGGCGGCCGGGCGGAAGGCCAGCAGCAGCACGGCCAGCAAAGCAAGGCACAGGTGTTTCATATCGGGCGGGAATGGAGGCAGGCGAAGCGACGTGGCAACCGGCGGAAAAGCAGTTTCCCGGGATGCCGCCGCCGGTCAGAGCAGTGGACTTGTCAATAAGGTTACTGGAATAGTTGGGCCCGGCAGCACCTACCTCCCCTATTTTTTGCGCAATCGTTATCGGGAACGTTGCCAACGCGCACTGCCATAGTCACCAGCCGGTTGCACAAGCTGCCGCGCGCCTCACTTTGTGCAATTCGCCCTTGCTCACTCCGTTGCCTGGAATTGCATTTTACCTCCTCCAACGTGCTGTACCGGCCGGCTGAGCCCAATACCTTGTTGCGCGACTGTAGCGCGACGCTTTGGCTTCGCGTATCGTTGATAAAGCCGGAAGCACGTAACGCGAAGCTCTACTGCGCGGAGCACCGGAACGTCCGGCGTTCAAGCATTCCCCTGACGCCTTTAGCAGCCACGAAGTGAAACTTCGCGTTACATTTCTGCCGTTTTCTCACCTATCCGCGAAGCCGAAGCGTCGCGCTACTAACCTTCCCGAATGAAAGCTCTCCTGCTGATTGATATTCAAAATGATTTCGTGCCCGGCGGCGCGCTGGCCGTGCCTGGCGGCGACGCCGTAATTCCGCTGGCCAATGCGTTGCAGCCCCGATTCGAGCTGGTGGTAGCCACCCAGGACTGGCACCCGGCCGGCCACGGCAGCTTCGCCAGCAGCCACCCTGGCCGGCAGCCGTTCGAGCAGACCGACCTGCACGGCCTGCCCCAGACGCTCTGGCCCGACCACTGCGTGCAGGGCACGCCCGGCGCCGACTTCCACCCCGCCCTCAACCAGCACCGCATCGAGGCCATCTTCCGCAAAGGCACCAACCCCGACCTCGACTCCTACAGCGGCTTCTTCGACAACGGCCACCGCAAGAGCACCGGCCTAGCCGACTATCTGCGCGGGCGCGGCGTCACGCAAGTTTACCTGGCCGGCCTCGCCGCCGACTATTGCGTGTACTTCTCCGCCAAAGATGCCCTGCAGGAAGGGTTCGAGGTGTTTTTCATTGAAGAAGCCACCCGCGCCATCAGCGTCGAAGGCTACCAGCAGGCCCGCGCCGACCTCGAGCAGCGCGGCGCCCGGTTTGTAGCGGCGAATGAGGTGTTCTAGCGCTTGTAGCGCGAACTTTGTAGTTCGCGCTACAAGCGCCGCTTGCACCTCGTTGCCCGTCATGCTGAGCTTGCCGAAGCATCTCTACCTCTGGCTAATCAATGCCAACACAACAAAGCGGTAGAGATGCTTCGACAAGTTCAGCATGACGGTCTTCCCCAAATACACTGTTAGCCCGGGCTCTCATTCCTACCTACGGTCGGAATGAGAGCCTACTTCTTTTGGGCTACCACCGAGTAGACCATCGGCAGCTTGCCGCGTAGGTGCGGGAACTGGTAGCACCGCTCGCCTGCGTCTTCCAGGCCGGCGAAGCAGTTGTAGGGCGAGTAGTCATACTCGTCGAAGTGGCGGATTTCCAGGCCCTGACCGAGCAGGGCGCCCAGCACCTCGCTCAGGCTGTGGTTCCAGGAAACGGACGTGGTTTCGATGGGCGCGGCGCGGTCGGCGTAGGTGCCAGTTTCCAGCTCCGTGATGGTTTCGCGGTTGAAGTAGGAGTAGTCGAAGCGGGTGAAATTGTTGTCGAACATCCAGACCACCGGGTGAAACTCCACCAGCACCAGGCGGCCGCCGGGCTTCAGGGAGTGCGCCACCACGGCGGCCCAGCGGTCCATGTCGGGCAGCCAGCCCAGCACGCCGTACGTGGTGAACACCATATCAAACTGCTGGTGCAGCTGCTGCGGCAGCGCATACACATCGGCGCAGATGAACTCTGCATTCAGCCCCAACTGGGCGTTCAGCTCGCGAGCTTTGGCAATGGCCTGGTCCGACAGGTCTACGCCCGTAACCTGCGCGCCCAGCCGGCTCAGCGACAACGAGTCCTGCCCGAAATGGCACTGAAGATGCAGCACGCGCTGCCCCACCACTTCTCCCAGCAAACCCAGCTCAATGGCGTTCAGCGACGACTCTCCGGCCAGGAAAGCAGGTACGTTGTAGAAATCCGAGGCCACATGGTGCACGGTTTTCGTGTTCCAGAGCGTGCGGTTTATCTCGGCATAGTTGGCGGGGTAGTCGGGCACGGGCGGTCAGGCGTTGGCGGTATGCACAGCGGCAAACTCGCGCAGTACTTCAAAGAAAGGACGGTCCATGCTCTGCGGGCGGACCGCTAAAAAACCAGTGTTATCGAGGTTGCGGTAGCCGGCCAGCTGCACGAACGTATCAGGCGCGGCCGTGGCAAAGCCCATGGACCAGTCGGGGAAAGCCCGCTCAGGAATGGGGCCGTCGGCCAGCTTGTAGAGGTGGGTGTGGCGAATGTCCTGGGCAATGATGTCGTAGAGCTGCTCCACGGCAGACTGCTCGCCTTCCAGCACCTGCAGAATCTCGCCTTCGCTCACCAGCAGCAGACCGGTGATGGCGCGCGCTTGGTTTTTGCGCCGCGAGTGCAGCAACAGCTCCTTTAGCTGATGCTCGTCCAATTCGCCTGTTGCGGAGCTGAGGTATACAATCCGATGCATATAGTAATAATAGACTAATTTTTTTTGCTCCTGCCGATCGTTTGGTTGAATTACATGCTAATAAGCGAAATTTTCGGGGGCAACTGCTCAGTCTGAGCCGGCTGCTGCCAGCCCCTGAAGCCTGCCCGGACTACAACCTTTGGCTGATGCCGCGGGTACATGGCAGCACTGCCCGTCGGTTTGCGGCGGCTACTTGCCCTCCTTCCCATGCCCTTCCAACTTCCCGACCTGCTGCCCGACCAAGTAGAAACCCTGCTGCGCACGCTGGCCATTGTGGCCGGCAGCGTGCTGGCAGGGTGGCTGCTGAAAGTGGTGGTATTCGGGGCGCTGGCCGCCTACGTCCGGCGCGAGCCGGCTACGCTGCTGGCCAGCTCGGTGCTACGCCACCTGCGCCAGCCCAGCGCGTGGTTTTTCCCGGTGCTGGTGGTCTCGTTTGTGCTGCCGCTTACCTCCCTCCAAGACCGCAGCCTGGAAGTAGCGCGGCGGCTGGTGGAAACGGCGCTGCTCACCACCTTCGCCTGGGGTTTGGTGAAAACCGTGGACGTTATTCAGGACCTGGTGCAGCAGCACTATCGCCTCGCGGATGACGACAACCTGCGGGTGCGCAAGCTGTTCACGCAGCTGCAGTTCGTGAAAAAGCTCACCGTGTCGCTCATCATCTTCGTGGCCGTGGCCCTCATTCTGATGAGCTTCGCCACGGTGCGCAAAATCGGGACGGGCCTGCTCACGTCGGCGGGCATTGCCAGCGTAATTGTGGGATTTGCCGCCCAGCGCTCCATCGGCAACCTGCTGGCCGGCTTCCAGATTGCCTTCACCCAGCCCATCCGCCTCGACGACGTGCTGGTGGTGGAAGGCGAGTGGGGCCGGGTGGAGGAAATTACGTTTACGTACGTGGTACTGCGCATCTGGGACGAGCGGCGGCTGGTGCTGCCGCTCAACTATTTCATCGAGAAGCCCTTCCAGAACTGGACCCGCACTGCCTCGCAGCTGCTGGGCACCGTATTTCTGTACACCGACTACACGATTCCGGTGGAGGCCGTGCGTGCCGAGCTGCAGCGCGTGGTGGCCGCGCATCCGCTCTGGGACCAGCGCGTGTGCGTGCTGCAGGTGACGGATTCCAAGGAGCGTACCATCGAGCTGCGCTGCCTGGTGAGTGCCGCCAATTCCAGCCAGGCGTTTGACCTGCGGTGCGCGGTGCGGGAGCAGATGATTGCCTTCATTCAGCAGCGCTACCCGCAGTGCCTGCCCAAAACCCGCACCCTCACCGAACCCACCGACCAGCCCTTCACGCCCGGCATCGTGGAAGACTAACGGCCGCCTTCAGCCACCAAACACAAACCGCCGCTGCCGCAGCCAGCTTTCCAGCAGGCGCGCATCGGCCGAAATGCGGCCCACTACGCGGTACTTGGAGCGCAGGGCGGCGGAGGTAGCCGCATCCTCGTTCACCACCTGCCCTTCGCCCAGGTACGTGGAATGGATGAAGCGCACCTGCCCCTGCCGCACGCGCAGAAAACCCACGTGAAAGTCCAGCCCCACGATGTAGAGGCCGTCGCCGAGCTGCTGCACCTGCTGCACGAAACGGGCCTGCGGCACGAGACGGTAGCGCCGGATGTGGGCTTCGTCGGTGAGGTTCTGGATCAGCTTTTCCGAAGTGGTTTTAGCCAGCGCCACCCGGTCGAGGCGCAGGCCGGCGTCGCGCAGGGTGGTCGTCACGAAGTAGCCGCAGGCAATGGAATCTTGCCGGGGCTGCTGGGTGGTGCCGTAGAACGCCCAGGGCGTGCCATACCACGCGGGCCAGATAACCGTATCGAGGCTGGCCACGAGCAGTTGCCGGGCCTGTTGCAGCGCGGCCGCTTTCTGCGTGGCTGTGCGGGCCTGCCGGTAGCGCGCCGCCAGGGCCGTGCGCCGGGCCGCCAGCCGGGTCACGCGCGGCTTGTATTCGGCCGCTGCCGCCGGGTCGGGGCGCGTTTCGGTGGGCCCCGACCCGGCCGCCGGCGCCTCAGCATGGCAGGCACCGGTCAGCAGGGCCAGCAGCAACGGCAGGTATTTCGGGAGCATATCGAAAATGAGGGGGAGGAAGATTGGCAAAATAACGTAGCCGCATCATTTTATTGCACTATCATAATATAGCTTTTGACTCAAGGCCGGCTTATGCTGCTGCCTTGCATAATAATCTGTCTGCGGAGGCAGAGGCCGAACAATCCGCCCGCTGGCCGCCTTACCTTCGTAGGGACGGCGTGGCAACTGCCCTGCCGTCCCCGCAAAACGGCCCTTTTTCCCCTGCTTATTTTATGATCCGACTCGAATACTTCACCCCGGCCGACTTTCCGCAGCTCATCGACTGGATAACCGATCCTAAGCTGCTCATGAACTGGTCGGGCTCGTTGTTCAGCTTCCCCCTCACCGAAGACAAGCTGGCCTGGTACCTGGCCGATACCAACGACCCCGCCACCTCCGACGCGCTGGTGTACAAGGCCATCGAAACCAAGACCGGCGAGGTGGTGGGCCATATTTCGCTGGGCGGCATCAGCCGCAAAAACAGCGCCGCCCGCATCAGCCGGGTGCTGGTGGGCAACAGCACGGCGCGGCGGCGCGGCATCTGCCAGGGCATGATGCAGGCCATCCTGCGCATCGGCTTCGAAGACCTGGGCCTGCACCGCATCGACCTGGGCGTGTACGATTTCAACACGGCCGCCATCCGCTGCTACGAGAAGGCCGGCATGCAGCAGGAAGGCCTCTCTCGCGACATTCTGCGCTACGAGGGCGAATATTGGAGCCTGATTGAGATGAGCATGCTCGACCACGAGTGGCGCGCCCTGCACGGCTAACTCCAACCCGGCAGTACCTTTTTCCGGCCTCCTCACGTACCGTATCCGGGCCGTTCGGGCGGCAGCGCACTGTTGCGTCTGCGCCGGGCGGCTGTTTCCGTCTCTCTCCCCATGAGCACACCTGCCTTCGACCCTACCACTACTACTACCACGGATGTCGTCCTGATTGGGGCCGGCATCATGAGCGCCACGCTGGGTTTGATGCTCAAGGAGCTGGACCCCAGCCTGACCATCACCATCCTGGAGCGCCTCGACGTGGCCGCCGCCGAAAGCTCCGACGCCTGGAACAACGCCGGCACCGGCCACTCGGCGTTCTGCGAGCTGAACTACACGCCCGAAAAGCCCGACGGCACCATCGACATCAGCAAGGCCCTCAAGATTGCCGAGCAGTTCGAGGAAAGCAAGCAGTTCTGGGCCTACCTCACGGAGCAGTACAGCGTGAAGGAAATCCAGCGCTTCATCAACCATATTCCGCACATCAGCTTTGTGTGGGATGAGGAAAACGTGGAATATCTGCGCAAGCGCCACGCGGCCCTCACGCAGTCGGCCCTGTTCGAGGGCATGGAATTCAGCACCGACCCCGCCGAGCTGCGCGCCTGGATGCCGCTGGTGATGGATGGCCGCGACCCGCAGCAGCCCATAGCCGCCACCCGCATGGACCTGGGCACTGATGTCAACTTCGGCTCGCTCACGCGTGGCATGTTCTATCTGCTGCAGGAGAAGCCCGGCGTGACCATGCACTTCCACCACGACGTGCAGAAGCTGCGCCGCAAAGACGACGGCACCTGGAGCGTGAAGGCCGAAGACCGCACCACCGGCCAGACGCTGAAAGTGCGGGCCCGGTTCGTATTCATCGGGGCCGGTGGTGGCTCGTTACCGCTGCTCGAAAAGTCGGGCATTCCGGAGGCCGATGGCTTCGGGGGCTTCCCGGTGAGCGGGCAGTGGCTGAAGTGCACCAACCCCGCCGTTATTGCCCGCCACGACGCCAAGGTCTACGGCAAAGCCAGCGTGGGCTCGCCGCCCATGTCGGTGCCCCACCTCGATTCGCGCATGATTGACGGCCGCAAGGAGCTGCTGTTCGGCCCCTACGCCGGCTTCAGCACCAAGTTCCTCAAAACCGGCTCTTACCTCGACCTGCCCGGCTCCATCCAGCTCAGCAACCTGCGCCCGATGATCATGGCGGGCCTGAAAAACCTGCCGCTCACCAAATACCTCATCCAGCAGGTGCGCCAGTCGCCGCAGGACCGGGTGGCGGCTCTGCGCGAGTACCTGCCCGAAGCCCGGCCCGAAGACTGGGAGCTGGCCGTGGCCGGCCAGCGCGTGCAGGTTATCAAGAAAGACGAAAAGCAGGGCGGCGTGCTGGAATTCGGCACCGAGGTAGTCACCAGCGCCGACGGCTCTATTGCGGCACTGCTGGGCGCTTCGCCCGGTGCGTCCACGGCCGTCAGCATCATGGTGCAGCTGGTGCAGAAGTGCTTTCCGCAGCAGGCGGCCTCGCCGGAGTGGCAGCAGAAGTTTCACGACATGCTGCCGTCTTTCGGGCAGTCGTTGGCCACCAAGCCGGAACTGGTAGCCGAAGTGCGGGCCCGTACCAGCAAAGTGCTGGGGTTGGTAGAGCCCGCCTCGCAGCAGGCTGGCAGGTAACTTCAGACCGTCATTCCGAGCAGCGCGAGGAATGACGGTCTGAAGTTAAAGGACGTTCTGCGTGCTGATGTTGTAATAGTAATCCCAATGTCAGCACGCGAGATTCCTCGCTCCGCTCGGAATGACGTTCTGTATTATGACGTTCTGCGTTATGACCTTCGGTTTTGCCTTTCCCAACTCCACCCCATCTACTTACGCCCGCTCTGGCAGAAATACCTCGGCCAGCATGCACCGCACACTCCCGCCGCCTATGGTTTCGATGGTGGGGATGGGCAGCGGCAACAACGTGGCGTAGGCGCTCAGCGTCTGGCGTTGAGCGGGCGTAAGCGCCTCGTGGGCGGTCTGGGAAAGGGCCAGCAGCGCCGGACCGGCGGCGGGCTGCAGGATCAGCATGTTGCCGGCAAAGCACGCCACCTGCGCCAGCGAGATATCCACGATTTCGTGGTCGGTTTCCTGCAACGACACCACCACAGCGGCGCGCTCGGCAGCGTCCCGGATGCTTTCCAGGCATACTACCGCAAACCCCGGCCCGATGCTCAGCAGCACGTTGGTGTGGTAGATTTCCTGCCCCTGCGCGTCCTGCGCCCGAAACGACACCGGCCGGTAGCCCAGCTGCGCGCACACTTCGGCCAGCAGCGCCGCATCCGTGCGGGGCGACAAGCCAGCGTACGCCACCCGGTGCTCGTGGTCGAAGATGAGGCTGCCGGTGCCTTCCAGAAACACCTGCTGCTGCTCCCACGCGGCGAAATCCACTACTTCCGTCACCAGGAAGTCCTGCGCCAGCGCGGCCACGATGTCGGGGCGGCGCTCCAGGCGGCGGTTGGGCGCGCACATAGGGTAGAGCAGCACCCGGCCGTCGGCGTGCAGCGTGAGCCAGTTGTTGGGAAATACGGCGTCGGGCCGAACCGGCTCGGGCGCATCCTCGAACACCAGCACCCGCACACCGTGGGCCCGCAGCTGCGCCACTGCCCCGTCGAATTCGGCCAGGGCCCGTGCTTGCAGCGCCCCCGGCGTTTGCTCCGCTATGGGCTGCTGAAACGAGTTGGAAAAGGCAGTTTCGGCGTTGAAGCCGAACGCGGCCGGGCGAACCATAAAAACTGTGGAAGCAGACTGCATAGCGAAGAAACAGGGCGGGAAGTCCACAAATATGCAGCGCCGGGCCCAGACCGGCTCAACCATGCCCCCCGCCCCGCGTAGAGCTAATTTATTCCACGCCCTTCCTGCATGTACCACGCCCTACCTGCCCGCGACTTCCTCGACCTCACCTATCGGGACGATGTCTGCTTTATCATCAACCGGATTCTGCGCCCGCTGGCCCCCACTGAGGCCCAGGAAGCCTACGCCCTCATGCTGGATGCTGCCAACCAGCACGGCTGCCAGCATTGGCTCATCGACCTGCGCCGCCACACCTCCTACCAGCCCGAGCTGCTCACCACGTTCTTTCCGCAGGCCGGCGACCAGCCCGATAAGGTCACTTACCTGGCCTACCTGGTGACGCCGATGCTGCTGGCCGAAATTGAAGCCCAGGACGACACGCCCCTGCCTGCTCACTACGACAACCTGCCATTTCGTGTGCAGCTTTTCGTGGATGAGCTGGCGGCGCAGGAATGGCTCACCAGCAACCACTAAGCGGCGCTTATCCAGGCCTGAAAAAGACTGGAAAACCAGCCTGATAGAAGACGTTTAGCTCATTTTAAGGAATTGCCGCCGGCCATGAGGCAGGGCGCGGCACGCGGGTGTACCTTCACGATTCGCCTCTGTAAAACTCCCATGAAATACGCGCTACTTCTCTTCTCGCTGCTTTTCGGGTTGGCCGGGGCGCAGGCCGGCCAGCTTACCTTTCGGGTAGATCTGGGGTAAGCTGCCAGTTGCCGGCGTTAGGCATCATGGCAACGCCCGGTGGGGCACCGTCGTGGCTGCGGCCCGACGGTGCCCCACCGGGCGTTATCAATTGCTCAGCTACCAATACCCTGACGAGCCCGGCCGTGTGCTCGCCTGCCTGGAGCGTGCGCCGGCAGATTCCGCAAAACGATTCAGCTCGTCCGTATGCGGTTTGTTCACGCAGCCAGAAGGCACAAAAAAAGGAGCATGCCGGCTGGCATGCTCCTTTTCCTATAGGCGGTGAGGGAAACTACGCGCGGCGTACTTTCACAGCGTTCAGACCTTTACGGCCTTCTTCTACCTCGAACTCAACCTTGTCGTTGTCGCGGATTTCGTCGATCAGACCGGTTACGTGAACGAATACGTCTTGGCCGGTGGCTGCGTCGTTGATGAAACCAAAGCCTTTGGTTTCATTAAAGAATTTTACTGTTCCTGTTGACATGATGCTTAGGAAATTGGAAGGAAATTAAAGCAACTGGCAACGAAACTCTACAATAATTCAGCATAGCGAATCAATGGTAGCGGCACGAGGCTATTTGCCTTTAACACTGTAAATATAGGGCTTATTTTTATTTCGCCGGACGCTGACGACTTCTTAGCGGCAACACCAGCGCTTTGGCGGCACTATGCGGCTTGGTTTTGACTGGTTTTTCAGGTGAAAAAGCTGCTTAAAACGACGATAAACGGCACTTTTAAGATTTTATTCACTTTGGCCGCTATTCGTGGAAATAGTATCCGGCTTCGGCCACGCAGTCTACTGGCGCGGAGCAAATCAACTGGTTTTGTGTGCTGCCCGGCTTTGACGGGCCCGCGTTCAGAAGGCGTCAGAGCTGCCAGCCGTCTTCCACCACAAACGACCGGAGCAGACAAAGCATGCCTTCATCCATTTCGGGTAGGTGCCTGTCGAGGAAGTCGGAGCGGTAAGGGTTTATGTAGCCGGTCAGGCGCCCGAAATCCTCGCCGGAGAGCGACTGAAAGCCCATAGACCAGTCGGGGAAGATACGCTGCGGAATGAAACCGTTGGAAAGCCGGAGGATACAGGTGTGGCGGTAGTCGGCGGTAATGCGGCTGTAAAGGGCTTCCGTGGCGGACTGCTCGCCTTCCAGTACCTGCAGGAAACTATCGTTGCTGAACAGCAGCAAGCCCGTGATTCCCAGTTGCCGGTTGCTGCTGCGCGCCTGCCGGAGCAACTGCCGGAGAGCGGCAGTGGTAGGATGCCCTACGGCGGTGCTTTGATAGACGATATGGTGCATACGCCAAACCTTGCGGCAGCAAAAAGCAACTCCAGACCAGATCTACGGCCTGCCACAATAGATGAAAATACCGATTTTAAGCCGGCAAAGCAAGCTACCGCGGGGTACCTGGGTGGCAATATGTTCAAGCAACGACTGGCAGTTGCTCTGCATAACCTTCGGGGGCACATCTGGGTATTACGCCCTCACGCCGACACTTCCTTTGTATGGATTCTGCTTCCTCAGCCCCGCGCTCCGCTACCGCCTCCTCTGCTATTCCCACCTCGCGCGGCACTGTGGTGCTGGCCGGCGCTACCGGGCAGCTGGGCTTGCTGATTGCTCATTTCCTGCGCCAGCGCGGGGCCACCGTGCGGGCCCTGGTGCGCCCCGGTGCCGTGGCCGGGGCCGAGGCCACTTCGCTGCGGCTGCAGGGCGTGGAAGTAGTAGCTGCCGACTACTCCGACGCGGCGGCGCTGACGGCGGCCTGCGCCGGGGCATCGTGCGTAGTATCGGCGCTTTCGGGGCTGCGGGAGGTGATTGTGGACGCCCAGACGCAGCTGCTCGATGCGGCCGTGGCGGCCAGCGTACAGCGCTTCATCCCCTCCGACTTTTCGGCTGACTTCACGCGGCTGCCCGAGGGTTCGAACCGCAATTTCGACCTGCGCCGCGAGTTTCAGCGGCGGCTGGAGCAGGCGCCCATTCAGGCCACCTCGGTGCTCAACGGCATGTTTATGGACCTGCTGACCGGGCAGGCGCCCGTGGTGCTGCCGGGCCCGAAGCGCGTGGTGTACTGGGGCGACGCCGACCAGCCGCTGGACTTCACGACCATGACCAACACCGCCGAATTCACGGCCGCCGCCGCCCTCGACCCCACTACGCCGCGCTACCTGCGCGTGGCGGGCGAGGTGGCGAGCATCCGGGGGCTGCAGGCAGCGGCCACGCGGGCCACGGGGCAGCCGTACAAGCTGTTTCGGGTAGGCGGGCTGGGCGCTTTCGGCAAGGTGGTACAGGTGACGAAAGCGCTGATGCCGGCCAGCAACGAGGTATTTCCGCCGTGGCAGGGCATGCAGTACCTGCACAATATGTTCAGCGGGCAGGCCAAGCTGGCCGAACCGCTCGACAACGACCGGTACCCCGAAATCCGGTGGACGCAAGTGCACGAAGTGCTGGCCGGGCGCCAGTAGCCGCGCTGGCAATCCGTTCCGCACGTTAGCGCGTCGGCCGGGCTCAGGCATTTTTCGTAAGCCAGGACCTACCCCGGTGGTCGGCAACGAGATTCTTCTCTCCTGCTGCCGCCTTCCTGCCGCCTATGAATATCCGCCCCCGCGAAAACGCGCCTGCCTGGAAGCAAAACGCCTACCGCATCATCTTCGAATCTGATACGCGGGCGGGGCAGCTGTTTGATATTGTGCTGCTGGTGGCCATCGTGCTGAGCGTGCTGGCTGTGATGCTGGAAAGCGTCCGCAGCATTGAGGCGCAGTATGGGCCCGCGCTGCGGGTGGTGGAATGGGTGTTTACGGGCCTGTTTCTGGTGGAATATGTGCTGCGCCTGCTGGTGGTGCGGCGACCGCTGGCCTACGCGCTAAGTCTGCTCGGCATTATCGACTTCCTGTCGATAGTGCCCACGTTGGCGGCGCTGGTGCTGGCCGGCAGCCGCTACCTGCTCGTGATTCGGACGCTGCGGCTGCTGCGGGTGTTCCGCATCTTCAAGCTGGGGCAGTTTGTGGGCGAAGGCGAGTTTATCGTGCAGGCGCTGCGGGCCAGCCGCTTCAAGATTCTGGTGTTCCTGACGGCCGTTTTCACCCTGACCATTGTGGTGGGCACGCTCATGTACGTGGTGGAAGGCGGCCAGAACGGCTTCACCAGCATCCCGAAAAGCGTATACTGGGCCATCGTGACGCTGACGACGGTAGGCTACGGCGACATTTCGCCGGCCACGGTGCTGGGCCAGAGCCTGGCGTCGGTGCTGATGATTATGGGCTACGCCATCATTGCCGTGCCCACGGGCATCGTGTCGGCCCAGATGGCGCTGCCGGCCAGCGGCCGCCCCGCCGCCCCGCCCGCCTTCAGGCAGGCGCTATGCCACGTGTGCCAGGCCCCGGAGCACCGCCCCGACGCTGAGTATTGCTGGCGCTGCGGCGAGAAGCTGTAGCGGGGCGTACGCACGCTACTTTGCGCCCAATCCCGGCTGTACTATGAGCCACTTGAAACTTATGCCTTTCGCGTCGTCGGGGGTTAGATCCAGCCGGCCGGGCTTAGGTGTGGGTTTGGCGTAAGGGCGCTGTGAACCGTCGGCGGCTACTACGAGCAGGTTTTCATAGGGGATGAACACGAAAAGATGGTCCCCGGGCTGGGCTATGCGCTGCAACGGCCGCAGGTCGAGGCGGGACTGAGGCACGAGCATGATGGGCAGCACTGGCCGGCCGGCCCGAACCAGCGTGACTTCGGCGCCAGTGGCGCAGTAGCTGCCTGCCGCTGGGCAGCCAGGCGCGGGCACCAGACGCATCTGCGCACTGGCGGGCAGTGCGCTGCCGGTGGCTGGTATGGCCTGCCCATTGTGCAATACTTGCAGTACGGGGGCAGAGCAGTCAGTTTGGGCAGTGGCCGCGGTGGCCGCCAAGCAGCCGAGCATTGTAAAGAAGACTTTATACATGGACCAAGACCTAGAGATGCAACACATAACAGCGCTGATATTCAACGTAGCGGCTGCCACCCAGCGTATCACTGGCGAAAAATAATGAAGCCTTACTCTTGCTTTCCGCAGGCACTCCGTGCACGCACACCCTGGCCTACCGCGGAGCACCCAAAGGTGTGGACAGCGCGGCCCGCAACTGGTCGCTGGTGAACTGGAAGCGGACGGCCCCGCTAGGGCAGCTGATGTGGGTGGTGTAGGTTTTCACCCACAGAAACGTTTCTTCCTGCACCAGTCCAAAAGCCGACCAGGGAATGAACAGCGGTGGGTGGCCCACAAAGAAAATTTTCCAGGTGGACAGGTGCAGGCCCTCCGGGGTGATGCCCATGCGAGCTGCATTATTGTACTTCGCCACACCAATGCGCAGATAGGTTAGTGTCTGCCGGTACACGGCGGCGGGGGCTTCGGTTGCGGCATACGCCTCAGCCAGGCGGCTCCAGCCCATGCGGGATATCATGAAGACAACCAGACACCAGAAGGCTCCAAAAATAGGGATAAACAGCAGGGGTAGCCAAGGCACAATAGGATGCATACGTGCGGATACGCGGAGACCCACGCAGGGGTTGAAACTGGTGCTTTCGTGGTAATCACCTGAAACGAAAAGTGCCGCCTCAGTTTCCTGAAGCGACACTTTTCAGTTTGCCGAGGCACTTCCATGACCTCGCAGCCGGAACTGCTCCGGGCCGTTGGCTACTTCAGCTTGATGCCCTGGGCCTCCATAGCCTGCTCCGCCTTGGCGTGGTTGGCCAGGTACTCGGCGTGCTGGGCCTCGGTGCGCTCGGTGCCGAGGCTCACGAAATGCTCGCGCAGCTTGTCGGCAGGCAGGTCGGCACCGTAGGACGGGGTGCCGGGCTGCTGGCGCCACGACTCGTGCAGGGTGCCGTCGTCTACGGCGTCGAAGCCCAGCTCGTCAACCAGGGCCATTACCTTCTGCTTGGCGGCGGCATCGTCGCCGGCTACGGGCAGCGAGATGCGGCCGGGCGTGCCGGCGTCCTGGCCCTTATTTTCCAGATGGTCGGCGTAGATGTTGTTGAACACCTTCACCACAGGGCGGCCCAGATGCTGCTGCACCCACTCGCTTTCGGTCAGCGAGCCGGTTTCCAGCTCCGCAATCTTGCCGTCGCGCAGGTGGGGATAGTAGTTGCTGGTGTCGATGACGGGCACCTCAACCGGCACGCTGGTGAACAGGTCTTTGGGCAGGTCGGGAATGTTTTTCAGCGGGATGGTTACCACGATGATGTCGCTGCCGTGGCGGGCCGCTTCTTCGGCCGTAACGGGCGTAGCACCGGTTTTTTGGGCCACGTCCTTGAGCGTTTCAGGGCCGCGGGAGTTGGCGATATATACCGAATGGCCGAGACTGGTGAGCCGCACGGCCAGGGCGCTGCCGATGTGGCCGGCGCCAATGATTCCGATGTTCATAGTTGCGTGGTTTTGGTTGGTGCGCCGGTGATGGACCGGCGCAGGTATAGGTTACTGAACAGCGGAGGTGTAGGTTTTGCTTTTTTCTTCCCGGATAGCCTAGAACGAGCAACGCCGCCGGAGCGGGGCTCGGGCGGCGTTGGGTGGGAATAGCAGTAATTACTCGACGTCCTTCTTCACAGAGGCGGCAGCTGTGCTGCTTCATGTGGATTGAGCACTTGTATTCCGATTATGCTATTGAAGTCGCTGACGTTGCGGGTGAGCAGTGGCAGGCCGTGCGCTATGGCAGTGGCGGCAATAAGGGCATCGGGCAGCTTGATGCGGTGCTGCTGACGCAACAGAATCGTTTGCTGAACGACGGGCTCATCAATTGGCAAAATCGCCACGGCTTGCACGAAGGACTGCAGAAATGAGGCTTCCGAATCAGGCACAAGCTTTCCCAGCAACTCGATACGGGTGATTACAGAAACGGCAATCTGCTGTGCGGCCAACTGCGTATCGAGCCAAGTGGCACTGGACATCGGCAGCCGACCCAGTACCAGATCGATAACGACATTGGTATCGGCTATATATCCCGCTCCCATTCGTTTCGGATTTCGTGCAAGTGCTTGTCCCATTCCTCGGCCGGGGTGGTGGATATGGCAGCCAGCCCACCAGCCCACTTGCGTGGTGGCGCAACCGGCGGCAGTGCTGCCTCAGCGGTTGCCGCCACCACCCCCACTACCCGTACGCCCTGTTGCCGGCGCAGGGCCTCTACAGCGGCATCGTCGGAAACTTCTACCAATACTAATGTCATGGCTTGCGGGTCTTGGTTTAAGGAAAGATACGAAAGCAACAACGGCGGCAGGCAGAATATTCCCTCAGGAGCCGCTGCGAGTTTACGCCCGTCCCGAAATCTTCACCCCGCGCTCCTCAGCCACTTGCCGGGCCAGCTCGTAGCCGGCGTCGGCGTGGCGAAAGATACCCATGCCGGGGTCGGTGGTCAACACCCGCTTTAATCGTTCGGCCTTTTCGGGGGTGCCGGTGGCCACTATCACCATGCCGGAGTGGGTGGAGTTGCCGATGCCCACGCCGCCGCCGTTGTGCAGCGAAACCTAGTTGGCCACGGCGTCGGAGCCGTGGAGTATGCCTTCGGTTTAGCGGTTGGGCGAGGCCACGGAGCCGCAGTCGAGGTGGTCGCGGCCGATGACGATGGGGGCCGATACCTTCCCCACACCACCAAGTCGTTGATGACCAGGCCGAACTTCTCCCGCTCGCCGTAGCCTAGCTAGCACACGCGGGCCGGCAAGCCGATGAACGGCACCCTTGTAATACATAGGCCGGCCCTCCACCCCCGGCCCCTTCTCCTTAAAAGTGGGGGAGCCAGACGCACGGGTATCAGCGGGGCTGGTGGCTTGCCGGTTCAGCTCGGGCGTATCGGGGGGCGGAATGGGGCATGGCGGGCGGGATGGGATGCACGTGGGACGAGTGGAAGTTAGGCGTTTTTGACGGGGATAAAAGGCGGCTGCCGATACACTGCCGTCGGCCTCGTGTAGGCTCTACCGTACCCTTACCGCCGGATTTGCGTACGACTTATCATCATCCTTCCCTCCGATACTCATGAAACAGGTAGCCGCTGGCGTAACCCAGCTTCAGATTCAGCGCTTCGTTAATCTTTATTTCGTGGAAACCGGCCATGCCGGCGAATGGGTGCTGGTAGACACCGGCCTACCGGGCTCCGACAAGGACATCATTGCCGCCGCCGACAAACTGTTCTACCCCGGCACCCATCCCCAAGCCATCATCCTGACGCACGGCCACATGGACCACTCCGGCTCGGTGCAGGCGCTGGCCGAGCACTGGAAGGTGCCGGTGCTGGCCCACCCGCTGGAGCTGCCCTTCCTCACGGCCCGCGCCGTGTACCCGGCCGCCGACCCCACGGTGGAAAACGGCGGCTCCCTGGCGTTTGTGGCGCGGTTTTTCCCACCACAGTCGTTCCAGCTCTCCCGCTACGTGCAGGCCTTCCCTACCGACACCGAGGAGGTGCCCTACCTGCTGGGCTGGCGCTGGGTGCACGTACCCGGCCACGCGCCCGGCCAGCTGGCGCTGTTCCGCGAGTCGGACCGCACGCTGCTGGGCGCTGATGCCTTTGCTACTGCCAACCACGAGTCGGTACCGAAGCTGCTGCTGCAGGTACCCGAAATCAGCGTGGCCGGCGCGCCCTTCAACTACGACTGGCAGCAGGTGCGCGAGTCGGTGCAGAAGCTGGCGGTGTTGCGCCCCGAGGCCATTGGCTGCGGCCACGGCCCCGTCATCACTGGCCCCAAAGCCACCCAAGGACTCCAACACTTAGCCGATAACTTCCCCATGCCAACCAAAGGACGCTACGTACAGCAACCCGCCCGCCTCGACGCCAACGGCGTTGCCTCGGTGCCCCCCGCCCCTTCCGATCCGCTGCGCACCAAGCTCGCCATTGTGGGCGCTGCCCTGGGTGCCATGGCCGCCGCTGCGTACTTCGTTAAGAAGCAGAAAACGCATCAGCAGAACGCCTATCCCACCACCGAGCCCGATGGTCCGCGCCATGAGCGCACCGGCGAGGTAGTGCGGCATTAGTAGCCGCACCGCGTCATTTTTTACCGTGCCCCGACGGCCGGCAGGCGGCTACACCCAAGCGGGTTGTAACCGACTGTCGGCCGTCGGGGCACGGTGTTTTCCGCTATTCTTTCCCGGGCGCTAGCGACGAGCCGGCGGCCGGCTGCTGCACCTCAATACTGCCATTGATGGTGGCAAGGCGCAGCTGCGGGCCGCCTTTGCCGAAGGTGGCCATGAGGCTACGGGGTAGCAGCTGCTTGCGGGTGGCCGGAGCCAACGAGGCTTTCACGCGGCCGTTGGTGGTGCGCGCAGTGAGGGTGGCCGCGTAGGTGGCCGGCACCTCGCACCGTATGCTGCCGCTGGTAGTCTGCACATCGAAGCCGGTGCCGTCCCAGGTGGCGCCGGTTAGCACCAGGGCCAAGCTGCCGTTGGTGGTTTTGCCGCGTACGTCGCCGGCTAGGTTCAGCAGCTGCACGCCGCCATTGGTAGTTTCGAAGCGGATGGTGCCCTGCACATTTTCGAGGCGCAGGCCGCCGTTGGTGGCGTGCAGCGCCAGACTGGTATTGGTGGGCACCAGTACCTCGTAGCTCACGCCCCAGTCGTCGAGGCTGCCGTTGGCGCGGGCGGCCTGCACCTGGTGGCCGCTGGTACTGATCCGGACACTGGCTGCCAGCGCCCGGGCATCGGCCAGCTCGCCGGAGGACGCCTGCACCAGCGCCCGCACCCGCACCGTGGCGCCGGCCCACCCCCGCACCGTGATACTGCCGTTCAGGCGCGCATCTACGGAAAGCGGCGTGCCAGCCGGCGGGGCGGGCAAAGTCAGGTCGCGGGTTTCGCAGTAGGTTTTGCGCAGCTGGGTGTTGGCATGGTCTTCACATTTGAACTGAAAGGCGGGCACAGGGGGTGTCTGGGCAGCCACGGGAGCAGCCAGCGCTACGAGCAGCAAGGCGAAAAGCGGGTATTTCACAGCGAGGACAGTTCAGGGACGGGTAGCATTCGGGGCGGCGAAACCAGGTTAGCGCCCAGCCGCCACGCCGGTAAGGTAAGCGGTTAGCACCGTAGCCGCCAGCCGGGCCGTCTGGTGGTCCCGGTAGAAAACCGGGTTAAGCTCCATGATTTCAAACAGCCGCACTTCACGCTGGCGACCAGCCAGGAAAGCAGCTTCCGTGGCCCGCCCGCCTTCCAGCACCGTCCCGAAATCCAGGGGCAAACCCACCAGGCAAACATCAGCCTCGGGCAGCTCAACCGCCGGCCGAATCAGCTTATTTATGAAAGTCACCGTAGTGCCAAAGTATTATTTGCGGCCAGCACAGATTAACAGCCGATACTATCCAAGAAATATATTTATTTATTTATTAAGTCTGTTTTGATTCAAAAAAAAGCCGAACTATTCCACCTGGAAGCCTGTTCATGAGCCGGTTAAATTTCTATCACAATTGCAATTTTCAATGGTTTTAAGCTTACCCCCATTACGCGTTCTGGTAGACTCCGCTTCGCTGATGATTTACCACAGTCCCAAACACCATTACTTGCTGGCAGAATGGCGAGGACAGCACGATTCTGAGTCGGTGCGGCTGGGTTGCCAGCGGCTGCTGCAGGAAGTGTACAACACTGGCAGCACCCACCTGCTCAACGACAGCAGTGAAGCGTTTGGTGAATGGAAGGAAATAGCCATCTGGATCGGCTCTGTCTTTGTTCCTCAGCTGCAGCATGCCGGCATGGAAGCTATTGCCTGGGTGAATGCCATGGACTGGCCGGCCCGCAGCTGCGTAGCCTCGTCGCTCCAATATACGTCCCAGCCCTTCGTGGCCAGCTTCGACTTCGACCAGATGGAGGAAGCGCAGCATTGGCTCTTGGAGGCTGGCTGCTAAACCCGGCGCACTGTATCTTAGGGCATGAATAAGCTTCTTTTGCTGCTGGCGGGCCTGCTGCTGGCGGCTCCGGCCGCGCAGGCCCAGGTCCGGCCAGCGGCCACGCCCCGGCTGGCTCCGTCGTTTTTCAGCACCTACACCTACCTCAGCTACACCATCCTCGACAAGGGCACCAGCGCCGTGCCCATGGCCGCCAAGGGCGTGGGCGGCACACTCAGCCTCCGTCCCGATGGCACCTACCAGAAAGCTATGATCATTGCCGGTAACGGCGGCACCATGCGCTTCGACCAAACGGGCCGGTTCCGTTTCACCGCCGACCGGATTGCCTTTGTCTACACCGACAAGAAAGGCCAGGCGCGCACCGACGAGGGCACTTTCCGGCTGGTCAACGGCATCCTGACGCTAACTATCCTGGGCTACCCGGCCGGCAACCAGAGCGTGTACACCCTGCGGGCGCAGTAAGCGGGCGGTACCCCAAGGCGGCGCGGCGGCTCACCGACCTGCTACCGCGCAGCCCGGCACCGCCGGGCCACCGGGCTGCTTCGGGGTACGATGGCGGCGTGCGTTGCGCCCGGCCGGGCTTTCTGCTAACTTGCGGCCCGTTCGGCCCTGCCCGGACCCACTCACCCAATTTCCTCCTCACCTAATCACCTTACTTATAGATGGGACGCGCGTTTGAATTCCGCAAAGGCCGCAAAATGAAGCGCTGGGACCGGATGTCCAAAGATTTCACCCGCATCGGCCGCGAAATTGTGATGGCCGTGAAGGAGTCGGGCGCCAACCCCGATACCAACTCGCGCCTGCGCACGGCCATGCAGAACGCCAAGGGCGTGAACATGCCCAAAGACCGGGTGGAAGCCGCCATCAAGCGGGCTAGCTCCCGCGAGGAGAAAGACTACCAGGAAGTGGTGTACGAAGGCTACGCGCCCCACGGCGTGGCCGTGGTGATTGAAACTGCCACCGACAACCCCACCCGCACCGTGGCCAACGTACGCATGTACTTCAACCGCGGCAACGGCGCCCTGGGCACCGCCGGCTCCTCCGACTACACCTTCACCCGCAAGGGCGTGTTCAAGCTGGCCGCCGAAGGTCTGGAGCTGGACGAGCTGGAGCTGGAGCTGATTGACGCCGGCGCCGAAGACGTGTACGCCGACCAAGACGAAGACGAGCACGGCAATGAGAAGCACTACATCGTAGTAGAAACCGCCTTCACCGACTTCGGCCAGATGCAGAAGGCACTGGAAGAAAAGCAGCTGAACGTGGTATCGGCGCAGCTGCAGCGCGTACCCAACACCACCGTGCACCTCGAAGGCGACGAGCTGGAAGAAGTGATGAACCTCATCGAAAAGTTCGAGGACGACGACGATGTGCAGGCCGTGTACCACACGCTCGGCTAAATCACGGATTTTCCGGATTTCACGGATTTTGTGGATGATTCGTACGCAAGCGGGCCGCTCCAGTGGGGCGGCCCGCTTTGCGTTTGGTGGTGGCGGCGAAGTTGGGTAGGTTTAACTTTTCCACCTTCGCCCCTCTGCTACGTGTTCAAAAAGCTACTTTCATCGACCCCGCTCAGCCTGCTTCTGCTGGGCCTGTTAGCCGCCTGCTCCGCCCCCGCTCCCACCGAAACCGGCGCTACGGAAACGCCCAGCCTCAGCAGCTACTTCCCCGCCCCCGACACCACGAAGCTGCAGACTGGCGGCGTGCAGATGGTGGCCATCAACACGCCCAAGGGCAAGTTCAACGTCTGGACCAAGCGTATCGGCAACAACCCGCGCCTGAAGCTGCTGCTGCTCAACGGCGGCCCGGGCGCCACGCATGAGTACTTCGAGTGCATGGAGAGCTTCCTGCCCCGCGAAGGCGTGGAAATCATCTACTACGACCAGCTCGGCTGCGGCAACTCCGACAACCCGCGGGATACCAGCATGTGGAGCCTGCCGCGCTACGTGGAGGAAGTGGAGCAGGTGCGCCAGGCCCTGAAGCTCGACAGCAGCAACTTCGTGTTGCTCGGCCACAGCTGGGGTGGCATCCTGGCCGCCGAGTACGCCCTCAAGTACCAGCAGCACCTAAAGGGCCTCGTCATCTCGAATATGATGATGAGCATTCCCGACTACGGCAAGTATGCTGAGGAGGTATTGGCCCCGCAGTTCAAGCCCGAGGTGCTGAAGGAAATCCGGGCCATTGAGGCGCGCAAGGACTTCCAGAACCCGCGCTACATGGAGCTGCTGCTGCCCAACTTCTACGCCGAGCACATTCTGCGCCGCCCGCCGGCCGAGTGGCCCGAGCCCGTGAACCGCTCCTTCGCCAAAATGAACCAGTCGCTGTACGTGACGATGCAGGGGCCCAGCGAGTTTGGCGTGTCGGGCAAGCTGCTCAACTGGAACCGCGTGCCCGACCTGCCCAAGCTGCGCGTGCCGGTGCTCAGCATCGGCGGCAAGTACGACACCATGGACCCCGAGCACATGCGCATGGTGGCCCAGAAGGTGCAGCATGGCACCGCCCTCATCTGCCCCAACGGCTCGCACATGAGCTTCTACGACGACCAGCCCACCTACATGCGCGGCCTGATCCGGTGGATGAAAGCCGTGGACCGGGGCGAGAAAAAGGTGAAGCTGTAGAAGCTGCAGAAGCAGCCCAACCGCCTGTCATCCTGAGCTTGCGAAGGACCCTATCACGCCTGGATTACTACCAAACGGCTCGTTGCAGCGTGACAGGATCCTTCGCAAGCTCAGGATGACAGTTCTTAGTCCCTCGCATACTACCCCCATGACCTTCCCCTATCGTCCCCTTTTCCTGCTGGAATCCGCCACGGCCAGCATCTTCGAAATCAAGCGCCTTGATGTGCAGAGTGCCAACCCCGGCGACGTGTATTTCTGGCTGTATTTCGACCGTACCAGCCGCCAGCTCAGCCACCTCACCTTCGTGTCGATGAACGCCGACGGCGACGAGCAGCAGCGTGAGTTTGCACAGGGCCGGCTGCAGTTCAATGCCTCAGAAGGCACCTACACGCCTACTGGCACCGGCCCGGCGCTGGCCTTGCGCCCCGTGCTGCCACCCACGCTGCCCGCCGAACTGGAAACGGCCTTGTTTGCGCTTTTCCGCGAAACCCGGCCATCGGTGTAAGGCTGCCGCCGCGCTATACCGTATCTTTGCAGGCTGCCGACCCTCCAGGGGGCCGGCAGCCTGTTTTTTACCCGCCTGCCCAAGTGCCTATGCACCAAGCACCAGGCCCTACGCATTAACTCCATGGCGACCCGTCTTAATAAATACATCAGTGAAAGCGGCGTGTGCTCCCGGCGCGAGGCCGACCGCCACATCGAGCAGGGCAACGTGCTGGTAAACGGCAAACGCGCCCACGTCGGCGACCAGGTGACCATCAAGGACCGGGTGGTGGTCAACGGCGTGGCCATCGAGCCGCGGGCCGAGGAAGATGCCGTGTACATTGCCTACAACAAGCCGCCGGGCATCGTCACGACCACCGACAGGAGCGTGCGCGACAACATCATCCGCGACATCAAGCACTCGGTGCGCATCTTCCCCATCGGCCGTCTCGATAAGGAGTCGCAGGGCCTGATTCTGCTCACCAGCAACGGCGACATCGTCAACAAGATTCTGCGGGCCGGCAACCAGCACGAAAAGGAATACGTGGTGATGGTCGACAAGCCCATCAACGACCAGTTCATCGACGCCATGGCCCACGGCGTGCCCATTCTGGGCGTGATGACGCAGAAGTGCAAGGTCACGAAGGAGACGCCCTATATCTTCCGCATCACCCTCATCCAAGGCATGAACCGCCAGATCCGGCGCATGTGCGAGCATTTCGGCTACGAAGTGGTACAGCTGGAGCGCATCCGGGTGATGAACGTGAATGTGAAAGGCCTCGGCCCCGGCGAGTGGCGCGAGCTGACCGACAAGGAGCTGAAGGTGCTGTTTGAGATGATCGAGCACTCCAGCGGTACCGACGACGGCTCGGTGCCGCGCCGCCGCAAAACCGTTTCCACCGCCGACAGCTGGGCCGACCGGCCTTCGCACAAGACGTCGCGCCCGGGCTCCGGCCTGCCAAAAACCATCATTCGCACCCCCGCCAACCCCCTCGACGACTCGGCGCCGCGCAAGCCTAAAACCGCCCCGGCCGGTGCCTGGGTAGAGAAACCAGCCGGCCGCAAGTCCAAGCCGGGCTTTCCGGGCAAAGGCCTGTCTACCGCCGGCCGAACCGCTGGCTCGGGCCGGCCTTCGGGCCAGGCGGGCACCAGGCCCGGCCGCCCGGCTGGCCCTGGCCGTCCGACCAGTGCTGGCCGCAGCGCCGCCAGTGGCCCGCCGAAAGGCAAACCATCAAGCCGCGGCTCCCGCGGGGCCAGCCGCCCCGGTAAGCGCGGATAAGGTATAGCCTCTAAGGCGTTGCGCTACTTCCTGTTTTCTGAACGGTCTGCTTCGAAACGAGCAGACCGTTTTTATTTTCATCCATGGCAAAGAGGGGAAATTCCACAATCAAAAAGTCTGATTCAGCTTTCATTTCAAGCCGGAAATCAGCCGACATATATCTGCGTGAAATTGCGCTTTATTGGTACTCAACAAGTTTGTGCACGACGTATTTAGCCGGTACATGAGCAGGCCCATCAGCAATCAGGCAGGTTTTCTAAAGTCTAATTAGGCGAGAAGATGAGTAGCGTATTCTATCGGCAACCGTCTATGTTTGAGGCGTCGGGGAGTTACCCCGGTTCTGACCTCCTTTTCCGCCTGATTGCCATGAACACCGCCAAACCCTCCAACGCCTTTATTGCCGCTTCCTGGTTTGCTTTGCTGGCCGGCATGGCCGCTTTCATCGTCGGCCTCTGGAACGCGCAGATGGCGCTCAACGAGAAAGGCTACTACTTCACGGTGCTGATGTACGGGCTTTTCTCCGGCATTTCGCTCCAGAAATCGGTGCGCGACCAGCTGGAAGGCATTCCCGTAACCGGCATTTACTACGGCCTGAGCTGGTTTTCCACCATTCTGGCTATCGGGTTGCTCACGGTGGGTCTGTGGAACGCCACGCTGCTGCTGAGCGAAAAAGGCTTTTACGGCATGGCGTTTCTGCTGAGTCTGTTCGGCGCTATTGCGGTGCAGAAAAACACCCGCGACGCCAAAACTACCGCCGCGCCGGAGCCGGAATCGACGTTTCATAACTAGCAGCCAGCAGTAGCGCGAACTTTGTAGTTCGCGTCCCCGCGCCGTTCGAACGGTTATAACGGCGCGGGGACGCGAACTACAAAGTTCGCGCTACTTTTAGCTATGAGCCTGACCCCGAAACAACAGATGCTGGCCGGCGAGTTGTACCTCGCCAACGACCCGGAGCTGGTAGCCGAACGCCTGCGCGCCAAGCAGCTTTGCCACCGCTACAACCAAGAGCCCGTGGACCTCAACCGGCAGGTGCTGGCCGAGCTGCTCGGCCAGGAAACCGACGCCCACATCGAGGCGCCCTTCCGCTGCGACTATGGCTACAATATCCAGCTGGGCCGGAATTTCTACGCCAACTACAACTTCACGGTGCTAGACTGCGCCCCGGTCGTCATCGGCGACAACGTGTTTGTGGCGCCCAACGTGGTGCTGAGCACGGCCGGCCACCCAGTGGAGGTAGCGCCACGCATTGCCGGCTGGGAGTTTGCCCGTCCCATCCACATTGGCGACAATGTGTGGCTGAGCGCGGGTGTGCTGGTGCTGCCGGGCGTGACAATTGGCGCGGGCACTACCATTGGGGCCGGCAGCGTGGTCACGCGCGATATTCCGGCTGGTGTGGTGGCCGTGGGCAACCCCTGCCGGGTAATTCGGACGCTGTGAGCATGGCTTCAACTGCTGCCAACCTATCGTTATCGGAAGCTCTGGCTGCGTTATACGCCACATTTTCGCATCAGCAGTTGCGGCAACTACCTGATGCCTGCCCTTGCTGTATTACTGCCGCCGAAAACCGAGTTTTGTTTACTGCGCCACTGGCCGGCCTAAAGGAAGCGCAGCTGCAACGCTACGCGTTCAAAGCCATGACGACCTGGGGAAACGCCGCCGATTTCCGCTACTTCCTGCCCCGACTGCTGGAACTGTCGTTGCGGCCGGATGCGGAGATTGAGAAAGAGACCGTGTTCAGCAAGCTGGAGCTTGCCGATTGGACTTCCTGGCCGGCGGCGGAACAGGCAGCCGTACGGGAAGTGCTGCTGGCTTGGTGGGCTCAGCACATTCAGCACGAGTGCTTTTTTGAGGAGGAAGTACTGGGCTGGCTGATTCGTCTGCTGGGAACCATCAGCCCACTGTTGCAGGCCTGGAAACCCGCCGCGCTGGGCTGGGCGTTCGAAAATCTAGTGCGCACAGTACCGAATCTTAACGAACTGGAGCATCATATCCGCACGCTCAATCCGGCCGATGCGACCCAGCACAGTATGGAGTTACGGCAGTGGCTGGGGCGGCAGCTCCCGGTTCTGGAAGCCGACTTTTTTCAGGAAGAAACTCGCAATGAGGAATTTGCTCAGGCAATTTCTCTGGCTCACAACCTGGTTGCGGCTCTTCCTGCCACTGGAACACCGCTATAACTGCCCGACAAATCCGCTTCTCCTGTATCTTGCGGGCCGCTGGCAGCTTTGGCTGCGGCGGCCCGCCCCGTTTGGCCCCGTTGCCATACGTCTATCAACCACCGAAACTCTTCCCACCCATGACGCTCCGCACCGACTGGACCCTCGACGAAGTACACGCTATTTACAACCAGCCCGTGCTGGAACTGGTCACGCAGGCTGCCGCCATTCATGCCCAAACCCAGGCCACCGGCGAAGTGCAGGTGTGCACCCTGCTGAGCGTGAAAACCGGCGGCTGCCCCGAAGACTGTGCCTACTGCCCCCAGGCCGCCCGCTACCACACCGGCGTGCAGGCCCACAAGCTGCTGCCCGACGCCGAAGTACTGGCCTCGGCTCAGCGCGCCAAAGACTCAGGCTCGACCCGCTTCTGCATGGGCGCCGCTTGGCGCGAAATCCGCGACAACCGCGACTTTGACCGGGTGCTGGGCATGGTGGAGCAGGTGAACGGCCTGGGCCTGGAAGTGTGCTGCACGCTGGGCATGCTGAACGAGTACCAGGCCGAGCGCCTCAAGCAGGCCGGCCTCTACGCCTACAACCACAACCTCGACACCAGCCGCGAGAAGTACGACGACATCATCACGACCCGCACCTACGACGACCGGCTGAACACGCTGGAGCACGTGCGCAAAGCCGGTATTTCGGTGTGCTCGGGCGGTATCATCGGCCTGGGCGAAACCGACGAGGACCGTATTGCCATGCTGCACACGCTGGCCACCCTGCCCGCCCATCCCGAATCGGTGCCAGTAAACGCGCTGGTACCCGTGCAGGGCACACCCCTGGCCGATCAGCCCCGCGTGAGCGTATGGGAAATGCTGCGCATGATTGCCACGGCCCGCATCCTGATGCCGCACACCATGGTGCGCCTCTCGGCTGGCCGCCAGGAAATGCCCGTAACGGAGCAGGCCCTCTGCTTCCTGGCCGGCGCCAATTCCATCTTCTCGGGTGAGAAGCTGCTGACCACCCCCAACCCCGATTTCGACGCCGACAAGCAGATGTTCGCTTTGCTCGGCCTCAAGCCCCGCAAGTCGTTCAAGGACGTACCCGAGGGCGCTACGGTACTCGGCCGCACGGCGGCTGTGGAGGCGTAATCTGAGACGTACTCTTTAGTTCCGGCTGTCATCCTGAGCAAAGCGAAGGACCTTATTACGTTGTTACGTCCTTCGTTCCAGCGTAGTAAGGTCCTTCGCTTTGCTCAGGATGACAGCTTTTTACCGGTTTCTCAATGTCCTCTCCTCTCCATCAACGCCTGCAGGCTGAGCTGGCCCGCCGCGAAGCTGCAGGCACCCGGCGCCGCCTGCCCGCCCCGCCCGCGCCCGGCCTCGTGGATTTCAGCTCCAACGACTACCTAGGGCTGAGCCAGCACCCGCAGGTGCGGGCAGCCGTGCAGGCCACTGCCCACGCGCCCGCCGGCAGCACCGGCTCGCGCCTGCTCACAGGCAACTCCGCCGCCGCCGAAGCCCTGGAAAGCCACCTGGCCCGTTTCCACCGGGCCAAGGCGGCGCTACTGTTCAACTCCGGCTACGCGGCCAACCTGGGGTTCTTCGCCGCCGTGCCCAAGCGCGGCGACACGATTCTCTATGACGAAACCTCCCACGCCTCTGTCAAGGACGGCATTCGCGGCTCCTTCGCCACCGCCTGGAGCTTCCGCCACAACGACGTAGCCGACCTGCGCCGCAAGCTGGCCCGCGCCACCGGCAGCGTGTTCGTGGCCGTGGAGGCGTTGTATTCCATGGATGGCGACGTGGCCCCGCTGGCCGAGTTGGCTGATTTCTGCCAAGAACAGGGCCTGTATCTGGTGGTGGATGAGGCCCATACCAACGGCCTCTACGGCCCCCGGGGCGAAGGGCTGGTCACGGAACTGGGGCTGGAAGACGCCGTATTCGCCCGCATTCTCACTTTCGGCAAGGCCCTGGGCAGCCAGGGTGCAGCCGTGGCCGGCCCGGCCGTGCTGCGCGACTACCTGCTGAGCTTCAGCCGGCCCTTTATCTACACTACGGCCCTGCCCCCGCTCACGGTGGCCGCCCTCACGGCCGCCTACGAGCTGCTGCCCGACCTCGGGCCGGAGCGCGCCCGGCTGTTTGCCCTCTCCGACTATCTGAAAGCCCGCCTGAACAGCGTGCCCGGCCTGCACGTCCCGGCCGAAAGCCACGTCATTCACCCCGTGTTCTTCACCAGCACCCCCGGCCCTGCCCACGTCCGGGCCGTAGCCGTCGCCGCCCAGGCCGCCGGCTTCGACGTGCGCGCCATCGTCTCACCCACGGTGCCGGTGGGTACCGAGCGGCTGCGGCTCATCATCCATTCGTATAATTTGGAAGCTGAAATTGACGGGTTGGCTGAAGTGCTGGCCTCTGCAACGGCGTAGAGACGCATAGTCTCGTCGTGGATTAGCAGCCCCATGGGAGCAGTAGCGCAAACTATAAAGTTCGCGCTACTGCTCCCATGGGGCTGCTCCAACGGCGCGGGGGCACGACCTACAAAGTTCGCGCTACATTCCGCTCCGCAACTTCAGTCACTGCCGTGCCAACCACAACCGCTCCATAGCCCAGGGTTCAAACCCTGGGCTAGTGAACCGAACGAAGCAGGAGAAATGCTAACGACTCGTTCCCAATCGTTCAACGACCCGTTCACCACCGACCCAAACCGCTTATGAACGACCAGGAAGTTGGAGAATATTGGAACCGCAACGCCCCGGCCTGGACGACCCTGGCCCGCGCTGGCTACGACGTGTACCGCAACCACCTGAACACGCCCGCCTTCTTCGCCTGGCTACCCCCGGTGGCCGGCTTGGCGGGCCTCGACATCGGCTGCGGCGAAGGGTACAACACGCGCCTGCTGGCCCAACAGAGGGCCCACGTCACGGCCCTCGACATTGCGCCCGCCTTCGTGGAGGCGGCGCAGCAGACCGAAGCCGCCGAGCCGCTGGGCATCCGGTATCTGGTGGGCAGCGCCGCCGCCCTGCCGTTTGCAGCGGAGGCATTTGACTTCGCCACCTCTTTCATGTGCCTGATGGACGTGCCCGACCCGGCGTTGGCCCTGCGCGAGGCGTTCCGGGTGCTGCGGCCGGGCGGGTTTCTGCAGTTTTCCATCAGTCACCCTTGCTTCACCACGCCCCACCGCCAGAACCTGCGCGACGCCCAGGGCCGGCCGTACGCCGTGGAAGTGGGCGGCTACTTCGACTACCAGCACGGCCAGCCCGAGGAGTGGATGTTTCACGCCGCCCCGGCCCAGGAGCAGGCCCGCTACGAGCCGTTCCGGGTGCCGGTGTTCAACCTGACGATGAGCCAATGGGTGGCGGCCATCGTAGCGGCCGGCTTCGTGCTGGAAGGCCTACAGGAGCCCTGCCCCACCGACGAGCAGATGGTGGCGCACCCGTTTCTGCGCAAGGCCCGGGTGGTGCCGTACTTCCTGCATTTCCGCTGCCGCAAGCCGCTGACTTAAATCCCAGTTGTCATTCTGAGCGCAGCGAGGAATCTGGGTCGGACCATTGGATGACTAACCCAGATTCCTCACTTCGCTCGGAATGACAATTCGCCCTAAATCCCCATAATTCTTCTTTCTCCATTGGAACGACTTTTCATCACCGGCATTGGCACCGACGTGGGCAAGACCCTTGTTTCGGCCATTCTCACCGAAGCCCTGCAGGCCGACTACTGGAAGCCCGTGCAGGCCGGCCTCACTGCCACCGACGCGGCCACCGTGCGCGGCCTCGTGCAGAACCCCGTCAGCCACTTCTGGCCCGAGCGGCACCGGTTGCAGCTGCCGGCTTCGCCCCACGCCGCCGCCGCCGCCGAGGGTCTCACGTTGCGCGCCGCGGATTTCCAGTTGCCCGCCACCAACAACCACCTGCTGGTAGAAGGCGCGGGTGGCCTGCTGGTCCCTCTGGCTTCCGGCTTCCTCATTGCCGACTTGGCCCAACAATTCGACCTTGATGTGGTGGTGGTATCGCGCAACTACCTGGGCAGCATCAACCACACCCTGCTCACGCTGGAAGCCCTGCAGGCCCGCGGCCTGCGCGTGCGCGGCCTCGTGTTCAACGGCGAGCCCACGCCCGCCACCGAAACCTTCATTGCCGAGCACACCGGCGTCCCCCTAATGCCCCGCATCCTGCCCGAGCCTGAGGTAACGCCCGCCGTAATCAGCCGCTACGCCGCCGAGTTTCGGACGTGGTTTGGGCTGTAAATCTGTCATCCTGAGCTTGCGAAGGACCTTATCACATCGGAACGATACACGTTCCAATGTGATAAGGTCCTTCGTCCTCGCTTTATCCGCGACATGCTCAGGATGACAGATAAGAAGTAACGCCGCCACCCGAAAACCCCACCCCAAACCGCCACCTGCGCGGGCGGTTGTAGCTTTGCAGCGGCCGGTACCTCCGGCCCCACCCGCAATGCCCCAACCTACTTCCCTTGCCCAGCGCGACCACGCCGTCCTGTGGCACCCTTATACCCAGATGCAAACCGCCCCGTTGCCCATCCCCATTGTGCGGGGCGAAGGCAGCTGGCTGATTGCCGAAGATGGCACCCGCTACCTCGACGCCATTTCTTCGTGGTGGGTGAACCTGCACGGCCATAGCCACCCCGCCATTGCCGAACGCGTGAGCGAACAGCTGCGCACCCTGGAGCACGTGCTGTTTGCCGGCTTCACCCACCCCGCTGCCGTGGAGCTGGCCGAGCAGCTGCTGGCCCTGCTGCCCGCCAACCAGGCCCGCGTGTTCTACTCCGACAACGGCTCGACGGCCGTGGAAGTAGCCCTGAAAATGGTACTGCAGTACTTCCACAACCAGGGCCAGCCCGCGCGCCGCACCTTCCTCTGCTTCCAGAACTCCTACCACGGCGACACCTTCGGGGCCATGGCCGTAAGTGCCCGCGGGGTTTTTACGGAGCCGTTCTGGCCGCTGCTGTTCGATGTGGAATTCCTCGACGTGCCGGTGCCGGGCCGGGAGGCTGAGGTGCTGGCGCAGCTGGATGTGCTGCTGGAGCGGCCCGATGTGGCCGGCTTCATCTTCGAGCCGCTGGTGCTGGGCACGGCCGGCATGGTGATGTATGAGCCTGAAGTGCTGAGCGAAATGCTGCGCCGCTGCCACCGGGCCGGCGTGCTGGGCATTTCGGATGAGGTGATGACCGGCTTCGGCCGCACCGGACCGCTGTTTGCCAGCGAGCTACTCACGGAGCAGCCCGACATCATGTGCTTCTCCAAGGGCCTCACCGGCGGCACCCTGGCCATGGGCCTGACCACCTGCGCCGCCCCCATCTACGAGGCTTTCCTCAGCCACGACAAGATGCGGGCCCTCTTTCACGGGCATTCCTACACAGCCAACCCGGTGGCCTGCGCCGCCGCCCTGGCTAGTCTGGAGCTCACGCGGGCCGACCTGTGCACCCAACAGCGCCAGCGCATCGAGGCCGGCCACGCCGCGTTCCGGCAGGAAATTGAAGGCCAGCCGGGCATCCGGGCGGTGCGGCACCGGGGCACCATCCTGGCCGTGGAGTACGACCCCGGCGAGGGCACCAGCTACTTCAGCCGCCTCCGCGACGCATTTTACCAATTAGCGCTGGATAACCACGTGGTTCTGCGCCCCTTGGGCAACGTGGTGTACCTGCTGCCGCCCTACTGCACTTCAAAGGAGGAATTAGAGTTGCTTTACGCCGTGCTACGCCGCATGCATGCCCTGGTTCTCGACTTCATCCCCGCCCCCAACCTGCCGGAAATTCTGCATGACTAACCCGCTAAGCGCCCCTGCTTCCATCACCGTTATCCGGGGCCGGGGCCGCGTGTCGGCGCTGGGCCTGGCGGCAGTTCCAGCTGATAATGAAGCTTCAACCTTCACCCAACACACTACTGGCGTACCCGTCGCCGCCCTGCCCGCCTCCGCCGAAACCGCCGTGGCCGCCCTGCGCCGCAGCCACCCCGCCTACCGCCAACTCGACCGCACAGTGCTGCTGGCCCTGCTGGCCGCCCGCCAGGCCACTACCCAGGCCGGGTGGGGAAATGGTGGGTTAGTGGATTGGGGGGTTAGTGAGACGGGAAATCATCAATCCACCAACCCACCAATCCACCAACCCACCACCTCACCACTGGCCGTCAGCATCGGGAGTAGCCGGGGCGCGACGGGGCGGCTGGAAGAGTTTCACGCGGAGTTTCTGGCCGAAGGCAGCGTACCGGCCGCCGCTTCGCCCCTCACCACGTTGGGCAACGTGGCCAGCTGGGTGGCCTTTGATGCGGGCCAAGACGGCGGCGCAGCCCTGAGCCACTCCAGCACCTGCAGCAGCGCGTTTCAGGCCCTGGGCAACGCGCGGGCCTGGCTGAAAGCCGGCATGGCCGACCGGTTTCTGGCCGGCGGCACCGAGGCCCCGCTCACCGATTTCACCCTGGCCCAGATGCGCGCCATCGGCATCTACTCGCCCCTGGCGGCCGCCAACTGGCCCTGCCGGCCCGGGGCGGGGCGGCCCTCCACGTTTGTGCTGGGCGAAGGCGCGGCCGTGTTTGCCCTGGAGCAGCTTTCCGCCGCCCAGCTGGCCACTGAACCCGGGCCGCTGCTGGTGCTGGCCGGCGTAGGCTTCGGCTTCGAGGCCATCGGCAGCAAAACCGGCCTCTCGCCCGAAGGCCGGCACTTCCAGTTGGCCATGCACGAGGCCCTGACCCAAGCCGGCCTCGCCCCAACCGACATCGACGCCGTGGTGCTGCACAGCCCCGGCACGCCCGCCGGCGACGCGGCCGAACGGGCCGCCCTGCGGACTGTATTCGGGCCGGAGCTACCGCTGCTCCTTTCCAACAAATGGCTGATTGGGCACACGCTGGGCGCTTCGGCGGCCCTGAGCCTGGACTTCGCTTGCCACGTGCTGGAAACCCAGCAGTGGCCTACCGCTCCGTTTGCCACCGATCTGGCTACGGCCGCTGACAAGCCTATCCGGCGCATTCTAGTGAATGCCGCCGGTTTCGGCGGCAACGCGGCCAGCGCGGTGGTGGAACTGAGGGGATGAGCGGGTACTATCAGCCCCGATAAGGCGCTGATTGCAAAATCCAAAGAGAGTGCGGCATCCCCAACGTAGGCTTCGTTGGGGATGCCGCACTCTCTTTTACTGGAAAAACCCCTGTCAGCAGGCGCCTAATACATTTCGACGGTGGAACGGGTCGGAAACTGCAGGCGGCCGATGAAGACGGCTGGGTTGGCTTCGCCGACGGCTACGTTGCCGAAGTTGCCGGCCGTGCCTACGGTGCCGCCCACGAAGACGTCGCCGATTGGGCTGGGCTTGATGGTATTGGCCTCATCCGATGAGGTGCTGCCGGCGGATAAGAAGTCCAGCCAGCGGCCGTTTTTGCTCAGGCGGGCCACAAATACGTCGGTGCTGCCTTTGCTGGCCAGGGGCGTGGTGCCGTATTGCGCGCCCCGGCTGAAACGCCCCGTGACATAGATGCTGCCGCCGGGGCCCATGCATACGTCGGTGGCATCTTCCAGGGCATTGCCCTTGATGGTGTACACCCACTGCCACTCGCCCTGGCTGCTGAGTCGCGCCACGTAGGCATCGTCGCCGCCCAGGCTGGTCAGGTCGGTGGTTCCAAACCGGGCGTGCCCGCTGAACGAGCCCGTTACGAACACGCTGCCATCGGGAGAAACGGCTACGCCCTTGGCATAGTCGGTGCTGCTGCCGCCGCCGGCCGTGCCCCACAGCCAAGTGCCGTTAGGGGCGAGCTTTGCCACAAAGGCATCGTGGGTGCCCGCGGTGCTGAGGCTGCTGGCCCCGAAAGCCGCGGTGCCGGCAAAGTACCCGGCGGCATACGTGTTGCCGGCCGCGTCTACGGTCAGGCTACTGACAGCGGCTTGCTCGGTGCCAACCGACTGGCTGGCCCACGCCCATTGGCCGTGGGTATCGAGTTTGGCCACGAAACCGTCGGAATCCGACGCGCCGCTGAGCGCATAGTCGCCGAAGCGGGCAGTGCCCCGGAAGCGGCCACCCACCAGCACCTGGTTCTGCGCATCAATGGCCAGCGCAGTAGCCTGGTCCTGGTCGGGGCCGCCGGCACTGCTGACGGTGCGCCAGTGGCCATCGGGCGTGAGCGTAGCCACAAATACGTCCTGGCTGCCCTGGCTGCGGAGCGCGAGCGTGCCGAAGGCGGCCGTGGCCGAAAAGGAACCCGCCACCACAATATTACCCTGCGCATCGAGCACGATACCGGTGGCCATATCGGAGCCGGAGCCGCCGGCGGCAATGGCCCACAGCCACTCGCCGGCCGGCGAAATTTTGGCCACAAAGATGTCGCTGCTGCCGGCGCTCTGCAGCCGGAAGGCCCCGAACCGCACCTGGCTGCTAAAGCGCCCGGTAATGTAGCTGTTGCCCATTGCATCGGTGGTGGCTTTCTGCACTACCGCGGCCCCGCTTTCGGTGGAGTGCGCTACCCAGCGCCAGGCGGCATCGAGCGGTGCCTGCTGTGCCAGGGCCGGCAGATGGCTGCCCGCCACCAGCCCGGCCAGCCCGGCCAGCCGACGGACCCATTGCCGGGAATCTTGCAAGCCAGTCGTGCGCTCAGACCCGCGAGCAGGAGCAATAGTAGATGTAGCCATAGAAAGGAGAGTGAGGTGAAGGACGATAGTGAAGCCAATCGGCAGGAAATGTTCGGGACCCCGTTAGCGAAAGAAAGACCAACCACCCAATCAACACCTATACTCTTACTATACAGAATCTTACATCACCCGCCATATTCATAAATCCGTCCAGCAGATGGACAATCGGTCTGTTTTCTGGAGCATTTTGGCCCCGGACACCCCCCGAAGAGGCCACTTACCGGCGAGAAGGTGGCACATAACTGCTGCCGGATGCTACCGGTGCGGCGGGCGTGTGCCAGGCCGCTGCTCCCTTGCGCGAAACACAATATGGCGGACGGTTTTCCTGACCCACGGCATCGGCACCGAAAGCCTGCTTTCGACTCCATTTTCTGGAGCCAAGTCCATAAAAAAGAGCTGGCACAGCCCTTGGCAATTTATTATATCATTGAATTACAATTACTTAATAATAAAAGCAAAGTTGGTACGCAACTGGTCTATTGCTGACCAAAACGACCACTATGCGACAGCACAAACAAAAGATTTTTCTGGTAGACGACGACCCATTCTGCCGGCAACTGCTGGAGCACGCCCTTCGCACCAATGGCTATGAAAATGTATATGCCTTTGAAAACGGAGCCTCGTGCCTGAATGCCCTGACCGAAGAGCCCGACATTATCTTCCTCGACCAGATCATGGATAACGTGTCGGGCACGGATACGCTCAAGGCCATCAAACGCTTCAACCCCGACATCTACGTGGTGTTCGTGAGCGGGCAGCAGCAGGTGGAGGTGGCCGTCGAATCGCTCAAGTTTGGGGCCTTCGACTACATCGTCAAAGATGAGCAGCTGGCGGCCAAGATTGGCAACGTGCTGGCCAAAATCAAGCTGATGCGCACCATGCTGGACCGCAAGCAGCACAACCGCCCCTCACGGCTTCTTTCCTTTTTCAACTTCCTCAGCCTGATCAGCCTGCTGATGGGCGGGCTGACAATTCACAATTTTTAACACCATGCAAAAACACGTACCCTTGGGGCTACTGCTCCTACTGCTGAGCCTGCTGACCGGCTGCACCCAAAACCTGTTTCAGTCGTCGAGCCAGACGGAATACAAGCGCCTGACGCTGGACCCCGAATACCAGTACCAGATCCGCAAAGACGACAAGCTGAGCGTGAGCGTCTGGGACCACGAGGAGCTGAGCGTCGGCTCGATCTACAGCATCTACAACTCCAACGAAATCTACGGCAAGTGGCTGCTGGTTGACGTGAACGGCAAAATTGCCTTGCCCAAAGTGGGCGCCTTTCCGGTGGAAGGCCTCACCATTCAGGATGCCGAAAACAACCTGAAGCAGGTGCTCAGCCAGTGGATTGTGAATCCGCAGGTCAACATCAAAGTCCTCAACAAGGAAATCACGGTGCTGGGCGAAGTAAACGCCCCCGGCACGCAGCTACTGGAAAAGGAGCGCAACACGCTGGTGGAGGTGCTGGGCCGCGCTGGCGACTTCAGCATGCACGCCGACAAGGAGCACCTGCGCGTGCTGCGCGCCAGCGGCTCCGAAACCCACGAAATTGAAGTAGACCTGACCCGCATCGAAAATTTCGACCTCAAAAACGTGGTGGTGCTGCCCGGCGATGTGGTGTACGTACCTGCCCGCAATGGCAAGCAGTTCGATAAAAAATCGGGCTCGACGCTGGCCATTGCTTCGAGCGTGACCGCCATCATTGTCTTCACCCGTCTGCTGTTTGCGCTATGAACGAACTGACCAACAACCTGCGCGTGCTGCGCCCGCTCTGGCGCGGCCTGCCCCTGATCCTGCTGTGCACCGGCCTGGCCATGCTGGCCGCCATGCAATACCTGCGCTACACCACGCCGGTGTACGAAAGCACGGCCAAAATCCGGCTGGCGGAAGCCAACGAAAGCGCCGTGAACAGCAACCTGGTGAAAACCACCGATGCCTTCTCGCCCAACAACAAGACCGGCGCCGAGGTTGAGCTGCTCAAGTCGCGGATGCTGGTGAGCAAAGCCCTCGACCGGCTGGCCTTCGACCTGAGCACTTACCGGGTGGGCGAAATCCGGAAAACGGAAATGTACCGCGAAAGCCCGTTTTCGGTGAACCTGCAGCTCCACAATGCACTGTGGCAGGATGAGCCCTTCCAGCTGGAAATTCAGTCGGCTGACCGGTTTGCGCTGACGACGCCGGGCGGCGAAACGCTCAACGGCCGCTTCGGCCAGCGCCTGCACTGTGCCGGCGCCGACATCGTGATTGGCAAAAACCGGCAGCTGCTCAGCGCCAAGCCCGGCCTGGAGCTGCAGGACAACTACGAGTTTGTGCAGCACTCGCGCGCCCAGCTGATGCAGGAAGTGCTGGAGCGCCTCGACATCACCAGCGTGGACAAGGACGTGGCCGTGATTCGGGTGAGCTTCCGGAGTGCCGTGCCGGAAAAGGCGGCCGACCTGGTGAATGCCCTCACGGCCACCTACATGGACGATTACCTGGAAAACAAGTACAAGGTGGCCAATACCACCGTCGATTTCATCGACCGCCAGCTGCAGTCGGTGGGCGCCAACCTGGCCCAGTCGGAAAATTCTATTGAAGGCTACCGCGACCAGAAGCGCATCGTAAACATCGGGCAGGAAACCGACACCGAGTTGCACAAGATTGCGGAGATGAAGCTGCAGCGCGCCAACCTGAGCATGAGCCTGGCCGCCGCCAACGACCTGTACCGCTACATGCGCTCAGGCAGCAAGAACGTGCTCGAGCTGGCCCCAACCTTCGAGGCGTTCAACGACCTGCTCTCCAACGACATCGTGAAGAAGATGAAGGACCTGCAGGCCGACCGCCGCGACCTGCTGCTGCGCTTCAAGCCCGAAGATGAGAAAGTGGTGGCTATCGACCAGAAAATGGCCGACCTGAACAACTACCTGCTGGAAAGCATCAAGAACACGCGCAACGCCCTCACCATCCGCTTCCGCGAAATCGACCAGACCATCCGGCAGTCGGAGCAGGTATTTGTGGGCCTGCCGACCCGCGAGAAGAACATGGCCATTCTGGAGCGCAATTTCCAGCTGAACGAGAAGCTCTACACGATGCTGCACGAGAAGAAAACGGAGGCCGAAATTGCCAAGGCCACGCCTACTTCGTCGCACCGCATTATCTCGGAGGGCGTACCCGCCACCGACCCCGTGTCGCCGAACCGCACGCTGATTGTGCTGGTGTCGGGCTTCCTGGGCATGGTGGCCGGCATCGGGCTGGTGTATATGCTGGCCGCCATCCGCGCCACGCCTACCAATACAATGTACGTGCAGAAGGAGTCGCGCATTCCGCTGGCCGCCAGCATTCCGTTTCTGCCGGCCGCGGCACAGCGCGCCGCTTATTTCCGGCAGCTCACTACGCGCCTGGAGCTGAAAGGGCTGCTTTCGCTGGGCCAGAAGCTGGTGGTGACGTCGTTCACCGAGGAAGAAGGCCAGCGCTTCGTGTTTGAAAACCTGAACGCGGCGCTGCTGGCCCAGGGCAAAAAAGTCCGCGGCCTGCGCATCGCCGACCCGCAGTCGCCAGACCCGGCGGCCATGCCCACGGAACTGCTGCTGGTGCACAACCTGCCCCTCGACGACGACAGCCACAGCCTGGCCGTGATGGCCGGCGCCGACGTGAACCTCGTGCTGATTGACAGCTGCACCACGCCGCTGCATCGCCTGCACGAGCTGGAGATGCTGGTGGAGGAATACAAGCTGCCGAACGTGTACTTCTGCCTGAACCGCGAAGGCTACGAGCCGGGCATGTGGCACCTGCTGCGCAAGCGCCAGGCCCGGCAGGCCAGCTGGAAATTTGCTGATGCTCCCCGCCCGGCCGGCGCACCTGCTACGGCATAGGCTGGCGGCCCTGCCGGCCCGCTACTGGGTGGTAGCGGGCCAGGCAGTGGTCAGCGCCACCTCGTTCCTGACCAACATCTTCCTGGCCAAGCTGTGCGGGCTGGCCACTTTTGGGGCCTACAGCGCCTGGCAGCTGGTGCTGCTGCTGGCCCTGGCCGTGCAGGGCGCCCTCATCAGCCAGCCGATGCAACTGGTGCACGGCGCCACCAGCCCGGCGCAGCAGCCCGCTTACCGGCAGGCGCTGCTGGGGATGCAGCTCACGTTCAGCACGCTGGCCGTGGCGGCCGTGGCTACTGCCACCCTGCTGCTCCCCTACGATACCTCGGTGCTGCCCGCCTTTCTGGTGTGCCTGGTAGCCGCCTGCACCCAGGATACGGCCCGCAAGTTGCTCCTGACCGAAGGCCAGGTGCGGTGGGCGCTGCTCAGCGACCTAGTGTCGGCGGGCGGGCAGCTGCTGGTGCTGCTGTACTGGGCGCTGCAGCCGGGGGCGCCGTCGCTGGCGGCGGTGCTGTGGGTGGTGGGCCTGACGACGGTGCCCGCGTTGGCGCTTTCGGCCCGCACGCTGGGGCTGCGGTGGCAGCTTTCCCTGCGCACAACGCTGGAGTTAGCGGGCCGGCACGGGCAGCAGGCGCGGTGGCTGCTGCCAACGGTGCTTCTGCAGTGGGCCTCGTCGAACGCGCTGCTGGTGTTTGCCGGCTTCGCGGGCAGTGCCTCGATGCTGGGGATTCTGCGGCTGGCCCAAACATTTATGGGCGTGCTCAACGTGGGCCTGCAGGCCGTGGAAAACTACGCGCTGCCCAGGCTCAGCCAGAGCTTCCGCAGCCAGCCCCAGCTGTTTGTGCAGCAGCGCGCCAAGCTGTGGCGCACCATGCTGCTGCTGGCGGCCGGGCCCATCGGGCTGCTGTTTGGGCTGGCCGAACCCATTGTGGGGTGGCTGCAGGCCGGCAACGCCCCCAACGCCGCTGTGCTGCGCTGGTGCTGCCTGCTCTACGTGGTGCTTCTGCTGGTGTATCCGCTACGCCTCACGGTGCGGCTGCTGCACAATGCCCGGCCCTACTTCATTGGCTACGCCCTGAGCATTGTGGTGTCGTTTGCGCTGGCCCGCGGGCTGGTGGCGCACTGGCAGGCCAGCGGCGTGGTGCTGGGCTGGATTGTGGCTCAGCTCACGATGGGCCTCTACTGGGCGCTGGCCGTGTGGCGGGCGCAGGCCCAACTTCTTCCAACTAACCCGGGCCCGGCCCGACTTGAAACACCATGAAAGTTATTCACCTGATTCTGGGCAAAGCCAACCCTGAGCGCATGAACGGCGTGAACAAGGTGGTGCACGCCATGGCCACGCAGCAACAGCGCGCCGGCTGGGACGTGGAAGTGTGGGGCATCACCCGCGACGTAGAGGCCGGCCACCCCCACCACGAGTTCCTGACGCGGCTGTTCCAGGCGCAGCGCACGCCGTTTCAGCTATCGCGGCAGCTGCTGGCGGCGCTGGCGGCGGTGCAGGGCCCGGCGGTGGTGCACCTGCACGGCGGCTTCGTGCCAGCCTACTTCTCGGCGGCCCGCCAAATGAAAGCCCTGGGCCTGCCGTATGTGCTCACGCCCCACGGCAGCTACAGCACCCAGGCCATGCGCAAAAACGGCCTTGTCAAGCGGGTGTACCTGAGCGTGTGCGAGCAGTTTGTGCTGCAGAATGCCGCGCAGGTGCATTGCTTGGGCCAGAGCGAAGTACAGGGTTTGCAGCGCCGGCTGCCCGGCCTCAGCCCCTGCCTGCTGCCCTACGGCTACGAAGTAAACCCCACCGAAACCACCTGGCCGCGCACCGCCTCGGCCGAGGTGTTCCGGGTGGGCTTCTGCGGCCGCCTCGACGACAACCACAAGGGCCTGCACTGCCTGATTACGGGCTTCGGCGAGTTTGCCCGCACCCGCCCCGATGCCGAGCTGTGGATTATCGGCGACGGGCCCGACCGCGCCAGAGTGGAAAACTGGGCCTCGGCCGTGCCGGCTGGCACGGTGCACGTGCTGGGCAGCCGCTTCGGGGCCGAAAAGCTGGCGCTCCTCAGCCAGCTTGATGTTTTTGCCCACACTTCGCACTACGAGGGTTTGCCCACGGCCGTGCTGGAAGCGGCCGCGCTGGGTATTCCGTGCGTGGTGACGGAAGCCACCAACCTGGGCAGCTACGTGCGCCAGTATGCATGCGGCCAAGTGCTGCCCGAGGCCAAGCCGACCCAGCTGGCCATGAGCCTGCAGCAGATGCACCAGCAGTGGCGCAACACTCCCCGCCAGCAGCGCGGCCTGCGCAGCCAGCACATGGTGGCCACGGCCTTCGCCTGGCCGCAGCTCCTGACGCAATACCACAGCATGTATCAGCGCGCCTGCCATGCGTAACGCCACGCCCCCCAACCACCGCTCTTTCCTGCGCAGCATGCAGGTGCTGCTCACCGTGGTGCTGCTCATCAAGCTGGCCGGCTTCTTCACCTGGAGCGACAGTGTGGTCTTCACCCAGATCTTCAAAACCATCAGCCGCGTGGGCATGACCATGGCCGCTTACGCCCTCTACCGGCGGGTGCTGCACCGGGGCGCCGTCGGCTCGTTTCGGTGGCAGCACAGTCTGGCGCCGCTTTTCTACGGGGCCTACCTGCTGCTGGGCGCGGCCTCCGTCATGTGGTCGACGGCGCCGGGCTACTCGCTGCTGCAGCTGCTCATGGACGTGGAGAGCTTCGTGTTTGCCTACTACTTCGTGAAGTGCTTTCTGCTGCTCAATACCTTTTTCCCGGGCAGCAACCTGCGCCTGCACCGGGTGCTGGCCACCGCCGCCTGGATCCTGATTGTGGGCTTTCTGGTGGGAATGGTGGTGGCACCCGACGTGTTCTACCGCTTCACGCACGGCGGCGAGGAAGCTCGCCTTGGCGGTTTCCTGATGAACCCCAACGAGCTGGGGATGCTGTGCGGCGTGTGCGTGGCCTGCCTGCTGCCCGACCTGCTGCGCCGCCACCAGTCTCTGCTGACGGTTCTCAAAATCCTGCCCGTAGTGTATGCGCTGGTGCTCACTGGCTCCCGCTCGTCGCTGATCGGGCTGCTGCTGGTGGCCTTGTTCTACCTCTGGAACTCCGGCAACGCCCGGCTGCGGCTGGCCGGCATTGCGGCGGTGCTGCTGGCTGTGCCGGTGGTGGTCCAGACGGTGTTTATCAAGCAGGGCGGGGTGAGTGAGGTGATGAGCCTGACCGGCCGCTTGCCGTTCTGGGAAGCCCTGCTCACGGAGGGCCTGCCCCAGGAGCCGCTGCTGGGCTTCGGCTTCATGCGCATTGCCTACACCGACTATTTCCAGAGCACCCACACCTACGCCGCCCAAATGACTCACAACACCTTCATTCAGGTGCTCATGAACCTGGGGCTGGTGGGCTTCGGGCTGGTGCTGGCGCAGCTGCTATTCACGCTGCGCGGCTTTGCCCACACGCCCGACCGCGCCCAGCGCCTGCTGTTCATCGGCCTCTTTATTCCGCTGCTGATCAACTCCGTAACCGAGTTCGGCATCTTCGGCCAGACCAACTACGGCATCCTGTTCTACCAGTTCCTGATCCTGCTCGTGAGCCTGCAGGTGAACCCGCGCCTGACAGCGCCGGAACGGCTGTTTCTGCAACGCCGCCGCCCCGAGCTGGCCGTGGCCTAAGTCCAATTTCCTACTGGTGGGCCGGGATTCGTCCGGGCCGCTGCTCGGTGTTCTGCTACTCCGGCTTTCGGGGTAGTCTGCCACCGGCATGTCCTCCCCAACCCAGCCAGTTTCTGCCCCAGATCCACAGAATCTCACTTTTTCCCCTGCCGTTGCCCCCGAATGGCCACGGTTTATCTTCCACCATTCTTCCTTTCTTCCCATGCATGCCGTCAGTTCCCTTATGCTCCTCGCACGCTTTGCAGCCCTAATGAGCCTTCTGATCATCTCCCGCATTATTTCGCCGCAGCTCACCGACCAGGCCCTGTCAGAAAGCGACTACCTGGTGGAGGCAGACGGCCCGGCGGAAGTGCCCGCCCTGCTGGTTTCCAACGGCCCCGGGCCCCGCACTTATCAGGATGTGATACGAGTACGCCGCGGCTGCCGGCAGCATGTGCACAAGGGCATCGTGCTGCACCACAAGCGCAAGCCCGCCGCCGGTGCCGGCAAACGCGACTCAGTGCCCAGAACCTCGTTCAGTTCGTCGGAGCAAGCCAAAAAAAGCGGCGCCAAGCGCTGGATGGCCATCCTTATGCCGTCCCGCAAATGACTCTACGCTGACTCCGCAATTTGCCATGTACCATAGCCGGCTGCCTGATGTGCAGCCGGCTTTTTTGTGGGCCATCCTCGGTGGCAGTATTGCTGCCGTCAGGAGCAGAAAGGCTCCGGCAGGCTCAGCATAACGGTGTTCCCTACTCACAAGCCCCCGCTGCCTGATAATGTGTGCAGTTTCTATTTGGCCTGTTTTTGAACAATCTTATGATTCTATGTAACCCCATAAACTGGATAGGCCGTCCACTTTATGGAGTACACGGCATTATCTATATAAAATAAAACTCTTGCTATCAGTGATTTAATAAGTTATTTCTTTTTGGCCCAGCCTTCGCAGAGGTGCTGGCATGACCACGACTACCTTATTTGATACAGATCAGCAATTGCTCTCTGGCCTGATGGGCCGGTTGGGCTACGTGCCAGTGGCGCAGGGCGGCACGCAGCTGCGCGGCATCCGCAACCCCAATGGCAGCCTGCGCTGGGTGTGGGCCGCCACGCTCCGCCAGCCGCTCTTTCTGGAATTCTACAGTGCTGCTTCGCCCAAGGCGCGGCTGTTTGGAGGGTTGGTGCAGCTGGCTTTCTGGCTGGGGCTGCACCGCTGGCTGTTTCCGGTGTTGCCGGGCCGCTATGCCTGCGCTGGCACCCAGCATTGGTCGCCGGTGGGCTTTGCCCTGTTCCTGGGCACGCCCGGCCCGTTTCGGAAAGCCGTGTGCTGCTACCCCGACGGAGCCGGCCAGCTGCTGTTTGCCAAGCTGCCGCTCACGCCGGCCGCCGATGCCAAGGTGCAGGCCGAAGCCCAAGCCCTACGCAGCCTGGCGGCCCGCCCCGCCACCACCTACCGGGTGCCGGCCGTGGTGACGGCCCGCCCCGGCCTGCTGGCCCAGCGCAGTGTGAAGCCCGCCCACGCCCGCCGTGCTACCCGGCTCATGCCGGCCCACTTCCGGTTTCTGCAAGAGCAGCTGCGCACCACCACCACCCACCAAACGCTGGCCGCCACGCCGTTCTGGCACACCGTGGTGCGCCAGCTCACGGAGCTGGGGGAATTGCGCGAAACGCGCATTCCCTACGGCCTGCGCGCCAAGCTGCAGCTGGTTATGGGCAGCATCGAACCGGAGCAGACCGTGGCGCTGGCCTTCGCCCACGGCGACTTCACGCCCTGGAACTGCTGGCTGGGGCGCAACGAGCTGGCCATCTACGACCTGGAATTTGCCCAGGACGCCGCCCCGCAGCTCTACGACCTGTTTCATTTCGGGGTGCAGGAGGGGCTGCTGATGAGCCGCCGCCCCGCCGCCCAGATCCGGAGGCAACTATGGGCGCAGGCGCAGGCGCATTTTCCGGCCATTCCGGAAGCCCAGCTGCGCCTGGCCTGGCAGCTCTACCTGCTGCACCAGGTTTCCAGCTACGCCCTCATCTACCACGCCCAGCCGGAGTGGCACACGCAGGTGGAGTGGCTGCTCGGCGGCTGGAGCGCGCTCCTGACGCTGGAGCTGGCCGCCCACACCGAGCACCGCCAGCTGTGCTTGTTCGACCTGCTCGACGCGCTGCCGGCCCACGAAGGGGTGGTGCTGAAGCAGCGCGCCGCCAATGCCTACTACCCCGCCCCTACCTCCGACGTGGACCTGCTGCTGCCCCGGCTCAACGCCGGGGAGCTGGCCGGGTGGCTGCGCACCTTTCCGCTGGTGCGCTCGGCGGGGGTGCGGCGCCAGGCCCACATGGTTTCCGTGGATTGTTTTTTTCAGGACGGCTCCTTTCTATCGGTGGACTTGCTGCACCAGCTGCACCGCAAAGGCCTGCAGCTGCTCGATACCGACGACGTGCTGGACCATGTAGACCCCAGCGCGCCCGGCGTGCCGGTGCTGGCCCTGCACCACGACTTCGAATACACCTGGCTGTTTTATTGGCTGAACCAAAGCAGCATGCCGGCCGGCCACCTGCACTACTTCCAGCAGCAGAGCCCACAGGAGCAGCAGGAGCTGCTGCACCACCTCGTGGATAAATACAACCTGCATTTCGACTCCGTGGCTTCGGCGGCGCAGTACCAGCCGCTGATTGGCCGGCAGCTGGCCCTGATGATCCGCAACCAGCCCAGCAACTCGACGGTGCGCCGGCTGGCGCGCACCGTGCGCTACGGCCTGAGCACGGTGGCGTCGTTTTTCCGGCCCAATGGCTTCGTGGTAACGTTCAGCGGCGTGGATGGCGCCGGCAAGTCCACGGTGATAGAGCACGTGAAGGAGCGGCTGGAGAAGAAGTGGCGCAAGCGGGTGGTAGTTATCCGGCACCGGCCGTCGGTGCTGCCCATTCTGAGCGCCTGGAAGTACGGCCGGGCCGGGGCCGAGCAACGCGCCGGGGCCTCGCTGCCGCGCCAGGGCGCCAACCAGCGCCTGACCTCCTCGCTGGCCCGCTTCGCCTACTACTACCTCGACTACGTGCTGGGCCAGGGCGTGGTGTGGCTGAAATACACCTGCCGCGGCCACATCGTGCTCTACGACCGGTACTACTTCGACTTCATCAACGACAGCCGCCGCAGCAACATTGCGGTGCCCGAGCGCCTGACCCGCGCCCTGTACGCCTTCGTGAATAAGCCACGCCTGAACTTCTTCCTCTACGCCGCGCCCGAGGTGATTCTGCGCCGCAAGCAGGAGCTGTCCGGCGAAACCATCGTGCAGCTCACCACCAAGTACCAGGACCTGTTCGGGCAGCTGGCCGGGCGCTACCGCCAGTCGCAGTACGTGCCCATCGAAAACCACAACCTCGACGACACCCTCGCCCTCATCGGCGGCTACCTCCAACAGGAAATCAAATGAAACAGCTGCTCGAAACCTGGGTGCGCCGCCGCAACCCGCATTTTTCTATCCATGAGGCGGTGCCGGTGGGCTGGCTGGCGGGCTTTGCACTGCGCACAGCCGGCGCCATGCTGCGCGGCACGCAGCTCTGGCTGCGGGGGCGCGCCAGCCACGGTGCCATGCTGGGCCGGGGCGTGTCGTTTCAGTATCTGAGCGGCATCCGGTTTGGCCGCTGGCTGAAAGCCGGCGACCAGGTGCGGTTCAGCGGGCTCTCCACCGGCGGCCTCACGCTGGGCCACAGCGTCAGCATCGGGGCATTCAGCCAGGTGATTGTGTCCACGTCGTTGCAGCAGCCGGGGGCGTTTATCCGCATCGGGCACCACGTCGGCATCGGCGAGTTTGCCTACCTGGGCGGCGCCGGCGGCCTGCGCATCGACGATGACTGCATCATCGGGCAGTATTTCAGCTGCCACCCCGAAAACCACCAGTACGCCGACTTGACCACGCCCATCCGGCAGCAGGGCGTCACGCACCGCGGCATTCACATCGGCCCCAACTGCTGGATTGGCAGCAAGGTGACGGTGCTCGATGGCGTGGTGCTGGGCGAGGGCTGCGTGGTGGCGGCCGGGGCCGTGGTTACCCGCTCGTTTCCGGCGCGTAGCGTGCTGGGCGGGGTGCCGGCCCGCATTCTTTCTTCGCGTGAGCCCCAGCCGGCCACGCCTCACGTTGCCGAGCTGGCTCTATGAAAACCATCCTGCTGACGGCATATGCCGTGAATCCGTACAAAGGCTCCGAAGACGGCATGGGCTGGAACTTCATTCTGCAGGCCGCCGCCACCCACCGGGTAGTGGCCGTGACGCGGCGCAACAACCGCCCGCCCATCGAGCAGTTTCTGGCCGCCCATCCCGAGCTGGCCCCACTGGCCGCGCGCATTCAGTTCGACTACTTCGATCTGCCGGCCTGGATGCGCTGGTGGAAAAAGGGGCCGCTGCTGTCGGTGCTCTACTTTTATATGTGGCAGCTGGGGCTGGGCCTGTGGCTGTGGCACCGCCGGCCGGCCGTGGATCTGGTGCACAACCTCAACTTCCACAACGACTGGACGCCCTCGTTTCTGTGGCTGCTGCGCCGGCCGCTGGTGTGGGGGCCTATCGGGCACCACCCGCCCATTCCGGCCGACCACCTGCGCCAGTACGGCGCCGCCGCCTACGGCAAAGACCGCCTACTGACGCTCATGAAGCACAGCTTCTGGCGCCTCGACCCTTTTCTGCGCGTTACGCGCCGCTCGGCCCACCAGGTGCTGTGCATGAACTCCACCGTGGCCCCGCGCCTGCGCCTGCGCCCCGGCCGCTTCCAGATCATGCCTTCCGTAGCCGTAGACCTGCCCCCCGAAACACCCCACCAGCTCCGGCCTACCGCCGATGGCCGGTTTGTGGTGATGATTGCGGCCCGCATGGTGCCGCTTAAGGGCTTCGATATGGTGATTGAGGCCTTTGCCGAGTTCTACCACGCCCTGCCCGCCGCCAGCCAGGCCCGCGCCGAGCTGCTGCTCATCGGGAGCGGGCCTGAGCAGGCACAGCTGCTGCACTTGCTGCAGCGCCGGGGCCTAGCCGCCTGCGCCCGGCACCGGCCCTGGCTGGAGCGCACCGAGCTGCTGACGCTCTACCGCGAAGCCGCCGTGTTTTTTTTCCCGTCGCATGAGGGGGCGGGCATGGTGGTGGCGGAGGCCATGAGCTACGGCGTGCCGGTACTCTGCTACCGCAACGAGGGCCCCGGCGAGCTGGTGCCGCCCGCCTCGCGGCTGACGGTGCCCTACGGCACCTTCCGGCAAAACATCCACGATTTCGCGGCCCAGCTGACGGCCCTGTTTGCCAGCCCCACTTTGCAGGCCACCGAGGCGCAGCTGTGCCGCACCCACGTCGCCGACCACCACACCTGGGCGCGGCGCGGCCAGCAATTGGCCCACGTCTATCAGCAAGCCCTGTCGCAGTCATGAAACGCATCCTTGCCGTCCATCTCCTCAACGACCGCAGCGGCAGCCCGCTGGTGCTGCGCAACGCCCTGCTCAGCCTGCGCGCCGCCGGCTTCCACATCGACCTGCTCACGGGCACCCCGACCGGCGAAACCGGCTTCCTGAGCGACCTGCCTGGCATCAGCACCCATGCCCTGCCCTACCAATGGTCGCCGAGCCGCTGGCGCACGCTGCTGCGCTTTGCGTGGGTGCAGCTGGTGGTATTCGGGCAGGTGCTGCGGCTGGTGCGGCCCGGCACGGTGGTCTACGTCAACTCGCTGCTGCCGGCGGCGGCGGCACTAGCGGCCCGCTGCCGGGGCGCGCGGGTAGTGTATCATCTGCACGAAGTGTCCATCCGGCCGGCCCTGCTGATGCGGCTGCTGCGCGCGGTGGCCAACCATACGGCCCACCGGGCCCTGTTTGTGTCGGAGTATGTACGCCGGACGCTGGCGCTGCGCGTGCCGCAGCAGGCCGTGGTGCCCAACGTGCTGTCGGCGGAGTTTATAGCCGAGGCCGAGGCCGACGGGCCGGCTGCCGACGGGCCGTTCACAGTGCTTATGGCCTGCTCGCTGAAAGACTACAAGGGTGTGCCCGAGTTTGTGGCGCTGGCCGCGGCCATGCCCGAGCTGCACTTCGAACTGGTGCTGAACGCCCCGGCCGCGCAGGTTCAGCACTACCGGCAGCAGCACACGCTGCCGCCCAACCTCGCGCTATTTGCGGCGGTGCACGACATGCACCCCTTCTACCGCCGTGCGGCCGTGGTAGCCAACCTGTCGCGCCCCACCGAGTGGGTGGAAACCTTCGGCATGACCATTCTGGAGGCCCTGCAGCACGGCCGGCCGGTGCTGGTGCCCACGATGGGCGGCGTGGCCGAAGTCAACCAAGCAGGCCAGACCGGCTTCGCCATCGACGGGCACAACCTGCCGGCCCTGCGGCTGGCCCTGAACCTGCTGGCCACCAACCGCCCCACCTACCTGCGCATGGCCGCCGCCTGCCGCCACCGCGCCGCCTACTTTTCGCCGGCGCGCTTTGCCGAGCAGCTGCAGCAGCAGTTTCAGGCCGAAGTGGTGTCGTCGGCGCGGCCCACAGCTCCGGCCTATGTGCCGGGCCACGTTACGGCCCGCGCCTAGCCTTTTTTCGCTTTCCCTTATTCCTATTCTGCTACCCCGGCCCGGCACCGCCAGCCTGGTTTTTCTTTCCCCCTCATGTCCAGCAAGAAAGTAGCCATTATCGGCACCGTTGGTTTGCCCGCCTGCTACGGTGGTTTCGAAACCCTGACCGCCTACCTGGTCAAGCATCTCAGCCAGGAACACGATTTCACGGTGTACTGCACCAACAAGCGCTACCCCAAAGCCCAGCGCCAGTCGCACTGCGACGGGGCCCGGCTGGTGTTTCTGCCCTTCGATGCCAATGGCATCCAGAGCATCCTCTACGACTGCTTTTCCATCCTGCACGCGCTGTTCTACGCCGACGTATTGCTGGTCCTGGGCGTGTCAGGCGGCATTATGCTGCCTTTCGTGAAGCTGTTCACCAACAAGCGCATCATCGTGTCTATTGACGGGATTGAGTGGCGGCGGGCCAAGTGGAACTTCCTGGCCCGCTGGTATCTGCGGCTGGCCGAGGCCCTGGCCGTCCGGTTTTCCCACGCCGACATCTCCGACAACGACGCCATCCAGGACTACACGGCCCAGACCTACAGCACCCGCAGCCGGGTGGTAGAGTACGGCGGCGACCATGCTGCCCGCCAGCCCATCACCCAGGAGCACAAAATCCGCTACCCATTTCTGTGCCACCCCTACGCGTTCAAGGTGTGCCGCATCGAACCCGAAAACAACGTGCCGATGATTCTGGCGGCGTTTGCCGAGCTGCCCGAGTATCCGCTGGTGCTGGTTGGCAACTGGAACAACAGCGAGTTTGGCCGCGCCATGAAGGCCCGCTACGGCACCTACCCCAACCTGCACCTGCTCGACCCGATCTACGACCAGAACGAGTTGAATGTACTGCGCGGCAACTGCTTTGTGTATGTGCACGGCCACAGCGCAGGCGGTACCAATCCGTCGCTGGTGGAAGCTATGTCTCTGGGCCTGCCGGTGCTGGCCTTTGGGGTTTCGTTCAACAAGGCCACCACCGAGCACAAAGCCCTGTTTTTCAGCACGCAGGAAGATATCAAAGCCACTATCAAGAGCACTGCGTTTGCGCAATGGCAGCGCCAGGGAGCCACGATGCAGGCCATTGCCCGCCGCCGCTACACCTGGGATGTGGTGGCCCGCAAATACAACTACCTCATTCATAGCGTGTGCACCGCCACGGAAAAAGGCGGCCTGCAGCCGCGCCTGAGCCAGTTCAGCCAGGAAGTGCTGCTGCAGAACCAGCTGGGCCACTATCAGGCCCTCAATATGTTTTATGAGCACGAAGCGTAAGCCCTGCATTCATTTACTGCCCATCTAAGCAGGAAGCTCCTCAGCAAATAGCAACAATTCACGCTCAAATAATATAACAATACCCATACAAACACAAAAGATACAGCTCATCCTAAATAAGGAATCAGCACTTCCATTTTGAGAATATTCCGGTTTATAGTATACGCACACAGCATATTGATATTGTATTTATGCCTTAGCGTGCAGCCAACTATTAGATTATTGATAAATAACCAATTTTTCAACTTTCTAATATTGAGAAACCTGTCTATCAACTTGTTGCGAATAGTATCACCGTTTATTATCCGCAGGTTTGATTGCGTATTTTTACCTTTTGGTTACCATGAGGTAATTGCTACCTGGTCTACGGGCCAATCCTAACTATGGTTATTAGTTGCATATTTTCAACTACGGATTTTTTATTCCTCCTGGATTCAAGGCAAATATATTGTATGAAAAATAATAATCTACCCAGCACCACTACCAACCTACTGCTACCCTACCTATCTGCGTCGGTGCCTTCGGGGCATCGAAATATTCCAGCACCTGGCCACCCGGTGTATCTGCCGGAATAGCCTGGCAACGTGCCACAACTGGCCTGCCCTCTACAGCTTACCGGGCTGTGGAGGCCAGCTGCCTGCCATTTCGGGTAATTGATTGCCCGCTTTGATTTCGTCATCCGCTTCGCCGCTTTGCGGCACCCAGCCTTACCGAGTATGAAAACCGATTCCAGTTCAAAGTTCACCATCTGCATTATCGAGGACGACCCCTGGTACGGACAGTTGCTGCAGTATCAGCTCTCGCTCAACCCCGATTACTGCGTTAGTCTGTATGCCTCGGGGCAGGAGTTTTTTGAGAAGGTAACCACGCGCCCTGATGTCATTACCATCGACTTTTCGCTGCCGGATATCAGCGGTGACAAACTGCTCAAAAAGCTGGTAGGTAAATATCCAGGGCTGCCGGTCATCGTCATCAGCTCGCAAAGCAAGATTGTGACGGCTGTGGAGCTGCTCAAGCAAGGTGCCACCGACTACCTTATCAAGGATGAAAACACGAAGGAGCTGCTCTGGAACGCCATTCTGCGGGTGCGCGAAAACGCCAGCCTGAAGCAGGAAGTGAAGCGCCTGGAGCAGCAGCTGCACGAGAAATACACGTTCAACAACCTGCTCAAAGGCAACAGCCCTGCCCTGCAGGCCACCTTCGCGCTAATGGAAAAGGCGGCCCAGACGCCCGTTAACGTGTCCATTACCGGGGAAACGGGCACGGGCAAGGAGCTGGTGGCCAAGGCCATCCACATGAACTCGGAACGGCACAAAGGGCCATTCGTGGCCATGAACATGGCGGCTATTCCGTCGGAGCTGGTGGAAAGTGAGCTATTTGGCCACGAGAAAGGCTCCTTTACGGGCGCGCAGGGCCGCAAAATCGGGCGCTTCGAGGAGGCCAATGGTGGCACCCTGTTTCTGGACGAAATCGGCGAGCTGCCCGCTGCCATCCAGTCGAAGCTGCTGCGGGTGCTGCAGGAGCGGGAACTGCAGCGGGTGGGCGGCAGCGAAACCATCAAGCTGAACGTGCGCCTGATTACGGCCACCCACAAGAACCTGGCCGACGAGGTGCGGGGCGGCGGCTTCCGCGAAGACCTGTACTACCGCATCATCGGGCTGCCCATCAATTTGCCGCCGCTGCGGGAACGCAGCAGCGACATTGTGTTTCTGGCCAAGCATTTCGTGGACGATTTCTGCCGGGAGTACCGCAAGCCGCCCCTGCAGCTGGGGTCGGGGGTATGCGCCAAGCTGCTGGCCTACGACTACCCCGGCAATGTGCGCGAGCTGAAAACCACGATGGAGCTGGCGGCCGTACTCAGCAACGGCACCGAAATCCAGCTTTCCGACATTGTGTTTACGCCTTCGGCCAGAAGCAATGAGCTGCTTCTGGAGGAGAAGACGCTGCGCGAATACACGCGCACCATCATCCGGCACCACCTCAACAAGTATCAGAACAATGTACCCCTGGTAGCGCAGAAGCTGGATATCGGCCGCTCTACGATTTATAAAATGGTTCAGGAAGGTGAAATATGAGTGTACTCCTACCCCCGTTTTCTTCATCATCGCCGAAAAAAGCCGCGTCGCGCGTGCTGCGGCAGCAGCGGCTGCGCGCCACGGTGCAGCAGCAGCAGCAGGAAATTCAGCAGCTGCAGGCCCGGCTGGCCGCGGGCCCCGTGGCGCCGCTGCCGGCCCTGCAGGACCTGGCCGAAGGCGTGCCCGGTGCCCTCTGCGAATGGTATCAGCGCCCCGACGGCACCTGCCAGACCGTATACATGAGCCCGGTGCTGCACCGGCTGTTTGGCGTGGCCTGCAACGATGTTCGGGACCTGATCGGCTTTGTGCACCCGAAAGACCGCCTGCAGGTGCTGCATTCCCTGGAAACTGCCATGCGGCAGCAGACCAGCTGGCAGTTTGAGGGACGGGCGCTGATAGCCGGCCAACCCATGCGCTGGTGGCGCGGCACGGCCGAAGTATCCGAGGCGGGCCCGCTGGGCGTACGTTTTCGGGCCATTCTGCAGGACGTAACCAGCCTGGTGGAAAGCCAGATGGCGCTGCAGGAAAGCGAAAAGCGCTGGCAGGCCGCTCGGGATGGCATCGGCAATGACACCTGGGAATACAACTGCCAGACGCAGCAGCACGTGCTGTCGGCGAAGTACCGGACGCTGCTGGGCTACAACGAGAAGCCACTGGAGCTCGACCAATCCGCCGCGTCCTGGCTTTGCTTCGATAATGTTCTGCCCGAGCACCAGATAGAAGCCCACAGGGCAGCTATGGCTTACCTCAACGGCGAAGCGGCTGTTTACTCGGCCACGTACCGGGTGCTCGATGCCCACGGCGAATCCCGCTGGATTCTGTCGCGCGGCATGATCACGCAGCGCGATGCGCAGGGCAACCCGCTGCTGGTGACGGGCACTCACACCGACGTCACGGAAATCACGAAGGCCAAGCTGGAGCTGGAGGCCTCCTCGTTGCGGCTCAGCAGCACCATTGCCAGCATTCAGCGGGCCGTGCTGCTGGAAGACGAAAACGAGCGGGTGATTCTGGTGAATGAGTCCTTCTGCGAGATGTTTGCCCTGCCCTACACGCCCGAGCAGCTGGTAGGCTCCGACTGCCGCTGGCTGGTGCAGCAGATCGGGGGCCAGTTTCTGGACCAGCAGGACTTTATCGGGGCCAGCCGGAGCACCCGCCAGTACCTGGCTTCCGACAGCATGGTGGTCAGGCTGAAAGATGGGCGCACCCTCGACCGGCAGGCGACGCCCATCTACGCCAACGGCAACTACATCGGCTTTCTGTGGAAATACGAGGACATCACGAAGCGCAACAACGATGATGCGCTACTGCGGCGGCGCGAGGAAAAGTACCGCAGCATTCTGGAAAACCTCAACCTGGGCCTGCTGGAAATCGACCTGGACGGCAAGGTGCTGTTTGCCAACGAGAGCTACTGCCAGATCAGCGGCTACTCCAAGGAGGAAACTCTGAACCGCCGCCTCGACCACCTGCTGGTGAACGAGGCCGCCCAGCGCCTGGTGCAGGAAAACCGCCCCGCCCACACGGCCGGCCTCACCGACACCTACGAGCTGCCCATCAAAACCAAGCAGGGCGAGCTGAAATGGCTGCTGGTGGGCCGCTCACCGCTTTTCGACCGAGACAAGCAGATGATCGGCTCGATTGGCGTGCACCTGGACATCACCCACCAGAAGCAGATGGAAACCAAGCTCCGCGAGGCCAAGAAACACGCCGAGGAATCGACGCGGGCCAAGGAGATGTTCCTGGCCAACATGAGCCACGAAATCCGCACGCCCATGAACGCCATTCTGGGCATGAGCCAGCTGCTCAACAAAACGTCGCTCTCGGGCCAGCAGCACAACTACCTGCACGCCATTTCCACCTCGGCCGAAAACCTGCTGGTCATCATCAACGACATTCTGGACCTATCAAAAATTGATGCGGGCAAGATGGCCATCGAGCGGATCGGCTTCAGCCTGCGCCGCGTGTGCGAGCAGGTGGAGAAAACGCTGCGCTACAAGGCCGAAGACAAAGGCCTGAGCTTTCTGCTGGAGGTCAGCCCCGACGTGCCGGACGTGCTCATCGGCGACCCGTACCGCATCACGCAGGTGCTGCTGAACCTGGCCGGCAACTCCATCAAGTTCACCGAGAAGGGCCACGTAGTGGTGTCGTGCGAGCTGGCGGGCACCGTCGAACATGCTACCATCGTTGATTTCTGCGTGCGCGATACCGGCATCGGCATCGACCCGGCCTACCTGCAGCGGCTGTTTGAGAATTTCAGCCAGGAAGACTCGTCGGTGTCGCGCAAGTTTGGCGGCACGGGCCTGGGCCTGAGCATTTCGCGCAGCCTGGTGCACCTGATGGGTGGCGAAATTCAGATTCAGAGCGAAAAATACCAGGGCACGGTCAGCAATTTCACGCTGGTGCTGCCCACGGGTTCCGTCTCCGACCTGCCCCGCAAGGAACTTACCCTGGGCTCGATGTTCATCCGGGAAGGCATGCGCGGCAAGCGAGTGCTGCTGGTGGAAGACAACGAGTACAACCGCCTGCTGGCCAAGTCGTTTCTACGTCAGGCCCACATCGAAGTCATCGAAGCCGAAAACGGCGCTATTGCCGTGGACCTGGCCCGCCGGCAAGCCTTCGATCTGGTGCTGATGGATGTGCAGATGCCCATCATGAACGGCTACGAGGCCACGGCGCGGCTGCGCAAGGAGCTGGGCCTGACCATTCCCATCATTGCCCTCACGGCCAACGCCATCCGCGGCGACAACCAAGCCTGCCTGACCGCGGGCATGGACGACTACCTGTCGAAGCCGTTTCATGAGGATGAGCTGCTGAAAATGGTGCACGAGTGGCTGCTCTCGCCGCCCAATACGGAGGCCGCCAACTGCCTCTACCGCACCGACCTGCTGCGGCAGGCCGCCCACGACGACGCGAACTTTGTGACGTTCATGCTGCGCACCTTCGTGAGCAGCAGCACCGATGTGCTGCACACGCTGCACACCGGCCTGGCCGCCCAGGACCTGCCGGCGCTACGTGGGGCAGCGCACAAAATAAAGCCCAGCCTGCGGCACCTGCAGATCAAGCAGGTGCTGGCCCTGATGGAGCAGCTCGAAAACTGGGACGGCCCCTTCGACCAGCCCGCATTGGAAGCCCTGGTTGGCAAAACCGACAAGCTGCTGCGCCAGGTAACGGCCCAGATTACAGCCAATATGGAGGCTTGAAGCAACGCTGTGCGGGCCTGTCCGCGGATAGTTGCAAGGACTTTCTTCATCCGCCCGCCTGCGCTCTGCCGGCGGGCGGCTTTGTGTGCGGACGGTTGGAAGCAGCGTCGGTTCTGCGGCGGGCTCCCACCCTGGCTTTTGGCCGGCTTGGCTGCCTGGTTTTCTATGCCAGGCCCTGCCCTGCCTCCGTCAGGCTTCAGCTGCGCCCAAGCCTGACGGAGGCCGGAATATATCCCGGATGGCGGGGAAAAGATTGGCGTTACTTTGCGGCCGGCCGCAACGTTGTGCGGGCGGGCTGCGTCCCTGTAATTCTACCTTTTTCTACTATGCGCTTCCTCACTCCTTTTCTGCTTTCGCTGGGCTTCACGGCCACTGCCCTCGCCCAGACCAAACCCACCACCACGCCCAACCCGCTGATCCGGCAGATGGTGGAGGAAATTTCCGAAAAGAACCTGCGCGACGACATCGACAAGCTTGTGAGCTTCGGCACGCGCCACACGCTGTCGGATACCAAAAGCAAAAAGCGCGGCATCGGGGCCTCCCGCAACTGGGTGGAAGGCGAGTTCCGCAAGTACGCCAAAGCCAGCGGCAACCGCCTGAAAGTCGAGCAGGACACGTTCACCATCAAGCCCGACGGCCGCCGCATTAACCGGCCCGTGCTGATGGCCAACGTCATGGCCACGCTGCCCGGCACCGACCCCACCGACAAGCGCGTCTTCATCGTGAGCGGCCACATCGACTCGCGGGTGACGGACGTGATGAACGCCACCGCCGACGCGCCCGGCGCCAACGACGACGGCTCGGGTACGGTAGCCGTGATGGAGCTGGCCCGCGTGATGAGCAAGCAGCAGTTCCCGGCCACCATCATCTTCGTGGCGGTGCAGGGCGAGGAACAGGGCCTCTACGGCTCCACGTACCTGGCCAAGCGCGCCAAGAAAGAAGGCTGGAACCTGGTGGCGATGCTCAACAACGACATCATGGGCAACTCCACCGGCCACGACCCCGAAATCAAGAACACCACCCAGCTGCGCGTATTCAGTGAAGGCGTGCCCGCCACCGAAACGCCCGACGAAGCCAAGGTGCGCCGCACGCTTTCTTCTGAAAACGACTCGCCCAGCCGGCAGCTGGCCCGCTACAGCCGCGAGGCCACCAAACAGTACGTGCCCGGCCACGAGGTAGTGCTGGAGTACCGCCCCGACCGGTTCCTGCGCGGCGGCGACCATACGCCCTTCAACCAGCAGGGCTTCACGGCGGTGCGCTTCTCGGAGGTAAACGAGGACTTCCGCCACCAGCACCAGGACCTGCGCACTGAAAACGGCGAGGAATACGGCGACCACGCCAAGTTCATGGACTTCGCCTACCTGCGCAAAAACACCGGCGTGAACCTGGCGACGCTGGCCTCGCTGGCTTTGGCCCCCGCCGCCCCCGAGAACGTGGGAGTGCTCACGGCCAACCTCACCAACCGCACCGAGCTGAAGTGGGAAGCCCCGAAAGCCGGCGAGAAGCCGGCCGGCTACTACGTGCTCATGCGCGAAACCAGCGCCCCCGAGTGGCAGCAGAAGTTCTTCGTGACCGACACCAAAGCCGACCTACCCCACAGCAAGGACAACTTCATCTTCGGGGTGGTTAGCGTGGACGCCGAGGGCCACGAGAGCCTGCCGGTGCTGCCGAAACCGGTGCGGTAGCGCGGCCCCGGCTCTGGTATTCCTGAAGCCCTTCCGCCAAGGCGGGAGGGCTTTTTTGTGGGCGCCGTTTTTTCAGGGCGCAACGCTGCTGTGCTATTGCCAGACCTAGCCAAGTGCCTATATTGCCCTAAAATCACTTTACGACGCATTCTATTCTCAATGCCTATCCATTTTCGCACTGCGGTTTACGGGCTGATTACGGCCGGATTGATGGCTGCCCAGGCAGGCTGGGCGCAGACGAAAGCGCCGGGCGCGCTACCGAAGCAAGCCTCTATTCTGGATGGGCGGGCCTACCTGCGTTTTCCAGCCAGCGCAGTCAGCTCGGCCCGGCCGGTGGATATTATGTCGGCCAAGCCGGACGAGCAGCTGGAAACCCGGGTCGTGATGGACTTTGGGGAGCATCGGGTGGTGTTTTTTGCCCGTGAGCTGTTCCGGCTGGCAGATAAGCAGTTCGTCAGCCAGGCCGCTGCTTTCGAGGCGGGCCGCTTTCCTGCTACCACTCAGGTCATTGGCAATACCGATTCTTTGACGGCAGTGGTCAGCACCGCCACCCGCCACGATACGGCAGCTTCGGCCATTCTGCTCAAGCGGCTCCTCGTGCGCACCATCGACAACACCGTGTTGGTGGTAGATGCATACGTGAACCCAAAGGGCTTTCCGCGCAAGGCCAGATACGAGGCGCTGGCAGACAGCGTATTCCGCACGGTGCGCCCTGGCAAACGCCTGCTCAGCCGCAAAGCCCACACTGAAACGCAGGACAGGCTGGTGTTTCAGCTGCCGGAAAACTACGTCCTGAGCCGCAAGCAGAGCTACGATTTTTTCGTGTACAGCATCCGGCCCATGACGCCCCTGCTCGCGGAAAGCACCAGCGGCATTACGGTGTACCTGGGCAACCACCCCAGCCCGGTTTACCGCGACGAAGGCGTGCCCGCCAGTACCGCGCAGCCGCTGGATGGCAACTTTTTAGGTAAAAAAATCCAGTGGATGGGCTTCAGCAAGCCTACGGATCAGCTGTACTGGCGGGAGCAGATTATTCCGGCCGCCCTGGGCAAAAGCGGACCGCTGGCTCACGTATTCGTCCACAGCGCTTCCCCCGACGGCCTGAACGAACTCACGGCCATTGTCGAAGCCATTACCGTGAAGAAGTAGGTATCCTGCGTTGCGGGTGGGCGTTCTTGGCGGACGCTGGCGTCACCACATAGCTTTCAGCGCCTGCCCTCACCCATGCAATCCACACCCGATAACGTCCTCAACCGACTGGCCCAGCTGCAGCTGCCGTGGGAATGGGCCTGGGCGTGGTTTGCCGCGTTGCCCGCGGTGGAGCAGCAGGCCCGGCTGGCGGAGCTGGCGGACTACATCCAACAGGCGCACCCCACCCCAGCGCTGGTGCAGCAGGCCCTGGCGGAAGCCCCCGTGAAGCCCACCGCCACCCCGCTGGTGCTGCTGCGGGTTCACGGCCTGCCGGAGGCACTGCGCCGCATCCAGCAACTGCCCCCACCTGAGTATCCGAATGCCTTCCGGGCGTTGCTGAGCCTGTTCAGCAGCGCCGACGCGCACCGCCGCCGCACAGAATGCCAGCACGGCTGCACGCACGACTGGCATAACCTGCCACCGCTGCCCTGAGGCGCCCTTACCATTTCGGTGGCGCACCCTACCAAAATGGGGTGGCAGAATAATTAGCTGCCACTTCCACTGCTGCTGAAAACTTCGTTTTTGAAGCGTAATCCGCTTTCATGCCAAGCAAACCAGCGGCTGGCATGGCGCGTGTACCACCTGTCGCAACAGTTTCACTTTTGCGGCCCTAGGCCACTCCTGATTATGCTTACGCTGTATATTTTTCTTGCCTTGGGGCTGGTGTTGCTCTTCATGGGCCTGTGCATTGCGCAGGAATACGAGCGGGCTATTGTGTTTCGGCTGGGCCGGTATGTGGGGCAGCGCGGGCCGGGGCTGTACTGGATTATCCCGTTCATTGAGCGCCGGCAAACCATCGACATCCGCACCAAAACCGTGGATCTGGAGCAACAGGAAACCATCACCAAAGACAGCGTAACTATTAAGGTAAACGCCGTGCTCTGGTTTAAGGTAGTGGATCCGGCCAACGCCATCATCAAGGTGGCCAACTTCAACCAAGCAGTGTACCAGCTGGCCGTTACGGCGCTGCGCAACATCATCGGGCAGCACCAGCTCGACGAGGTCCTGCGCGGCCGCCAGCAGATCAACGCCTCCCTGCTGCAGCTGGTAGACGCCGCCACCGAGCCCTGGGGCGTGAAGATTGAGCTGGTGGAAATCAAGGACGTGGAGATTCCCGAATCCATGCAGCGCGCCATGGCCCGCGAGGCCGAAGCCATCCGCGAGAAGCGGGCCCGCATCATCAAGGCCGAAGCCGAGCTGGAAGCCAGCGTGAAGCTCACCCAGGGTGCCCGCGAGATGGAAAACAGCCCCATGGCCCTGGAGCTGCGCCGCATGCAGATGCTCTCGGAAATCGGCATCGACAACAACACGACCACCGTGGTGCTCATCCCGTCGGAGTTTACCAATCTGGCCCGGGGCTTCACGCAAGGGCAGTCGGCTACCACGGTTTCGTAAGCAGGGCGGGCTGCTGCAAGCCGCCCAATCACTGTACGTCGGCGTGGCTGCTGGCAGCACAGAAACGGTGTGCTGCCAGCAGCTGTAGCGGCACTTTTTACGGGTCCGATTTGGAAGTTACCACAACTGCGGCCGTACTTGCGGCCGCAAAACGGCGCGGAAGCTCTTTCCTCGCGCCAGCCTTTGCCCCTCCCATCATGCGCCTTTCCGCTGTTTCGTCTGCTTCCTGTGCCTCGCTGGCTTGTGCCGGCGCAGGGTGCGTAGTGCGGAAGAGCAGCAAGCGGGCCGGCCTGACCCTGGGCCTGATGATGGTCAAGAAATCGAAGAAACGTAACCCGACCTGACCGTCGCAACCGTTCGTCGTACCTCCCTACCACTGAACTTTCCAGCGCCGGTCCTCCCCAGGATCGGCGCTTTTTTTTAGCCTGATGTTTCACTCTGTCCGCAACCTGGCGGGCGCCTTTCCCGACCTTCCAATTCGGTTTCCTGCACTATGAAAGTTCTCAAGTTTGGCGGTACGTCCGTCGGGTCGGCGCAGCGGATGCGCGAGGTAGCCGAGCTGATTCATGCGCCCCAGGAGCGGCGCATCGTGGTGCTGTCGGCCATGAGCGGCACCACCAACACGCTGGTAGGCATCGCTGAGCTGCTGCGCACCGAGGACGTGGCCGCCGCCACGGCCCGCATCGAAATCATGCGCCAGGACTACCTGATGGTGGCCCGCGAGCTGCTGCCCGATGCCGCCCTGGCCGCCGCCGCCAGCAAAGACTTGGACACCGTATTCCACACCCTGTTCGACCTCACGCGGCAGCCGCTGTCGGCCTCGGGCGAGCGGGTGATTCTGGCCCAGGGCGAGCTGTTGAGCACCTGCCTGTTCCACCACTACCTGACCGGCGTGCTCCACCGCGACGCCGTGCTGCTGCCGGCGCTGGAGTTCATGCGCCTCGACCACAACGACGAGCCCGACGCCGACTACATCCGGGAGCACCTGCAAACCCAGCTGGCGCAGCACGAAGGCCGGCCGCTGTTCGTCACGCAGGGCTACATCTGCCGCAACGCGCACGGCAAAACCGACAACCTCAAGCGCGGCGGCTCCGACTACTCGGCCTCGCTGATCGGGGCCGCCGCCGACGCCACCGAAATTCAGATCTGGACCGACATCGACGGGCTGCACAACAACGACCCGCGGGTGGTGGAAGGCACCTATCCGATCCGCGAGCTGTCGTTTGACGAGGCAGCCGAGCTGGCCTACTTCGGGGCCAAGATTCTGCATCCCAGCTCCATTCTGCCGGCCGCCAAGCACGGCATTCCGGTGCGCCTGCTGAACACCATGCAGCCCGAGGCCCCCGGCACGCTCATTTCCAGCCAGACCGGCTCCGAGCCCATCAAGGCTGTAGCGGCCAAAGACGGGCTGGTGGCCATCAACATCAAGTCGAGCCGGATGCTGCTGGCGCACGGCTTCCTGCGCAGCGTGTTCGAGGTCTTCGAGCGGCACCGCACGTCCATCGACATGATTACGACTTCGGAAGTGGCCGTGTCGCTCACCATCGACGACGCCACGCACCTGCCCCAGATTCTGGAGGAGCTGCGCGGTTTCGGCACCGTGACGGTGGACCGCGACCAGACCATCATCTGCCTCGTGGGCAACCTGATTCAGGAAACCAACGGCGCCGCCCGCCTCGTATTCGACTCGCTGGCCGACGTGCCGCTGCGCATGATTTCGTACGGCGGCTCGCCCAACAACATCAGCCTGCTGGTGCATTCCTCCGACAAAGTACGGACGTTGAAAGCCCTGAATGCCGGCCTGTTTCAGCGGGCCTCACCCCCTAGCCCCCTCTCCCAAAGAGAGGGGGGACTAGCTCTAAACAAGTAACTTCTAGCTCACACTTTCACACCTCACCTTCAACCAGTTTCTAACCTTTTACTAGGCTAGAAACTAGTCCCCCCTCTCCACGGGAGAGGGGGCTAGGGGGTGAGGCCCCGCCTCTATGCCTTTTACCCTTGCCCCCGAGCTGCACGCGCAGCCCACTCCCTTCTACCACTACGACTTGGGTTTGCTGGATGCCACGCTCACAGCGCTGCAGCAGGCGGCCCGGCCGCGCAATTTTCAGGTGCACTACGCCCTCAAGGCCAACGTCAACCTGCCCGTGCTGGCCCGCATCAAAGCCCACGGTCTGGGTGCTGACTGCGTGAGCGGCGGCGAAGTGCAGCGGGCCCTGGAGGCCGGTTTCGCGCCGGAGCACGTGGTGTTTGCGGGCGTGGGCAAGTCCGACGCCGAAATCCGGCTGGCGCTGGCGGCAGATATCTGGTGCTTCAATGCCGAGTCGGCGGAGGAGCTGGCGGTGCTGAACGAGCTGGCCGGCGCGCAGGACCGCACGGCGCGGGTGGCCCTGCGTGTGAACCCCAACGTGGACGCCCACACCCACGCCTACATCACCACTGGCCTGGAGGCCAACAAGTTCGGCATCAGCCTCGCTGATTTGCCGGCTGTGGTGGCGCAGTTCGGCAGCTGGCCGCACCTGGAGCTGGTGGGTCTGCACGCCCACATCGGCTCCCAGATTACCGATTTGACCGTTTTTGCCGAGCTCAGCCAGCGCCTCAACGAGCTGCAGACCTGGCTGGAAAGCCAGGGCCACCAGCTGCCGCACCTCAACGTGGGCGGCGGCCTCGGCATCAACTACGAGCAGCCCGACGGCCAGTTGATTCCGGATTTCGAGGGCTACTTTTCGATGTTTGACCGGCACTTGGTGCGCCGCCCGGGCCAGCAGGTGCACGTGGAGCTGGGCCGCGCCGTGGTGGCGCAGTGCGGCACGCTGCTGAGCCGGGTGCTCTACGTGAAGCAAAGCCAGTCCACGCGCTTCGCCATTCTGGATGCCGGCATGACCGAGCTGATGCGCCCGGCGCTCTACGGCAGCTACCACCACATCCAGAACCTGAGCAGCACCGCCCCCGAGCTGCTCTACGATGTGGTGGGCCCCATCTGCGAGTCGTCGGACACGTTCCGCAAAGCCGTGGCGCTGCCCGAAACCCGGCGCGGCGACCTGGTAGCCATCCGCTCGGCCGGGGCCTATGGTGAGGTGATGTCGTCGGGCTATAACCTGCGCGAGAAGGTGGCGGCGGTGTACGTGGGCGGGTAGCTGTACTGTTATTGCTAGCGAAGGAACGTCATGCAGAGCGGAGCGAAGCATCTCATCAGTGTGGTATATTCACCACAATGGCGAGATGCTTCGCTCCGCTTTGCATGACGTTCTGTGATTCGGACGTGCCACAGCACGCGGCAACCTCTGCGCGCTCTGGGAGTTACATAGTTACACCTACCGCGCCGCGCCATGAACATTCTGCTTACCGGAGCTAACGGCTACATTGGCCAGCGTTTGCTGCCGCTGCTGGTAGCGGCCGGCCACCACGTAGTGTGCCTCGTGCGCGACCCGCGCCGCTTCGAGCTGCCGGACAGCCTGAGCGCCAGCGTGACGGTGGCCGAAGGCGACCTGCTCAAGCCCGAAACCCTGGCCCAGCTGCCGCTGGAAATCGACGCGGCATACTACCTCGTGCACTCGATGAGCGGGCACGACAAGGACTTTTTCCGGCTGGAGCAGCAGTCGGCGCTCAACTTCCGCGACTACCTCGACCGCACCACCGCTCGCCAGGTGATTTATTTATCGGGCATCGCCAACGACAGGGCGCTGAGCGTGCACCTTCGCTCGCGCAAGGGCGTGGAAAAGATTCTGGGCAAAGGCCGCGTGCCGCTCACGGTGCTGCGGGCCAGCATCATTATCGGCTCGGGGTCGGCGTCGTTTGAGATTATCCGGGACCTAGTGGAGAAGCTGCCTGTGATGATTACGCCGCGCTGGCTGAACTCGCGCTGCCAGCCCATCGGCATCCGCGACGTGATGCACTACCTCACCGAAGTGCTCGACAACGACGCCTGCCGCGGCCGCTCCTTCGATATCGGCGGGCCCGACGTACTAACCTACCGGCAGATGCTGCTGGAGCTGGCCGCCGCCCGCGGCTACCGGCGCTACATCGTTACGGTGCCGGTGCTCACGCCGCGGCTGTCGTCGTGGTGGCTGTTTCTGGTCACGCGCACCACGTTTTCCTTGGCCCAGAGCCTAGTGGAAAGTCTGCGCAACGATACCGTGGCCAACCCCAAGCGCAGCATTGCGGCCGTGGTGCCGCACACCTGCATGAGCTACCGGCAGGCCGTGGACCTGGCCTTCCAGCGCATCGAGCAGAACGAAGTGGTAAGCAGCTGGAGCGACGCGCTGAGCAGCGGCGTAATGCCCCGCAACTACATGGACCACATCCGGATTCCGCAGTACGGCCTGCTGCAGGACCGCCAGACGCTGCGCTTCACCCGCGACCCGCAGCAGGTGCTGCAGAACGTGTGGAGCATCGGCGGCGAGCGGGGCTGGTACAAAGTGGACTGGCTCTGGCGCATCCGGGGCCTCATGGACAAGGTGGTGGGCGGCGTGGGTTTGCGCCGCGGCCGCCGCTCCCCCACCGACCTGCGCGCCGGCGACCCGCTCGACTTCTGGCGCGTGCTCGTGGCCGACCGGGCCCAAGGCCGGCTGCTGCTTTACGCCGAAATGAAGCTCCCCGGCGAGGCGTGGCTGCAGTTCCGCCTTCTACCCAATGACGACGGCTCGCACACCCTGGAGCAGCTGGCCGCCTTCCGCCCGCGCGGCCTGGCCGGGCGACTGTACTGGTACTCGCTGGTACCGTTTCACTTTATCATCTTTAAGGGCATGATTGAGAACATCGTGCATTACGGCGACTCAGTGCCGCTGCCACAGCCAGCTGTGCCGGCCAAGCAGCACGCGTAAGCAGCGGCTTTAGTCAGCAGTGCAGTAGACCGAACGATGTAGAGACGCGACACTTCGCGTCTCGTCGTTGCTGATGCTGTTTAGCCGGCGCAGCTATGAACAACAGATAGCACTGCAGGAAGCTGGAATGGCTCTTCGTCTGACATGTGTACAAAAAATCAGCATAATGATGTTATTATTTCGCCAACCAAAAGTCCTATAGCATATAGCACAATACTCTATCTATCTGATACATAACAACTTTCAATGTTCTATAGAAAGTCTGACAGAACGTAATCTTGGTTGGCGACCACAGGGGGCGACTGGTAGCTTAGCCTCCGTTACCACCCTATTCTTATGAAAGCCGGGCCGGACTGGGCCGGCGCGCTGATTTTAGTGACCTGCAAGGTGTATATGGCCGTCTTTCTTCTGGATTGACGGCCATTCAGTTTTTGTACCTGCGGTTGCTTTGCCGGTGAGAATAGCCCTGGCTTTTACTGTCTGTATTTCCGCTACGCCTATGCTTTGCACCGTTACACTGCCCCTGCCCACTGCCGTCGGGCATAGTTACTACACTATGTTTTACCTGCTGGCCTTCAGCCTGAATCTAGCGCTGCTGGTGTGGGAAGGGCACCGCCGCGCCTACCCCATGCGCACGTGGCTGGTGCTGCTGGCCTGCACCACCCTCAGCTTCATTCTGGGCACCAAGCTGCTGGCGCTGTCGGGGCCGGAATGGCGGGAGCTGCTGCACACGGGGCACTGGCCGGATTCCGGGGCGCGCACGGTGCTGGGCGGGGCCCTGGCCGGCACGCTCACGCTGCTGGCGCTGCGCCGGCCGTTCGGGTTCAGCTGGCACGTATTTGACGCCTTCACGTTGCCAATGTGTGCGGCGCTGGCGGTGCAATGCGTGGGCTGCGTGCTCACCGGCTGCTGCTTCGGCGAGCTGACGGCCGGGGGCTGGGGCCTCACCTACGCGCCTGGTACGCTGCCCTATCTGTGGCAGGAGTCCCGCGGGCTGATTGCACCTGATGCCGTTCACTCATTGCCGGTGCATCCTACGCAGCTGTATTCGCTGGTACTGTGTCTGGCCGTGGGTGGTGTGCTGCTGCTCACGCGGCACCGGGCGTGGCCGGGCGGCAGCCGCCGCCTGCTGCACCTGGGGCTACTGCTGGCCGGCCGCTTCCTGATTGAGTTCTGGCGCGACCCGGCCGGCGAGCAGGTGGGTGCCGACTTCCATACCCACGCCGGCCTAGCCCTGAAACAGGTGCAATGGGCGCTGCTGCTGCTAGTTCCATTGGTGCTGGGCAGCTGGGCGTGGCTGATCTACCGCAGCCGGCACACGGTGCTGCAGCCCGAGCAGATGCCCACGCCAAACCCGATACGCAACCTGCTGGCCGTGGCCGGGCTGCTACTGCTCACGGCCTGGCTGGGGCCGCAGGCTCTCACGCGGCCCGAGGTACTGGTGGTAAAGACGCTGCTGCTCACGGTGCTGGTACTGGAAGGCGGCGCGCTGCTGCTGGGGGCGGCCACCACTATCCGACCCGCCCGCGTGGCGCTGCCCCTCACGCTGGCCGCCGGCGTCCTGGTGCTCACCAGCCAGACCCCGGTAGCTGAAAACCAGCGGGAACACTACACCACCCTGAGTGCGGGCGTGAGTACCGGTGAGTTTGAGCGGCTCCAGAATACGGAAGGCGGCTGTGGCGGTAGTTCGCCCCTGCTGCCCTACCAGCACCGCTACACAACAGGCACCCTGGACCTGGCCCGTACCCGTACTGCCGGCACCGATGCCAAAGGCCAGGAACACAAGGCCGATGTCACCTTTGGCCTCCGCCTGCACGTTGGCACCGACCGGCAGCTGCCGACATTTTCTGATTCGCTGTCGGTTTTGTATCCCGACAACCCTGTCAAGCGCACTGTCATCGGGGGCTTTAATCCGTATTTGCAGGCCGACCGGCCAGGATTCGGCCTCGGCCTGGGGCTGCTGCTGGGCCCGCTCGGCTACCACCGCCCCCGCTCCGGCGACCAGATAAACCCCGGCGACTTTCAGGTTTCGCTGCGCCTCGGCCGCCGCGAATGGGCATTCGGGCAATTCGACTTCAACTATCTGGGTTATGGTTCCGGCAATCCGCAGCACCGCATCGGCATGGGCACGGGGTTTGGCAGCACCCGGTGGCAACTGATAGCTGGCGCAGCAGTAGCCAAGAACTACGCCCTGATACCCGGCAACTCCCGCTGGTCGGGCTTTGCTGAGGCCAAGGGCCAGCTGACTCCGCAGTGGGGCGCCAGTACCTTCCTTACCCTAGGCAACCCCACCCAGCGCCAATTGGGTCTTCGGCTGAGCCGCCGGCTCGGCAAGTAAGTTCGCATCCACCCCACCTCCGACACAGCCACAACACCATACTCAGTACCAGACTCACCAGCAGCATGGACACAATAGGTGCGTAGAGTCAGAAGCCGGGCCGCTTGATGCGGATGTCGCCGGGCAGGTAGCCGAACCATCCTAACAAACTGCTGCCGCCCAACCACAGAAAAGCGCCGAAAGCGGCCAGCAGCAGACCCAGGATGACGAGCGTTTTACCGGGATGTAGGGGCATGGTGCGGCAGCATTAGGGCATGCTTAACTCATACAGTAAAGCATATAAGCGTCTTAATCCTGTGGTGCCCATACCATTAAGGTCCTCGATTATTTTACGTTGCCCATTATCGTACTCTACAGTGAGCGTAACATGGGGATGATGATTCCGATACACTTTATCATAGGCGTTTCGCAGCCGGGGGAAGTCGAGATAATTCAGCAATACCGATAGTTGCTGGTGTTGCGCGGGATGTAGTGGCGTATGGTACTGCTGATGCGTGACTTTGGTAGAGTCCCGTATTTCGGTCCGGCGCTGCCAGAAGTGGCTGGAATCTTCAGCAACCACTATTCGCGTCTTAACTGCCTGGTGATACACAGAATAACTCTCATATGTCACCCGCTGAATGTGGTGCTGAGCTGGTTTCGGATTGTAGTCTACAAACCCGCCCGACACGTAGGCCAGTTGCTGCGTGCGTCGGTTCCGTAGCTGGCCACGGGAACCACGGCTGCGGGCGAAATCAGCGTATTCCAATAGGTCTTGGTTGCGCTGCTGTATGACGCGTGCAACCGGGCTGCGGCGCTGCACGGCGTTGTAGAAATTGCGTACCACACGTAGGCTGTCGTGGCCCATATCCAGGACGCAGAACACGAACGGAATCTCCTTTCTACGGGTCAGCACCAACAGATCAGGCCGACCATTCTGATCGAAGTCGGCCCTGAACCACGTTTGGCCGCCACGCACAGCAAACCGAGTAAATCTGTACGGACTGTATACTGCCCCGACGGAATCCCCCAGCACAGCCTCCTTATATTCCCATCCCAGCGGCCGGATGAGTTCCAGCACCTGCGCATCGGTTTGCAGCGCGGCAATGCGGCTGGGAGATTGAGCCTGGACCACGCCCGCCAGCAACAGAAGAGTTACTTGGCAGGCCGCTTTTTGGATACTGGATATATAGCTAGCCATGACTGGTTTCTGCGAAGCTGACGTAGCAATTCATATAGCCTTACTAAGCCGAAAGCACCCTGTTCTCCCACATCAAGCAGCTTTATTTTTGGCGCTTTATGCTGGGCGATGGTAAGTTCAGTATAAGGCACATGGTTCATCCGTACCACATATTCACTTTTCAACTTAGCTGGGGCGATGTAGGCTATAAGGGCGCTGATACTGTCTAGGGTACCAGCCGTAACCTGAGTAGTTATTGCTTCATAGCGTTTCTTCCTTTTCTGCAGCACCGGCCAGCTTCGGGAATGATATGTGGCCCTGCCATTAGCATCCAGCACTAGCTTAAACTCCTCGTACTCGTCGTAAGCAAACTCAGAACGATAGGTAATACTATCCCATGCTGCTGTAGCTGCGGACTGCGGATTGTATTCCACAAAGCCGCCAAACTTATAGGTAAGTAGGAAATCCTCTTTGCCATCAAGGCTATCTATTTCCAGAATTGAGGGCGCGTAGTCCTGATACCTTAGCAAGGGCTGCTGTCTCTGGTATTCGACCCGCACTATTGGGCAGCTTCTATAAAACTGACGGTCAAATGGCTCAATTACCAACTTTCCGTTGCCCAGATCCAGCAAACACAAAACCTTACTGCCGTCATCGGAATAGCTCCCCGTAACCAGCAGGTCAGTTCGGCCATTACCATCAAAATCAGCCTTCTCCCAAGCCTTCACCCCCGCTTGCCAGTACTGATGCTGCACCCGCTTATCTGTAAAGCGCAGCAATGAATCAACCTTAAACTGTATATAAGTTGAATCAACAGTTTGTAGCAGTTGCTCAACCTGCCTAGCAGTTGCCACCGCATCAATAGCACTGGGTACCGCTCGCGACGAAGCAGGCTGTCCGGTTTGGGCAGTTAACAATCCCCATACGAACCATAGAAAGTAACTCATCAGCTCTGCCCAAATACCGGCTCTATCCTTCCTTCCGGATTGATCTGCAGAATGGCTTCGTAGTTCTTGCCGGTTTTGGCGGACATAAACCCGCGGATGACGCCGGTTTTGCCTTTGCGCAGCAGCTGGTTCATCTGGGTGTCGGTGAGGGTTTTGCCGCCCCACTCGAAGGGCACGCGGAACTGGCAGTCCTCGCGGAAGCGGGAGCAGCCCCAGGCGCTTTTGCCGCGCAGCATCTGGCCCAGCCGGCACACCGGACACGGAATCTGGCCGGGGTCCTGGGGCGTGGTGGGCTTGCTTTCGGCGGCGCGCACCAGCTCCAGCGTGCGGGCCGGCGTGAGGCGGATGGCGGCGTCGAACTTCTGACCGGCATCGTCCAGAAAACCTTTCATCACCGGCGTGCGGCCCTTTTTCAGCAGCTCGCCCACCTGCTTGTCGGTGAGCTTCTTGCCCTCGAACTCGGTGGGCAGCCGGAACTGGCAGCCTTCCTTCCAACGCGAGCATCCCAGCGCCGACTTGCCGCGCAGCACGTGGCCGCTGCCGCAGGCCGGGCACGGACCCAGCGCCCCCGGCACGGCCGGCGTGGCGGCGGCTTTCGGCGGGCTGGCTTTGGCGGTGGCGCCGGCTTTCTGGCCGGTGAGGTCGGCCAACTCAGGCTTGTGGATGCTGATGCCGCGGCCTGAGCCGTCCTGCTTGACCTCGTGCACCATCTCGCGCACCAGCTGCTGCAGCTCGCCCAGAAACTGGCTGGATTCCAGCTGGCCGCCTTCAATCTGGCGCAGCTTCCGCTCCCACTGCCCGGTCAGCTCCGCCGACTTCAGCGTGGGGTTGCGGATCAGGCCAATCAGCTCGACACCGGTGGGCGTGGGCACAATCTTCTTTTTGTCGCGCCGGATGTAGCCGCGCTTGAACAGCGTTTCGATGATGGCGGCGCGGGTAGAAGGGCGGCCGATACCGTTTTCCTTCATGGCCTGGCGCAGCTCCTCGTCGTCGACGTTGCGGCCGGCGGTTTCCATGCCGCGCAGCAGCATGGCCTCGGTGTAGTCGCGCGGCGGTTGGGTCATTTTGGCGTCGAGGCGGGGCTTGTGCGGGCCGGTTTCGTCTTTCACGAAGCTGGGCAGCACGGTATTCACCACATCGTCGTCGCCTTCGCCGGCTGCTTTCGGGGCCGAGGGCGCCTGCTGCTTTTCCGGGTCGCCGTACACCTCGCGCCAGCCTGGACTGAGAATCTGGCGGCCCCGGACACGAAACGTGCGCCCGGCCACATCGGCCGTCACGGTGGTGTTCGACACTTCGCAGTCGGGGTAAAACGCGGCCAGGAAGCGGCGCACGATGATGTCGTAGACGCTGCTTTCTGTGCCGTGCAGGCTGTTAGCGCTGGCCCCGGTCGGAATGATGGCGTGGTGGTCGGTGACTTTGTTGTTGTTGAAGACCTTGGTGCTTTTGCGGATTTTGCCGGCCGCCAGCAGCGGCGCGGCCAGCGCGCCGTGCGCGCCACCCAGCCCGCGCATGATACCCGCAATTTTGGGGTACTGGTCGTCGGGCAGGAAGGTGGTGTCCACGCGTGGGTAGCTCACCACTTTCTTTTCGTAGAGGCCCTGCACCGTCTTGAGCGTGTCTTCGGCCGAAAGGCCCAGCTGGTTGTTGCATTGCACCTGCAGCGCGGTCAGGTCGAACAGCGCCGGCGGGCTCTCCAGCGCCTTCTTGATTTCCACGTTGGTCACCGTCAGCGGCTGGCCGGTCACCTGGGCCAGGGCGGCGTCGGCTTCTTCCTGCGTCACGAAGTAGCCGCGGGCTTTCAGGCGGGCTTTTTCGTCGGGTTCGTCGTCGTCTTTGCCCTTTTTCAGCACGGCCACGTGGCTGAACATCGTACCGCGGTACTCGGTGCGCAGCACCCAATACGGCTCAGGCCGGAAGTTCTGGATTTCGTGGTACCTGTCGACGAGCAGCGCCAGCGTGGGCGTCTGCACGCGCCCGATGCTGAGCACCTGCCGCTGGCCGGGCGCGTACTTGAGCGTGAACAGGCGGGTGGCGTTCAGGCCCAGCAGCCAGTCGCCGGCGGCGCGGCTTTTGCCGGCCTGGTAGAGGTTGTCGAACTCCGAGCCGTCGCGCAGGTTCTGGAAGCCCTGACGGATGGCTTCTTCGGTGAGCGAGGAAATCCAGAGGCGCTTGAAGGGCTTGCGGTACTTGGCTTCCATCAGCACCCAGCGCTGAATGACTTCGCCCTCCTGGCCGGCATCGCCGCAGTTTATCACCTCCTCGGCATTGGCCAGCAGGTTTTTGATGACGTTGAACTGGCGCACCACGCCGTCGTCGCGGCGCATGAGCTTGATGCCGAACTGCTCGGGCACCATGGGCAGGTCATGGATGCTCCAGCGCTTCCACTCGGGGCGGTAGTCCTCGGGCTCGCGCAGCTGGCAGAAGTGCCCAAACGTCCAGGTTACCTGGTAGCCGTTGCCCTCGTAGTAGCCGTCCATGCGCCGGTCGGCGCCCAGCACGCTGGCAATTTCACGGGCCACGCTGGGCTTTTCGGCAATGCAGACTTTCAAATTCGCAGAGGTTGCTGATTTAAACGCTGATTTCGCAGAGGTGGAAGCCAGCCAGGAATCAACAAAGATAAGGCGCGGAAAGGTCGATTTGAAGCCAGTGAAAATCACCTTTTCGCCTCAACGTTGTTGCCTTACATTTGCTTTTGCCGCCGCCGTTTCCGTGGTTGGCAGTGTGAATTGCCGTTGCCTACTTCTGTCTACTTCGCGCATTCCGTGACACCAGCCTTCCAGCCTGAGTTGTGGGACAAAATTCAGCGGTTTGAGCTGGATGACACGGCCGCCGCGTTTTCCTTTACTGATCGGCTAGCCCGCGAAAATGGATGGAGCTTGCCCTTCTGCCTGCGGGCCGTGCTGGAGTATAAGCGCTTTATTTTTCTGCTCTGCGTCACCCAGCAGCCGCTCACGCCTTCCGACGAAGTAGACCAGGTCTGGCACCTGCACTTGCTGTATACCCGCTCTTACTGGGTTGATTTCTGCCAGCATACGATAAGCCAACCCATTCACCACGGCCCCACACGCGGCGGCAGCCAGGAGCACGCCAAGTTCGACGACTGGTATGGCCGCACACTCACCCACTACACCGCCGTGTTCGGGCAAGCGCCGCCGCCCGACCTGTGGCCGCCGCCCGCCGTTCGTTTTCGGCCAGCTCATTTTCAACGCGTCAACTTATCTACCCATTGGCTACTTCCCCAGTTATGGCCACTCCGGCGCTTTCGCAACCGCAACAAGTAGATAACTTCCTGATCGACGCCCGGCCTACGGAACTGTTGCTGCTACTGGCTGACGCCAACCCGTCACTGCGGCAACAGCTACGACTCACGTTTTTGGAACTGCTGCGCCGGCAAGTGCTGGTACTGGAAAACCGCGCCGTGCAGCCCCACCCCTCCGACCCGATTAGCTACAGCAGTTACCTACGGCTCGGCCCCACCTTTATAGATTACCAACCCCGCCCTTATGAAGCGCTGCTGCTACGCCCATTTACGCAGAATTCATTGCCTGAAATACTGCTCAAGCATTTCGTAAAGCTAGCTTTTCGGGCGGCGCAGTCGGCGGGGCAGTTTGGGAAGCTAGTGCGCCAGCATCGGCCCTTAGTCGGTCTGTACAAGCTCAGCTGGTGGCGCTGGGCGCTGGGGATTTGGCACCTAACGCCAGCCGGTACCACGCTGCGTCATAAGCTGGAAAGCAAGATTATCGGCTACGACACGACTTTGGGCCAGTTAACCTTGCAGGATGCCGTTGCCGCCACGGCGCTGGCTGCTCAACTTGGGGGAGTGCTGTTTCTGCTGCCCACGTTTCAGTCGCCCGATGGCCACGTGCTTGACCAAGAACTATATCGGGCCCAGCGCGAGCAAGAGCAAACCAGCGGAGCCGATTGGTCGGGTAGCAGCGACGGCATCGACTCCTGGCACGACTGCGGCCACCACTTCGACAGCCATGCCGATGGCGCCGATAGTGATGGTTCTGGCGGCTCCGGGTGCGGCAGCGACTCTGGTTGCGGGGGAGACTCAGGCTGCGGTGGTTGCGGCGGGGGCTGTGGGGGCGATTGAGCGCTATAGAACAGGAACCTTAGGCGTTTGCCAGGTTATTGTCACTCGATTGTTAGCTCAACATAGTGTTGACCAATACCCTCAATGGCCCGGACAGAATTGGCCGTAATTTCAGACTACTACCAATTTTACTCCCCCACCCGCCGCACCAGCCGCACGGTGGCTACGCAGCGGAAACCCAGCCAGCTCTGCGGGCCCTGGTAGCGCTGCTGCGCCTCGGGCTTCAGGTCCAGGACGGAGCTTTTGAACGAGCCACCTTTTGCCACGCCTTTCGCTGCCGTCATTTCGGCGGCGTTGCCGATGATGTTGTAGAGGCCCAGGTAGTTGGCCGGGTTCACGTACACGTACTCCAGGCCTGGCTGGCCGGAGGGAGGCAGGCACTCGAAGGCGCGGCCGGTTTCGGCCACGTAGTAGTCTTCGCGGAGGTTATAGGGCAGTTTGTAGAGCACCTGCGCCGCTGGCAGGGCTTGGGCGGTGAGGCAGGCCGCAACCAGGGCCTGCTGGCGGAGCGCAACCGGGCGCGGCTTACCGGCGGACTTCAGCGGCACCAAGCCGGCCGGCGCCGGGCCGCTACCGAGCGTCCCGAAAGCCGCCTGCTGCCACTCGGCTTCGGTGGGCAGGCGGTACTCCACCGTCACGTCGTAGTCGCGCAGTTCGGGGTGCTTTTTGCGAAACTCCGGCCCCTGCCGCATCGACTCGTTGACGAGGGTGCTGCGCCACCGGCAATAGGCCGTGGCCTGCTCGTAGCTGATGCCCACGGCCGGGCAATAGCGCAGTTCCGGGTAGTGGAAATAATACTCGGTGCTGGGGCCGCTGGCAGCCCCGGCCGGAGGTGCAGCCGTGAGTCCCACCCACAGTGCAGAATCGGGCAGTTGGCTACGGTAGAAGGCGGTGGAGGAATCCAGCCGGATGCGCTGCAGGTATTCCAGCCAGTGCAGGTTGTCCATTTCCGACTCATCCACGAACAGATTTTCGGCCAGACGGATGGTGCCCGGCGGTTCCGGAACCCGGGGTAGCCTGGCGTTGGCGCGGCCGGTCTGGGCGGGTATCGGCAGGGCCGGTAAGCTCAGGCAGACCGCCAGTAATAACAACTTCATTGCGACCCATTTCATAGTGGCAGATAGCGTGGATGGTACCTAGACACAAGATAGTGGAGGATGCTACACGGCCTATATAGCCTGTTGCACAAGGCTTTTGGTGGTGTTATGCCATCAAAAGCCGGCCCGGCTGCGTACGTTACCAGATAGCCCTCCTTTTTTTTCTCGTGTATGTGGATAGTTTTTTCGTTGATGGCGGCGCTGTCGGCAGCGGTGGTAGTTACGCTCTCCAAGGTAGGCGTCAAGAATATCGAGTCCAGCGTAGCCTTTGCCATCCAGTCGGTGCTGATTGTGGGTGTGGCGTGGGGCGTAGTGGCCTGGCAGGGCCATTTGCCGCAGGTAGCTCAGATTGACCGCCGCACCTGGCTGTTTCTGATTGCAGCGGGCATCATCACCTGCGCCTCGTCGCTGTTCTCGTTTCAGGCCCTGAAGATGGGCCAGGCCTCGCGCACCTCTTCGTTCGACAAAATCTCGCTGGTGTTTTCCATCCTGCTGGCTGTGTTTTTCCTGAAGGAGAAAGTAACGTGGCAGGTCATCCTGGGCGCTGCCTTCATGGCCGGCGGCGCCATCCTGATAGCCTTCACCAAGCCCGCCGAGTAAGGTAGCAAGCTATTGTCATCCTGAGCTTGCAAAGGACCTTAGCACATCAGAGCATGTCGTTTGATAGTAACCCAGACGTGATAGGGTCCTTCGCAAGCTCAGGATGACAAGTGGTTCAGGACGACAGGCGGCTCAGGATGACCAACCCGGCTACTCCACCATCAGCACGATTTTGCCGGGGGTGCCGCCTTTCTCGCTGAGGCTGTGCGCCTCGGCCAGGTCGCGTAGCGCGAAGGTTTTGTAGATGATGGGCTTGATGGTGCCGGCCTGCAGCCAGGCCGAAATCAGGGCTAGATCGGAGCCGCTGTTTTTGGCCAGAAACATGGCTTGGCTCTTATCGGAGAAGGCCGTAGCTACCGTGCCCGTTACGAGGGCCGCCGGATCGGGCGTGGTGGTGACGTAGCGGCCCAGGCGGCGCAAAGAGGCTTTGCTGGCACTGAAGCTGCTTTTGCCGGCCGCGTCAAACACCAGGTCGTAGCGGCTGTGGTCTGTGGTGAAATCGTGCTCCTTGTGGTTGATTACCCGGTCGGCGCCGAGCGTGCGCACCAGCTCCTGGTTGTCGGGGCCGCACACGCCCGTGATTTCGCCGGCGCCCAGCGCCCGGGCAATCTGCACCGCAAACGAGCCCACGCCACCCGAAGCCCCGTTGATGAGCACCCGGTCGCCGGAGAGCAGGCGACCGTGGTGGTAGAGGCCCTGCAGCGCCGTGAGGGCCGCCAGCGGCACCGCCCCGGCCTGCTCCATGCTCAGTTGCTGCGGAATAAAGGCGGCGCTGGTTTCGGCCAGCACGGCATACTCGGCAGCCGCGCCACCCACGCCATCGGCGGCCATGCCATACACCCGGTCCCCGATGCGGAAGCGCGTGACGTTGTCGCCGATGGCAGCTACCTCGCCGGCCACGTCGCGGCCCGGAATCTTGGGAAACTTGTGGCCCGTGAGCAGCTTAAGCTCACCCTGGCGCACTTTCCAGTCGATAGGATTGACGCTGCCGGCCCGTACGCGCACCAGAATCTGGTCGGCTTTGGGCGTGGGCGTGGGCTGCTCGCCGTAGTGGAGCACGTCGGCAGAACCATATTGGGTGTAGTAGGCAGCTTGCATGAAGGCAGGAGTTGAGGTATAGCGTGTGTAGCCCGCCTACGCAGTAACGGGGGCGGTGGGTTCGAGAAGGCCGAAATCAGCTTGCCATAGCCCACAAAAAAACCGCCGTAGCCAAGGGCTACGGCGGTTCCAACCACACTTAACTACGTAACTTGCCCGAGGGCAAGACTGGGAGCCATTAGCTGGCTTTTTGCAGGTGAGGGCCTTTGTCCTCTTTCTTGTCTTTTTTGATTTTCTCCGGCTCGTCCAGTAGCTGGCCTTTGTCGGCCTTGGGGTTGAAGCCAGGCTGGCTCTCCAGCACTTCTTCGGCGTGCTTCATGGCCTCGGTGCCGTAGATGTGCTGCAGCTCGCCAATGCCGTTGTCTTGCACTTCTAGGTTCTTGAGTAGGCCCTCCTTGATGTCGTAGACCAGGCCGTGCAGGCGCGGCGGCTTGCTGGTCTTGCGGGCGTTCTGGATGATGTTGGTTTTGGCCAGGTTGCGCACCTGCTCAATCACGTTCAGCTCCACGAGGCGGCGCAGGCGCTGCGCGTCGTCCTTGATGCGCAGAAACTCCATTTCGTGCATCCGGATAACGTCCCGGATGTTGGTCAGCCAGTTGTCGATGAGGCCGTACTGTCTGTTGGCGGCCGCGGCCGCCACGCCGCCGCAGCCGTAGTGGCCCACCACCAGAATGTCCTCGACGCCCAACACTTCCACGGCGTACTGCAGCACCGACAGCATATTGAAATCGGTGTTTACCACCATGTTGGCAATGTTGCGGTGCACGAACATTTCGCCCGGGCCGGTGCCGGTGATGGCCGAGGCCGGCACCCGCGAATCGGAGCAGCCGATGAACAGGTATTTGGGTTTCTGGCCGTCGGCGAGGCGGTTGAAGAAATCCGGGTCGGTGGCCTTCATTTCGGCCACCCAGCCGCGGTTATTTTCTAATATTTTATCAATGCTCATGAGAAAGAAAATGAGTGGTGCCGAATGCGGGCAGAGCAGGTAGTCCGGCAACCTTGCCTGCAGGCGCGTGAGAGAAAAACGGTGGACCCGGGCCGCCTAATGGCCCATTATCTCCACCTGCTGAATCCCGCGCAGCTCCAGCTTCAGGCCCCGTTCGGGCGCCGACTGACGGAAGTTTTCGATAGCCTCCAGCACGTCGTAGTCAATCATTTCCGACTCGGTACCGTCGAGGATGACGTGGCTGCCGGGGCCGAACTGCTCCAGCATCCGGATGACGCTGGCCTTGTTGAGGAAGGACACATGCTCGCCCAGCTTGAGATGGTAGACGCCGGCCGCCTGCAGCTCGGGCGTCTGGCGCAGAAAATACGCCGACTCGTAGTGCGTTTTCAGGATGTAGAAGATGCCGACCACCAGACCAATCGTGACGCCCTTGAGCAGGTCGGTGAGCAACACGGCCACCACCGTAATGATGAAGGGCAGAAACTGCTGCCAGCCTAGCTTCCATTGGGTGCGGTACAGGGTGGGCTTGGTAAGCTTGTAGCCGACCACCAGCAGCACGGCCGCCAGCGCCGACAGCGGAATCCGGTTCAGGATGGTTTCCAGAAACAGCAGGCTCGTGAGCAGCAGCAGCCCGTGGATGAAGGCCGCCATACGGGTCTGGCCGCCGGCGTTGATATTGGCCGAGCTCCGCACGATAACGGCCGTCATGGGCAGGCCGCCCAGTAGGCCGCTGATGATGTTGCCGGCGCCCTGGGCCATCAGCTCGCGGTTGGTGGGCGTGGAGCGTTTGTGCGGGTCCAGCTTATCCACGGCTTCCACGCTGAGCAGGCTTTCCAGCGAGGCAACGATGGCAATGGTGAAGGCCACCATCACGAAGCCAGGCTTAGTGACAGCCGACCACTGCGGAAACTTAAACACGCCCACAAAATCAGCCCAGGAGTTAACGTTTGGCAGCTGCACCAGGTGCTCGGGGCGCACCTTCAGCACGGGCAGCGTGATATTGAGCAGGGAGCTGAGGGCAATGGACAGCACCACCACTACCAGCGCCGAAGGCACCAGCCGGAACAGGGCGACGCGCTTGGCCAGCACGTTTTCCCAGAGTACCAGCACCCCCAACGACACCAGCCCGATCAGGGCGGAGCCCCAGCCAAAGGAGCGAAGGGCCCCTACCAAGGCCGAAAACGTATTCTGGCCGTCGAACTGCAGGAAGGTCATGTCCTCGAAGTAGTCGGTATCGACGCCCAGCAAATGTGGAATCTGCTTCAGAATCAGGATCAGGCCGATGGCCGCCAGCATACCCCGGATGACGGAGGTGGGAAAGTACAGCCCGATAATACCAGCCCGCACAAACCCCATCACCACCTGCAGGGCGCCGGCCACCACCGTAGCCGCCAGCAGGGCCTCGAAGGAACCCAGCGTCTGCAGGGCCGTCAGCACGATGGCCGTGAGGCCGGCCGCCGGCCCGCTTACGCTCAGCTGCGAGCCGCTGAGCCAGGACACGATCAGCCCGCCCACAATTCCGGTGATGATACCAGCCATCAGGGGGGCGCCTGAGGCCAGCGAAATACCCAGGCACAGCGGCAGTGCCACTAGAAATACCACCAGGCCGGCAGGCGCATCTTTCCCCAGGGAACTGAACACGCCGCCAGGGGCAGCAATTGCGCCCGGAACGGACGCCGTTTGATGCGGCGGAGCCGGAGCTATTTCGGGCATGAGTAGAGAAGTGGAGTGGCACGCGCCGGCTATGAACCGGCACGGATGGATAGGAGCAGTCCACAAGTCTACAGCACCGTAATTAAGACCCGGTTAAAAGAGAATTAAAAGCAGGTTAAATCGTCAAAACCCTATACATCAGCCATCTTTACTCGGCCTGATTACCCCAGCGCGGGCCACTCCAGCCACACCTGCGTGCCCTGCCCCAGCTCACTGTCTACCCGGATGAGGCCGCCATGCAGGGCCATTATTTTGGACGTGAGCGGCAGCCCGATGCCGTGCCCCGGCACTGTCCGGATGGCTTCGGCCCGGAAGAAGGGCACGAATACCTGCAGCCGGTCGGCTTCGCTCATGCCCACGCCTTGGTCGCGCACCTCCAGCACAACGCGCGCGGCGGTAGTAGTGAGGCTGGCCACGATGGGGGCCGCCGTGCTCTTGGAGAACTTGCAGGCGTTTTCCAGCACGTTGAGAAACGCCGACAGCAGCAGCGCTTCGTTGCCGCGCACCGCAAACGGCTGGCGCACCATGGCCGGCACATCCCCAAACTCCAGATCGACGCGGCAGGTAGGGTTGCGGCGCTGCACCTCTTCGTGGGCCTGCAGCAGCAGCTCGTCGAGGCGCAGGGTGGTGAGCGGCACCTGAGAGGGGTCATCGGAGGCGCGCGCAATCTGGAGCAGGCCGTTGGTGAGGTCCTTGAGCAGGCGGGCCGCGTCGAGGGTGCTTTGCAGCACGCGGCGGTATTCCTGCGGGCTCCGCTCTTGCTGCAGCAGCGCCACTTCCAGCTCCCCGATAATCACAGTAAGCGGCGTACGCAGCTCGTGGGAGGCGTCCCGCACGAAGGTCCGCTGGCCGGCGAAGGCCGTTTCGAGCCGATCGAGGAGCTGGTTGAAGCGCTGGGCAAGGTGGGCAATTTCGTCGTAGCCGTCGGCCTGCGACAGGCGTCGGTGCAAATCCGAGACGGTAATGCTGTCCACTTCACGCACCACTTTCTGCATGGGCCGGAGCGCCATGCCCGCGAAAAACCACCCGCCGATGCTCACCATGATAAACGAGGTCAGCAGCCCGAACGCCAGGATATTGCCCAGGCTGCGCAGCTTGTCGCCGCTGTCGGTATCCACCGACGAGGCCACCACCACGAAGTCGCCCCGGCGTGAGTCGCGGTAGAGCAACCCCACCGTCTGGTGGTAGTTGGAGCGCAGCAGCACCTCACGGCCCTCCTGCCGTACGGCGCTCAGCAAACTCACCGGCACCGGCACATCGGTCAGCTGCCCCTCCCGAAACACCACCGTGTTACGGGTGTCATATACGCGCACTTCTTCCTCGGGCAGGGTGCGGTAGAACTGGCGCAGGTAGCGGCGGTACGAGGCCCGGCTGGCCTCGTCGGCCCGGCCGGTACCATCGAGGTAGACGTGGGCGACGATGCGGGCCCGCGCAAACAGGTTTTCGGTGAACGACTCCTGCCGGGCCTGGGCCGTGAAGAAGTAGATAACCAGCGAAAACAGCAGCAGCGTAAAGGCCAGAATAACCGCAAACTGCAGCGCCAGCCGAAGGCGAATCGTCATGTATTTTTCAGGGATTAGGGCTTAGGACCTGGGGCTTGAGGCATAGGGATTGGAAAACAGGCCCTGCTCGCTAGAGCCCAAGCCCCAGGGCCTGTTTCCTAAGCCCTAAGCCCTAAGCCCTAAAAAGTCTACTCTTCCTTCATCACGTAGCCCATGCCCACCAGCGTATGGATCAGCTTGGGCGTGAAATCCTTATCAATCTTTTTGCGCAGGAAGTTGATGTAGACGTCGATGACGTTGGAGCCGGTATCGAAAGAAGTTTCCCAGACGTGCTCCAGAATGTCGACGCGCGAAATGACGCGGCCTTTGTGGCGCAGCAGATACTCCAGCAGCGAAAACTCCCGCGCCGTGAGCTGAATAGGCTGCCCAGCACGCTGCACCAGCTTGCTGCCCGGGTCCAGGGTCAGGTCGGCGAGCTGCAGGACGGCGGCGGCGGCAGCGGCTTCGGGCCGGCGCCGCACCAAAGCACGCACCCGGGCCAGCAGCTCCTGGAAGGCAAACGGCTTCACCAGATAGTCGTCGGCGCCGGCATCAAGGCCCCGGATTTTATCGTCGGTTTCGCCCAGGGCCGTGAGCATCAGGATGGGCACGGCCGGATTGTGCGCCCGCACCTGCCGGCACACTTCCAGGCCGCTCAAACCAGGCAGCAGGTTGTCGAGGATGATGAGGTCGTGCTGGCCGGAGAGGGCTAACCGCAGGCCAGTGGGCCCGTCGATGGCCACTTCTACGTTATGTTGTTGCTCCGTCAGGCCTTTGTGCAGAAAGGCGGCCACCTTGGGCTCGTCTTCCACCAGCAGGATTTTCATGCAGCGGGAATATTAGGAGTGATGCCGGAATCCGACGGGCCGAAGGTACAGCCTTCCGCTTATCCGGCCCTGCAGCCCGCTTACGAGGGTTAGGGTTCTAAAACATAGATTTTTAGCTATACACAGCGCATGAACAACTAACCCTTGTGCAATATTTTATTTAAAAAATTTAATAATTACTTGCTTTTACAATTTCAATCCAACATTTTTATAAAAAAGTGCCAGTTCAGGAAGTTCATCAATTTCTTCCTTACAGGTCTTTTCTTACTCTATTGCTTCTCTCCTATTACGTTCTGCCAACCATGCCGTATTCCGCCGTTTCGTCTGCTGTCCGCTTGGTGCTGTTGGGTGTGTTGTTGCTGAGTTCTTCCCTGGTTTCGTGCGTTCCTACGCGTGATGTCAGCTATTTGCAGGGCTCCTATTCGGCGCAGCCCACAGTAGTGGCCAACCAGCCCGCCGAGTACCTGATTATGCCTAATGATGTGCTGTACATTAAGGTGCAGAGCGCGCAGCCAGAGCTAACCAAGGCTTTCAACCTGCATGAAAACGAGTTGGTATTCAACCAGTCAGACCCTGGCTCGCTTTACATCAACGGTTACGTGGTAGATAAGGATGGCGCTATCATGGTCCCAACGGTGGGCCTGGTGAAAGTGCGTGGTCTGACCTTGGGCGCAGCGCAAGAAACCGTGCAGAAGGCCATAGCTACTTACGTGCGCAACGCCACGGTGGTATTGCGGCTGGTGAGTTTCCGGGTAACGGTGCTGGGCGAGGTGAAGTCGCCGGGACGCTTCACCATTTTCAACGACCGGGCCACGGTACTGGAGGCCCTGGGCCTGGCCGGCGACCTGACGCCACTTGGTAACCGACGCAACGTGAAGCTGATCCGCCAGACCCGCGAAGGCTCACAGGTGATGCTGCTTGACCTCACACGCCCTGAGCTACTTAGCTCGCCCTACTACTATCTACTGCCCAACGATGCCCTGTACGTGGAACCGGTGAAAGCCCTCACGCAACGCGGCAACTCCGTGAACATAGGGCTGCTGTTCTCCGGCCTCGGCACAGCAGCACTCCTGTACGGACTCTTTCGATAAGCCGCGACATAATTATGTTAATAAATCGTTTTTTATTATAACTATAGTAAATTAAGCCATCTGGCTATTTCTCACGAGGCTACCCAGCCTCTGCCCGGCTCTGTGCCAGGAAACTTCTCGCTTTTCCTCTGCTACTATGGCTACCCATCAAACTCCTTCCACGGCCGACGAGCTGAACCTGAGCAATATACTGTTCAAGCTCCGGTCGCGCTGGTACTACTTTGTGGCTTCGCTGGCCTTGGCGCTGGCAGCCGCATTTTTCCTGGCCCAGCTGATGCCGGTGCGCTACGGCTTCAAATCGACGCTGATGCTGTCTGACCGCGCCACCGGCTCGCGCCACGCCCAAGACCTGCTCACGACCGACAACAAGGAGCACGAAACCAAAACCGAGGATCAAATAGGACTGCTGACCTCGGCCGGCCTGGTGAACCAGGCGCTCCGCAGCCTGGACTTTGGGGTGAGCTACCACACGGTGCCCGAGGTGTGGGTAAATGCGTTGCGCCCTCTCAAAACCCAGGAAATATACGGGGCCGAGGTTCCAATTCGGGTGCTGATAGACAGTGCTGTGCCACAGGCAATTGGGGTGCGGTACTTTGTAGAGACGCTGCCTGATGGCCGGCTGCGGGTGCAGGCCGAAGGCAAGCAGGTGCCGGTCGTTCAGTATCAAACAGGCGCAATGCTGAATACAGTACCGGAGTTCAGCTTCGAGCGGACGGTGAACCCGGGCGAAACAGTACAGGGGCCTTATTCGCGCTTCCGCATTGAGGGCAGCACGGTGGCACTGGGAGGGCAGAAATTCTATTTTGTGCTTCACTCCCTGCCCGAACTCACGGACACATACCGGAGCGGCCTTATCGTGAAACCGATTGAGCGCTATTCGCGCGTGCTGAACCTTACCACAAAAGGCAGTGTGCCCGCCAAAGAACTGCGGTTTCTGGACGCCCTGATGCACACTTACATCACCAACGACCTCGACGACAAAAACAAGGACGGCCGCACGGCCCTGTCGTTCATCGACTCCCAGCTGGGCAAAGTCGGGGATTCGCTACGCCGCGCCGAATCGGCCGTAGCTTCGTTCCGGGGGCAGCGGGGCCTGGTGGACGCTACGCAGCAAGCCACTTCCGATCTGCAGATGCGCAGCCAGCTGGAAAACGAACGGTCCAGAGCCATGAACGCACGCCTGGCCTACATGAACGTGCTGAGCTACCTGCGGGCCTCCCCCGACGGCGACGCTGTCAGCTCGGCTACCGGCCTGGGGGTGGAAGACCCAGTGCTCAACAGCCAGATTATGGAGCTGGCCCAACTCAATAGCCAAAAGGCCGGGCTGGCAGTGGAAGCCTCCGACGGCAACCCCGTAGTGCAGGCGCTGAACAACAAGATCCAGAGCCGACGGGCGGCGCTGCTACGCAACCTCACCAACCTAGTCCGGTCTTCGGAGGCGTCGCTGCGTAGCTACGACCAGCGGCTGGGCGCCGTGCGCAGCAGCATCAGCCAGCTGCCGGAAAATGAGCGCCAGCTGGCGTTACTGCGCAGCCAGGCCGACATCAACGACAAGAACTACACCTTCCTGCTGCAGAAAAAGACGGAGGCCGCCGTAACCCTGGCCACCAACACCAGCGACAAGAAAGTGGTGGACCAGGCCGCCTTGGAAAGCAACGACCCATTGCCGCCCCTACCTGCGCAGCTCTACCTGATTGCGCTGGTGCTGGGCCTCATGATACCAGCCGGCTTTATTCTGCTCCGCGACCGGGCCGACCAGACCGTGCAGACCGTCGACCAGATCAGGAGCGTCACGAGCGTGCCGTTTCTAGGGCTGATTGCCGACGCCGGCAAATCGACCAAGCTGGTGCGCCACGAAATGCCCAAATCGGCCGTAACGGAGTCGTTCCGGACGGTACGCATCAACCTGCAGTACGTGAGTGGCGGCACGAGGCAAAAGGTCATCGGCTTTACTTCCGCAGTTTCGGGGGAAGGCAAAACGTTCTGCTGCGCCAACCTGACCGCCGAGCTGGCCTTATCGGGCAAGCGCACGGTGCTGATTGAAACAGACCTGCGCAAACCTACCATGAGCGGCTACTTTGGGTTTCCGCCGCAGCGGCCGGGGCTGTCGGCGTATCTGCGGGGCGAAATCTCGCTGGCCGAAGCCATGCAGCAGGCCGACCACATCCCGAACCTGGACGTGCTGGCCGCTGGCCCCATCCCGGACGATGCCATGGCACTGCTGGAAAACCCGCGCTTCGGCGCGCTGATCGAGCTGCTCAAGCAGGAATACGATTACGTGATTCTGGATGCGCCGCCAGTGGGCCTGGTATCGGAATACCATATTCTGCGGCAGTACATCGACGTATCGGTGTTTGTGGTGCGCCACCGCTACACGCAGCGCACCAGCCTGCAACACCTGCAGGAACTGGCCGACAGTGCCCACCCCGGCACCCCGGCCGGCCAGGTGTACGTGCTGCTCAACAACGTGAATTTCCACGACACCTACGAGTATCACTACAAGAGCCAAGCGGCCTACTACTCGGTGTAAGCCAGCGCGCACGGCAACTTCCGGGGCACGAGGCCTCATAAAGCGCCGGCCAGATTCAAGTGGCCGCCTCATCAATTTCCTGCCCTTCTACCTTCAGCCTCATGGCCATCGTAACAAGCCTTTGCGTGGACACTGCCGATACTCCGGCCTCGGTGTATCCGCAACTCCTTGATGTGGGCGCACAGCAGCGGCGGCGGGTATACTGGCAGTGTACGGCCGTATTTTTTGCCACTTCAGTGCGCTGTAATGCAGGCATTTCGCACCTGTTTTATACCAATGATGAAGCGCCCGCCTGCTGGGGTGGCGTTGATTACCGGGCTTTTCTGGACCAGCTGGGAGTACAGATCCGGCAGTTGCCGTTCGCAGAGTTTTGCCCGCCCCCGTCATTTGGCACCGAGTTTCGCAACGCCTTCTACAAGCTGGAGGTGCTGCGTGAGATGGCCCGGCCCGGGGCCGCCGCCGGAAGCATCCTACTCGACTCCGACTGCGTCTGGACGCGGCCGGCGCCGGCGCTGCTGGAGCTGATCAGGCAGCCGGGAACGCTGCTTCTGCTTGATGCTGAACCCGACACCGGCCCCGACACCAAAGTACACGGCCTGAGCCGCCGCGACATCGGCAACCTGTACCGGCAACTCGACCCCAGCTATCCGGTAGCAGTGCCGCTACACTACGGCGGCGAACTGCTGGGTGGCAGCCGCCAACGCCTGGCTGAGGTAGCAGCAGAACTGCAGACGTTCTGGGAAACGGTCGTGCGCGAATATCCTACGGCCGCGCCGCGCTTTGCCAGCGGCCGCAGCCTTTTCGATGGCGACGAATACCTGACCAGCTTCGTGTATAACCGCCTCGCCCAACCAGGCATCGACGCCAGTCCCTTTATCCGGCGTATCTGGACTTCCTACCGCAAGACCGACGTGCGCGCCACCGATCTACAGCTGCCTATCTGGCATTTGCCCAACGAAAAAAACCAGGGTTTGCCCATTTTGTGTCGTCGGGTTCTGGACCCACACAGCGCATTCTGGCGCACGCCTCCCGCCGAGCTGCCTTCGTACCTGGGCCGCTTTCTGGGCATTCCGCAGCCACTATGGCACCCGCAGCGCCTGCTGATATTGGCCCGAAAGCTCCCTCGCTTACTGGTGTTGCTGCGGCGGCAACTTTCGCCGAAGCCCCGCCTGACGCTTAGCCCTAGCTAGCTGCATAGCTCTGGCCCCCTGTTTCTCCTTGTGTCGTCTGCCGCTCCTGCCAACTGCTTTTCTACTGCGCAGCCCGTTGCTTTTGCTTCTGCTATGCCTGCTGTTTCCACTTCTGCCATTCCGGCCAGCACCGTTCGCGGACTGCGCTGGAGCCTGATTGCCACCGGCCTGATTGCCGTGCTGCAATTCATCTATTCGGGTATCATGTCGCGCCTGCTTTCCCCGGCTGATTTTGGGCTGATGGGCATGGCGATGGTTATCATCAGCTTTGGGGGCTACTTTGCCCAAATGGGACTGGAGCAGGCCCTCATCCAGCGCGCCACGCTGGAGCCGGTGCATATCCGGGCCACTTCCACCGTGGCTATCGGGCTGGGGATATTGGTAACCAGTCTGATGTGGGGCCTGGCGCCCCTGGCCGTGCTGCTTTTCAAAGAGCCCGGCGTGGTGAACGTGCTACGGGGCATGTCGCTGACGTTTGTAGTAAACAGCCTTGGGGCCACCTCCCAAAGCCTGTTGCGCCGCCGTATGGCCTTCGATCTGCTGGCCCGCATAGAGTTGGGGGCATTTCTGGTCGGCTACGGCCTGGTGGGGCTGAGCATGGCCTGGGCCGGCTGGGGCATCTGGAGCCTGGTGGGGGCCACGCTCGCCAACCTGCTGGTGAAGGCGGTGGCCGCCTGGCTTTGCGTGCGCCACAGCCTGCGCCCGCCAGTGCGCTGGGCGCACTATCAGCCACTGGTCAATTTCGGGGGCGCCGTGTCGGTGGTGAGCTTGCTGGAATACTTCGGCGCCAACCTCGACCGGCTCAGCATCGGGCGGCTGCTGGGCACCTACACGCTTGGCCTCTACAACCGCACGTTCTTTCTGGTGCAGTTGCCGCTCTACCAGTTCACTGACAGCATCTCGCGGGTGATGCTGCCTTCCTACAGTAGCCTGCAGCATGACCTCCCACGCCTGCGCCCGCTCTACCTCACTTCGCTCAGCCTTTCAGCCTGGGTGATGCTGCCGATGGCGGCCGGCATGGCCACGGCCGCCGAGCCGCTGGTACGGGTGGTGCTGGGGCCGCAGTGGGGCGCCGCCGTACCGTTGCTGGGGCCGCTGGCCCTGATGGTAGGCGCCCATCTGCTCACCATCTACAGCGGCTCACTGTGCGAATCATTGGGCAAACTGCGCTTCAAGGTGTGGGTACAGTTGGGCTTTATTGCCGGCCTGAGTGCCGGCCTGCTGATAGCGGCGCCTTACGGTTTGCGGGCCATGGTCCTGACGGTGCTGCTGGCTGAGCTACTGCGCCATGCCACGTACCAGTTTGCCATCCACCGCTACCTCCATATTCCGGTGGCCGACCTGTGGGGGGCTTACTGGCCGGCACTGTGTACGGCTGTGGTACTGGCCGTAGTGCTGGGCACCGCGCAAACCGCCCTGGCCCGCCTGCAGGTAGGTTCGCTAGCGCAGCTGCTGTTGCTGATGGCGCTGGGCGTGGTAGCGCTGCTGGGCCAATTAGGCATGCCCTGGAACCGCATCGTACGGCTCTCGCTCTACCGCGAGCTGGAAGCCCACCTCAGCGCCGGCCAGTTGCGCAACCGGTTGCTGGCGCTGCTAAATCCTACCCCCGCAGTGGCTGGCAGCGAATAACAAACTCCATCAGTAAATATCTGACAAATAACATATTATCACCCATATACCAACGTAACCTGTCGTTCTGCTGCTAGTCGTCTCTTCCCTTCAGTTGCTTTTTCAGTATGAAAATCGGCATAGCTACCCCCATTGACATTGAAGTGCTGAGTCCGCACCTGGACCTGGCGGCCGGCACCATGCTGCCGCAGGGCCTGGGCGGCAGCGCTACTACGCCGCTGGTGCAGGGGCTGCTGGCGGCCGGCCACACGGTGTCGGTGTACACGCTGGGCCGCAACATTCCGGAGCCGGTGGTACTGCGCGGCCCGCGCCTGACCGTGTACGTGGGCAACTTCCGCGCCCGCGCCCGGCAGCGCTGCCCCGACCTATTTGCGGCGGAAGCCGCCGTAATCCGCCAGTTTATCGACCTCGACGAGCCCGACATCGTGCACGCGCACTGGGGCTACGAATTTGCCCGCGGCGCGCTGGCCAGCGGCCGGCCGCACCTCATCACCCTCCACGACAACCCCTGGAATGTGCTGCGCTACCAGCCCGATCTGTACCGGGTGGTACGACTGCTGCTCAAGCTTTGGGTGCTACGTCGGGGCCGGCACTTCACGGCCGTGTCACCGTATCTGGCCGGAGCGCTACGTAGCAGCACACGCGAGCTGGCGGTGGTACCAAATGCCGTGCTGCCGGCCGTGGGGGGAGTGCGAGCCTTCCCAACGGAAAAGCGGCGGCGCATTATCTCCATACTAACTGGCTGGTCGGAGCTGAAGAACGCAGCTACGGCACTGCAGGCTTTCCAGCAGGTGCGGCAGCAGCTGGGCGAGGGCACCGAATACTGGCTGTTCGGCCCTGACTACGGCCCCGGCGAAACGGCCCAGAAGTGGGCCCAGGCGCAGGGCCTGGCCGCCGGCGTGCATTTCGCCGGCCTTCTCGACCATGAGTCTCTGCTGCGCCGGCTGCCTGAGTTTGATGTGCTGCTGCACCCTTCGCGCGAAGAGTCGTTTGGGATGACGCTGGTGGAAGCTATGCAGGCCGGCTTGCCAGTAATAGGCGGCAGCCACTCCGGAGCCGTGCCCTGGGTGCTGGAACATGGCCAATGCGGCCTGCTCGTCGACATCAATTCGCCGGCTGCTATTGCGGGTGCGCTGGTAGAGCTGTTTACGCAGCCAGCCCACTACACGGAGCTCAGTGTCCGCGGGGTAAGCCGGGTGGCAGCCCACTTCTCCCAGGCCGCCGTGACGGCCGCCTACGAACGCCTCTACCGCCAAGTGCTTGGTTCACGTCTTGCTTCTCCTCCTGAATTAGCTTGGCCGCTGCCGCTAGAAATCCGTGCCACCGCCAGCTACCCGCTCCCATGAAAATCAATCTGCGCTATTTCTACATTGCCGGGATACTGGTGTTGCTGCTCTCCGATCCGCTGTTCTCAGACCTAATCACTGGTCATGCTCCGGAAGAGGATCTGGGGGGGCATCCGGCCTATACGTTCACGCTGGTATACACCCGCCTGTTTGCCTTCTTCTGCGTGGCACTAAGTGTGTTTTATTACCACTATCTGCGCGGCCTGGCCCGGGGTATATTTTGGGCGACTACGGCAGCGGTTGCTTTGCTGGCTATCGAGTCCTATTGGTTTTACGACACGCCGATGGTGTACCCGCACGTCTTCCAGAAGCTGCTGGTTTTGTTCACCATTCCGGCATTCTACGGGCTCTATGCCCGCGTAGGGCGCATCACGCTGGCTGATGTTGTTTCGCTGATCTGGGTGGCGCTAGTGCTGAATCTGATTCTGGTCAGCTCCGACGCATTGAACGTAGGTGCCTTTCTGGCCCACAACCGCGGGTTGTATGCCTCATCGGTGTATTTGCTGATGCTACCGCTGCTCTACCATTTCAACGAGTATCTGGCGGGCCGACAGTCGCGGCACTTGGCGCTGTTTTTTGTGGCGGCGTTTGCCATTTTCTTCTTTCAGCACCGCACCGTGTGGGTTACCTCCGCCTTAGCGCTGGTCCTGAATATGGGGTTGATAGCACGGGCGACGCCGCGCCGGCTGGGTGGCGGGGCACTGCCGCTGCTGCTGGGCATCCCGCTGCTGCTGGTGTCGTTGGCCGCGTCCTTCGTTATCGTGTCATACCCGGAGGTGCTCGATAAGCTGGTTGCCAACTTATCGGACATCGAGAACCACAGCACGCAGGGAACCGGCTCGTGGCGGCTGCTGCAGTTTGAATCGTACTGGCCGTTTGTAGAGGAGAACCCGCTGCTGGGGATGCGGCTGGCGGGCTTCGAGCTGCCCGTGCAGTTCTACAATCCGGAGAGCCACACCACTTTCTTTGAGGATGGGCACGGCCACAACCTGCACAGCTTCTACCTCGAAATCCCCTTCTATTTCGGGGCGGTGGGGATGCTGCTGTTTCTGCTGCCTCAGCTCATGCTGGCGCTGCAACTGGTCCGGCGGGCGCCCACCTCGCCCGAGGCGCTTTCCTGGACAGTGCTCATCGTCACGAGCCTAGTGTACGCCTACTCCTACTGCCTGCCCTCCTTTTTCTTCGGGTTCATCGGGTACGGGCTACTCCGCATCCGGCAGCTGACACCCGAGCCGCTGGCCCCGCCAATACTGGCTCGGCCCGGGCGGCCGGCGCCGGTGCCGGCGGCCGCCAGCAGTGCAATGCCTTATCCTGTCTGAGCTATGCCAACCACTTCCGCTCCTGCTTTTGGTGATTCCGGGGTGCCGGCCGCGCCGCCCCGCGCCGCCGTACTGTTCATCGTCTTCAACCGGCCCGACGTGACGCTGCGGGTGCTGGAGGCCATCCGGGCCGCACGGCCGCCACGCCTATACATAGCCGCCGACGGCCCTCGCCCCGGCCGTCCCGCCGAGGCTGCCATCTGCGCCACACTGCGCCAGCAGGTGCTGGCCGCCATCGATTGGCCCTGTACCGTCGAAGCCCTGTTCCGGGAAGAGAATCTGGGGTGCCGCCGGGCCGTTAGCGGAGCCATCAGCTGGTTTTTTGAGCACGAGGAGTGCGGCATTATCCTCGAAGACGACTGCCTGCCGCACGCCAGCTTCTTCCCATACTGCGAGGATGCGCTCCAGCACTACGCCCACGATACCCGCGTGCTGCACATCAGCGGCAGCAACCTGCTGCGCGGCTGGACCCGCGACCCAGACTACTCCTATTTTTTCTCACAGTATGTAGGCATCTGGGGCTGGGCCACCTGGCGCCGGGCCTGGCAACTCTATGATGTGGCCTCGCCGCAGCTGCCCGAGCTGGAGCGCAAGAGTTACTTCTGGCGCCGCTTTTTCCATAGTCTAGAGCAGCGCATGGCCCTGCAGCCGCTTTGGGCCACCCACAATGGCCAGCTCGACACCTGGGACTATCAGTGGGCCTTCACCCTGCTCAGCCAGTCGGGACTGAGTGTCACGCCGGGCGTAAACCTGATCAGCAACATTGGGTTTGGGGGCCAGGCCACGCACACCCACAACGTAGGGCACCCCTGGGCCAATCTGGCTACCAAACCTATGCCGCTGCCGCTGCGGCATCCGGCCTTCATGATGCGCGACACGCTTTCTGACTACCGGCAATGGCGCTCCACCCTCCGCGACAAGGCCGTTGCGCGGGTGCGCCAGCTGGCCGCCGTTTTTTCCGTGACGCTTTAAAGTTCCCAACCTCTTTTTCTACCGTCTACTCTCTGCGCTATGGCTGCTCTTCAACTCTCCATCATCGTCCCTACCTACAACCGCCTGCCCGACCTGCAGCGCGTGCTGGGGCAACTGCAGCGCATGTCGCGCCCGCCGGGCCTGAGCCTGGAAATCCTGGTCAGCGATAACTCCACCGAAGACGATACCCAAGAGTGGTTTGCGCACGAGCAGCCGGCCGGCATGGTCTACCACCGCAATGCCCGCAATCTGGGCCAATACAACAACTGCAATCTGGCCATTCGCCGGGCGCAGGGCGAGTGGGTGCAGATTCTGCACGATGATGACGAAATCACGCCCGACTATCTGCACGCACTGCAGCCCTACCTCACCGACCCTGGCTTGGTGCTGGTAACGGGCCGCAGCATCTTTGTGGGCACCAATGCCACCGAGGTGCAGCAGCAGCACGACCTGCGCCTGCAGCAGTTGAAGTTCAGCTACCCGGCGCGGTTCAACGGCCGCCAGCTCTTTACGCAGACGCTGCAATTGGGCTGTCCGTTTATTATTTCTCATTCCCTCATGCGCCGCGAGGCCGTGCTGGCGGCCGGCAGCTTCAAGGAGCAGCTACGCTACACCGGCGACTTCGACCTATGGCTGCGCATGATGATGCGCGGCGACTTCCAGGTGGCAGATGCTGTGATGGGCAACTACCACCTGCACCCCGGCAACCAGATTTCTACCCGCACCACGCGCTGGGCCATGTACACGGAGAGCTACTGCCACGCCCTCTACTATCTGGCACCCCTGCAGCACTACGACCCCGCCGGAGCCGCCGCCTTCCGCCAGACCCTCTCCCGGGAAGTACCCAAGCTGCGCTTCATTTCCGGGCAGCTGCTGCACAACCCCAGCCTGAGCCGGCGCCTCGATACGTTGCTGCAGCGCCATCAGCTGCTGCCCCGCACTACTCCCGCTTCGCTGCCCTATATGCTGCTCAATGCGCTGCCTGCCGACCTGGGCGGCCAACTCTATCGGGGCCTGATGAAGGCCATGCCAGCCTGATCAGGAGAGCCACGCTTCGTTCATTTTTCGCTGTTTTCAGGCTGTGCACCATGCTCTACATCGTCATTCCGGTTTTCAACCGCCTCGCATACACCCGGGCCTGTCTTGATTCGCTGCGGCAGCAGACGGACCGGAACTTCCATACGGTTGTCGTGGACGACGGCTCCACCGACGACACCGCCGCCGTTCTTGCCGCCGACTATCCGGAGGTAACGGTGCTGCCGGGTACTGGCTCCCTGTTCTGGACCGCCGGTGTGAACCTGGGCCTGCGCCATGCCCTCGACCAGAGTGCCAGCTGGCTGATGACCATGAACAACGACGTGCTGGCGTATCCCGACTTTGTAGCTCGAATGATGCAGGCAGCCAATAGCCGCCCACCGGCCCTGTACGGAGCGTTTGAGCTGGATGCCCGCACGCAGGACCCCATTTACGCCGGCGGCTGGCTGAACTGGCGCACCGGCAGTTTCCGGCGCCTACTCGACGAAGTGCCGGCCGAGCAACGCCAAGGCCAGCTCCCTACCGAGTACCTGCCCGGCCGGGGGCTGCTTATTCCACGGGTGGTGTTTGAGCGCATCGGGCTGTTTGCCGCGGAGCTGCTGCCGCACTACTACGCCGACTACGACTTCACCCACCAAGCACGGCTGGCCGGATTTGAGGTCTACCTGAACTTCGATGCCCGTCTGGGCACCTACCCCGACGAAAGCGGCGACCAGCAAAACCGGCAGAAGCGGACGCTGCGCAATTATTATCAGCACCTGTTCAGTATCCGGGGCGGGGCCAACCTGCGGGACTTTACGCTGTTTGCGCGCCGCAACTGCCCTCCGCGCGATTTGCCGCTTTGCCTGCTAACCGGCTACTCTCGCCGGCTGGTCGGCTATTTTCTGAGATAAGCCACGGCATGATTTTGCCCGCTACTGGCCTGTTTGCCCACTCTACGTGGCGAGCAGGCCAATAGCTTTTAGAGCCCGCTCAGATACCATACGCGCAGCCTGAGCACAACAAAAAGCCAGTATTCACTTTCATTCTCAAGCATTTACTCTGCTGACTGGCTGATTTATGTACATTATTTTGGCCTAATGACCGAGGCAATTGGCTGTGAAGCAGAAGTTGAACCCGGAAATAGCTGACGACAATCTTTCCCAGCAATAATTCAACCCTGCATGAGCTTGTCCCTGAAATTCCTATTCGGCAAAAAAATACTTCAACTATCACCGCGTTATAGTTCAATTATAGTAAAGACAACGACTAGTACCATTCCACAATAAATACATGATTTTTCCGATACTTGAACTTATATATACCATTCATATGTATGCCAATACTACAGCTTTACGCGTCTTTGTTGATATCAAGCCATAAGACGATATGAGTTTTCTTTCTTAACTTTGTCGTAGTCAAATCATCCTTTTCGTCCTTTCACCTCTTAAAAAGTGCAAATGCTGAAGAAAAAGAAAATTGGAATGTCTGCCTCCATGCAGACATACGTGTCGTTGGTTGTGTTGCTCTTTTTCACCACGTTTTGTGCTCACGCTCAATCAGACGGTGGACTAACCGGCCTTACAGCCAGCGCCCCTGTTAACCTGACCGGCCAGAGCAATCGGGTAATTGAGAATCTGGTAATTACCAATTTCTCTGCTGCTCCGGCCATCAAGCTCACGAATTGCTCTAACATCACTATTCGTCGGGTATCGCTCCGCAACGGCCAGAAGCTAGGGGTTGACCTCTACGGCTGCTCGAACATCACCATCGAGGATTCCAACTTCGAGAACCTGATTGGAGGTATCTACTCTCAGAACGGCACGGGCGGCATGGTAGTGCGCCACAACAACTTCAAGAATATGAGCATGGCCGATGCTCGCGGGCAGTTCATTCAGTTCAACAACTGCACCGGCGCCGGCAACATCATCGAGTATAACTACGGGTTGAATATTGCAGGCCAGAGCAATCCGGAAGATGCTATCAACATGTTCATGACCAGCGGTACGCCTAGCAGCCCGCTTATCATCCGCAACAACTACATCAACGGTGGTGGCCCCAGCGCTTCGGGCGGTGGTATTCTAGTGGGCGACACCGGTGGCTCTTACTGCACGATTGAGAATAACGTGGTTATCAACCCCGGCCAGTATGGCATTGCTAACACCGGTGGTACCGGCAACAAAATCCTCAACAACATAGTGTTTGGCCGTCAGCAGAGCTTCACTAACGTGGGCATCTACCTGTGGGGTGGTCCGCGGGCGGTGGAAAACTCTACCGTAACCGGCAACAAGGTAAACTGGGTGAACAGCGCCGGTCAGCAGAACCCCTTCTGGACCCTCAATACGCCTGGCATAGTGGAGAATAACAACAGCTGGGGCGACCAGTCCATCACGGCCAGCTATCCTGCTCCGGCCGGTGCTGGTATCCGCTTGAACGGTGGCAGCACTCCGACGCCAACTCCAACTCCAACTCCAACGCCGACCCCAACGCCTACCACGCCGCCGGTAACGCCGGTAGCAGGCACTGGCGCACTCTACCGCGCCATCAACTTCAATGGCAGCGCCAGCAGCATTGATGGCAACAACTGGGAGGGTGACAACGCCCCGAACGTAACGCACAACGGCCAGCGGTTCAGCAACAATAACGTTGCCCTCAACCCAGCCACCGACGCGGCTCGCACGAGCATGATTCGCTCTTCGATTTACAGCAATGCGCTGCAACTGACAGTAGCCAATGTACCCGCCGGCCAGTACGCCGTGTATGCCTACGTTTGGGAAGATAACTTCCCGGGTACCGTGAACCTGAACGTACAGGGCCAGCGCGTACTCAGCAACTTCAATACGGGTTCAGCAGGTAGCTGGCAGCGGGTTGGCCCGTTTGCGGCCACGGTTGGCACCAATGGTCAGCTGCAGCTCACCTCGACGGGTGGCGACCTGAACGTTTCGGGACTGGAAATCCGCACGACCGGCACCGCGCCGACTGCTAATGTGGCACCCCGCGCTCAGCTGGCAGCCTCGGCTTCGACCCTGACCGCTGGCGGCAGTGTAACGCTGACGGCTACGGCCTCGGACACGGATGGTACGGTAGGCAAAGTGGAGTTCTTCCAGGGCACCACGAAGCTGGGTGAAGACCTCAGCGCCCCGTACACCTTCACTTGGAGCAACGTAGCCGCCGGCTCTTACTCGCTCACGGCTAAAGCTACCGACAACGCCGGTGCCAGCGCGGCCTCGGCTGCAGTAGCCCTTTCAGTAACGGCTCCCGCCCCTATTGCTCCTGCCTTCTACCGCGCCGTAAACGTAGGCGGCAGCGCCACCACGCTTGATGGCAAAGCCTTTGGAGCTGGCAATAGCGCCAACTTCTCAGTTGTATCCGGCAGCCCGTTCACGGCCAACAACATTGCCCTGACCCCTGCTACCGATGCTACCCGTGCCGGCGTAATCCGCTCGTCGGTGTGGAGCCGCAACCTGGATGTGCGTATGACTGCCGTACCGAATGGCACCTACGAAGTCTACCTGTATGTGTGGGAAGACAACTTTGCCACCACGTTCAGCATGGCTCTCAACGGCCAGACGGTGGTTTCGAACCGCAACAGCGGCTCGGCTGGCAACTGGTCTAAGATTGGTCCGTTCGTCACCAACGTAACCAACGGCACCATTGCCGTAACCTCTTCGGGCGGCGATGCCAACCTATCGGGTATCGAAGTACATACCCGGCCGGCCGCTCGTACGGCCAGCGCCACCACTACTACTTCAACCGGCGCAGGCCAGTAGCAGTAGCGTAATATCAGCCACGCTGGTGGCTTCAGCAAAAGAGCCCGGCCATATGGTCGGGCTCTTTTTGTTGAGGCCACAAACGTGGCAGCGGCGGTTACTACAGCAGATATTGGTCGGCCATGCGGGTGAGTGATTTTTTGGCGGAAAACTTTTTCCGGTAGAAGGCAAAGGCCTTTTCCCGCCAGTCTTCTAAGCGGCCGTCCTGCTTCATGGCGTGCATTGCCAGCAGGGCTTCATCAAACCGCTCGGTGTCGGGGTTTATCCAGAAGCCATAGTTTTCGGCGGGGTTTTCGGGCCGGAAATCGTTCATGCCCCAGCCCTGATACAGGATAACGGGCACTTTACAGGCAATGGCCTGCAGAATCACATTGCCGAGGCCTTCCCAGTGCGAGGAGAAGATAAACCCATCAGAAGCCCAGAACACCTTGGGCAGGTAGTCGATATAGTCGAGGAAGACGACGTGTTGCTCGATGCCCAGTTTCTGCACGTAGGCGCGCTCCTGGGGCAGGTTTTCACCGGTGCCACGGTGCAGGAACACCAAGTTGGGAAGGCGGTCCTTCACCCGGGCCACCGCGTCGAAGATTTCATTGTGGCATTTTTTATCATTGCAGGTGCCCACCGTCAGCACCACAAAAGCATCGGGCGCAATACCTATTTCCTGGCGGGCAGCAGCGGCCTGCTCGGGTGTAGGTGGCCGGAACTCGTTTTCATCAATCCAGTTGTAAACGATGGTGGTGGGATTGTGGAAATGCTCCCGCTCCACTGTCTGCACCGACTCCCCGATGGCCACGTGCCGGACGTCAAGCACTCGTGTGGCTAGCCAGCGGTGAAACGAGCGTTTCAGGCGCAGATACGGACCGTACTGGAAATACACATCGTGGTGCGTATGCACGATGCGTGCCTTGGGGAAAGCCAGCCGAATAGCCAGGCAGTGCCAGATAAACAGGCCCTCCAGATGCAGATGCACCACATCGGCCGGGTGCTGGCGCAGGTAGCGGTACAGTTCAATGAACGACCCCAGGTTCCGACGGGCGGGGAGGTGCTCCACGGGGTAGCCGGCCCGGGCCAGCGTGGGCGCATAAGGCCCGAATTCCGGCCCCCGGGCCAGAATGGCACCTTGCAGGCCCCTCGATTCGAAATACTCCTTGGCATCATACACCATTACTTCAGCGCCAGAGTAGCGCAACTCCCACAGCAGGTGCAACAGACGATGAGAAGGGACCTGCCGGACAGCAGCAGAAGGCACAAGACTATCTGGCTCAGATATAACCAGAGCAGAAGGATGCGTTAGGGTTTCCATGCGAACAGGGTTGGCAAAGCAGTGAAAATTCTGAAATAGACTACATCAGACGAACTGGGCCTCAGTAGCACACGATTTAAATTTAATGTAAGAGGCGTCAATCACACAAACTATTATTATATTTTTTATAAATAAATTTTAATTTCAATCTATTCAGTATACCGTTGATTCCAGGGGCAGGAAATCCGTCGTGCTATACTTTGTGAAGATGATCTTCTGCCGGTATTAGCCGGCTTTGTGCAGCATACGCCCCGTGCAATATTGGCACGGTAGCGGCCGGGGCTTCACCACGCGCTTCTGCTACCACGGTTTCATAAATAGCCAGCAGCCACGCGTAGTTGATAGCTGGCATGTATAGGGCCTCGTAACTGGCCCGGCCGGCAGCTCCCAAACGGGCAGCCAGCACTTCATCCGTTAGCAAAGCATGAGCAGCCTGAGCCAGCCCCTCCGTATCACCGGGCTCAAACAGCAGCCCATTGACGCCCGGCTGGACCATTTCGCCAGGGCCACCGCGCCGCGAGGCCAGCACCGGGGTGCCGGTAGCGAAGGCCTCTAACACTACCATCGGCATGCCTTCCACGCATTCTGAGGGCATTACCAAGGCCCGGCAGTGACGCATGGCCGCCGCTACAGCGGCGGCATCGGCCGGGCCGTGGTAGTGCACGGAAGGAGTAGTGGCCACGCAGGCCTCCACTTCGCCCCGCAAGGGTCCATCTCCGACTACCACCAACGGCAGAGCATGCATGGCTGCGGCAGCCAGCAGGGTGTGCAGGCCCTTTTCGGGCGAGAGCCGCCCCACAAACAGCAGGTGCCCTGCGCGCTGGCTGTTGGATTGCGGCGCCCCCGGATCAGAAATAAAATTGGGCTTGTAGACCACTTGGCTATGCTGTAGCCCCAACGACGAATCCAGAAAACGACGACGGGCAAATTCGGTGAGCACCAGGTAGCGCGCCACGCCGGTCTGCCACGTACCCAACAGCTTGTGCACGCCGGTAATGGCGGCCACAGCGGCCGTCTGGAGCGCAGAGTTGCGGTAGAGCCGGCGCCGAACGGCATCCCACGGGAAAAGCTGGTGCACGCTTTTCTCATACAGCTGCCCGCCAGTATACAGCAGGGCACCAGGGCAGATGAGGCGGTAGTTGTGCAGCGTCATGACCACGGGCACGCCGGCCCGGCGGGCGGCCCACAGGACTGCCGGCGAGGCCACCGGAAACAAGTTGTGGATATGAATGATATCGGGCCGAAAATCCTCGAGGGCCTCCCGCAGGCGGCGTGCGCTGCCGGGGTTATAAAAGCCGAGTAAGCCGGCTTTCAGCTTTCCCCAAAAGCCTGAGCCAATCTGCTGGTTATGGAATTCCAGCGTTTCTACCGGATGCCCCTGAGCGCGCAGCAGGTCTCGCTCGGCCCGGAACACGGCATCCTCGCCGCCAGGCTGCTGGTAGAAATTGTGCAGGAGCAGAATGCGCAGCATTGGGTTGAAAGCAGGGCGAACAGGTTGAAGACAGGCCGCTTGCTGCCCACTGGCGTTAGCGGGTAGCAAGCGGTTAGTTGCGGGCGCGGTACACCGATTTCACCGGCTCACCCACCAGATAATGCTCCACGCCGTTTTCCAGCGCCTGGCGGTACACGCCCAGCACCTCGTACAGCCGCTCCAGCACTTGGCTGATAATGGCCGGGGTGTGCGAATAGTTGACGATCAGAGACGGCATGAGCAGCCCCCGGCGCAGGGTTTCCTGCAGAAACAGCGTCCGAAGCGCGGCCGAGTGATGGCCATTGGCGTCGCGGGTGGTGTAGATAAGGCTACATGGCTGGCCCACCGCCTGCACCTGGGCAGCTACTCCCTGCTCGTGAGCAGCTTGGTGCAGGCCGGCGGCCAGCTGCCGGCCCACCTGCCACAGGTGCTCTACCACGGGCTGGATGCGGTATTCGTGCATCACGGCGCGGGCAGCGGCCAGGGCGTGGGTTTCGGCCCCGTAGGTGGTGGAGAGCAGGAAAACCCGGTCCTGCGCATGGTGCAGCCCGCCCAGCTCCATCAGCTCGCGTCGGCCGGTGAGGGCCGCCAGACTGAACCCATTCGCCAAGGCTTTGCCCCAGGTGCTCAGGTCGGGCCGGATGCCGTGGTAGCCTTGCGCGCCGTGGTTGTGCCAGCGGAAGCCGGTAATGATTTCATCGAACACCAGCACCGCGCCGTGCTGGTCGCAGAGGCGGCGCAGGCCGGCCAAAAAGCCTGCAGTCGGCGGCACATCTTTTTCCACTTCCAGCAGCAGGCAGGCAATCTGGCCGGGATGCGCGGCAAACAACGCTTCGGCGCTGGCTAGGTCGTTGTAGCGGAAACCCACGGTGAGGGCCTGCACTGCCCGCGGAATGCCCGCAGCCAGCGGCGTGGTTCCCATAAACCAATCGTCGCAGGAGAAAAACGGGTGGTCGTGGCAGATGGCCACCAGGTCGCGGCAGGTGGCGGCGCGGGCCAGCTTCACGGCGGCACTGGTGGCATCGGAACCGTTTTTGGCAAACTTCACCATGTCGCCAGCCTGGGTGAAATCCAGGAAGTCCTCGGCAGTTTCCAGCTCCAGCACTGCCGGCCGGCCGAAGTTCACGCCCAGCTCCAGCTGCCGGCGGGCGGCGGCCACTACCGGAGCGTAGGCGTGACCCAGCGTGACGGAGCGCAGCCCGGCCCCAAACTCAATGAACTCATTGCCATCTACATCCCAGACCCGGCAACCTTCGCCCCGCACAATGTATGGCGCCATGTGCTGCGGAAACTGGTCGTCGCCTTTGGCGTAGGTGTGCGCGCCGCCCGGAATGGCGGCATGAAAGCGGGCCTGCAATGCCTGCGAACCCGCAAAGCTGGGGTTCGGCTGGGTCAGGGCCGGTGGCGGAAAAAGCAGGTCGGTTTCCATGTAGGGCGTTGCGGAGTGGTATGACAGAAGCATACCGGTGGTTAGCTAGGCATCAGTGACAGAAGCAGCGGCCAGCAGATCGGTGGCGGCCAGGGCCTGGGCGGCGCGGTGCAGCAGCTCAAAAGGCAGCCCCGCCTTGGCCGCCACGTCCAGCAGCGGCGTGTGGCCATCGGACAAACTCAGCACCCACAGCAGGGCCATTTGCCAGTCGTGGCCCTCGGTGCCGCCGCCCACGCCTTTGTAGAGGCCGCGGCGGCCCAGTTGGGGCTCACCGTAGGGCAGCAGATTACGGTAGCAGCGGTTTTGGTCGAGCGTCTGGCACAGGCGCAGTATCAGTTCCAGCGACTCCTGCAGCTGCGCCGGCTGCACAAAGTCGAGGTTATCGGCCGAGGTGTGGTACTCGGCAAACTCGCCGAAGGGCGTGCGCGACAGGCAGCCGACCGGCAGGTTGAAGCCCGGAGAGCAGTACTGCCGCTCATCGTAGCCGTAGGGCAGCCAGGGTCGGATTTCCGATGCTGGCGTGTGGCGGGCCAGCACCAGCGCGGCGGCGGCATCCACCGCGGCGGCGCCTTGCCGGCTTTGCTTGTAAGTGAAGTGGCCCGGCCCGCCCAGCAGCGTGAGCACCAGCCCGTGCCGGATGCGGGCCACGGCCTCGGGGTTGCGCGCCAGCCAAGTGATGCTGCCAATGGTACCCGGCCCAAACACAAACCGGTACGCATAGCGCCGGTCGGGCAGCGCGGCCAGCTGCCGGGCCAGCGCCACAGCCACCACCAGTCCCGAGAGGTTGTCGTTGGCCAACGACGGATGGCAGCAGTGGCATGAGAGCAGCACCTCGCCAGCATCGGGTTCGGGCGCAGTGGCGGGCAGCAGCAGCTCGGCGTAGGTGAGCGAGCCGGCGGCGTCCAGCGTGCTGTCGATGCACACTTCGTAGTACTCGTCCTGGAGCTGCAGCCGGTCGTGGTGGCGCAGGCAGAAACCCCAGGCCGGCTGATAGTAGCTAGTGCGGTACGGAATGAGGTCGGGCTGCCCGGGTAATGAGTACAGATGCTCTTCCAGCTCCTGCCTGGAAAACCAGCCCTGCACCGGCGTGCTGTAGCCCAGCACGTGCAGGTTGTGCTGGGCAAAGTCAATGACCCGCTCCCCGGCAGCATTTTTCACCCACGCATCCCGGATGTTCCACTCGGCCGGCACGGTCCAGTCGAGCACGGGCGTACCGCTGGGCACCTCATGCATTTGCAGCGCCGGCAAATACTCGCGCACAATGGCCAGTGTTTCGCGCACGCCGTCTCCTGTGATGCTTCGGCAGATCGGGAACAGGCGGCGCAGCAGCGCATGCATGTCCTCGCCCGAAGCCAGGGCAGCAGGTGAAACACGAGAAGCTAGGGCAGCAAGAGCCGGCACGGTCATGGGGTTGAAAAACGATAAATCAGTAACTGAATCTCTCATTTTGGCAGGACAAGGCCCTTGGCAAGCTCCGGATGACAGATGTCATCCGGAGCTTGCCAAGCCACCACCTTATTCGTAGACCCGCACTTCCGGAATCGGCACCACAAACTGCCCGCCCCACTCCCGGATGCCGCTCATCTGCTCCATGATTTCCTCACGCAGGTTCCAGGGCAGCAGCAGCACGTAGTCGGGCCGGGTACTGAAGATGCGGTCGGGATGGCAGATGGGAATGCGGCTGCCGGGCAGAAAGTTGCCTTGCTTGTGCGGACTGACATCAACGGTATAGTCAAGGAAATCGGTGCGGATGCCGCAGTAGTTGAGCAGCGTGTTGCCTTTGCCGGGCGCCCCGTAGCCAACCACCGTTTTGCCGGCACGCTTGGCGTCAATCAGGAATTCGAGCAGCTTGCGCTTGGTTTCCTTGGCGTTTTCCTCGAAGTCGGCGTAGTAGGCCAGCTGCGTGATGCCCAACGCCAGTTCCCGCTCCCGCAGCTCTGCGATACGCTCCGTTACGGGCCACGCCCCTGACGACTCGTGCCGGGCAAAAATGCGCAGCGAGCCGCCGTGCGTGGTCAGCTCTTCCACGTCGAACAGCGTGAGGCCATGATGCGCGAAGATGCGCTCCACGGTGTAAAACGACAGGTAGCTGAAATGCTCGTGGTAGATGGTATCGAACTGGTTGCCGTCCATCAGCCGCAATAGGTGGGGAAACTCCATCGTAATGACGCCATCGGGCTTAAGCAGCACCTGCATACCAGCCACAAAATCGTTGATGTCGGGCACGTGGGCCAGCACGTTGTTGCCCAGCAGCAGGTCAGCCTGGCCGGCAGTAGCAGCCACGTAAGCGGCCGTTTCGCGGCCAAAGAATTTCCCCAGCGTGTTGATGCCTTTGGCGCGAGCTACTTCGGCCACGTTGTGCGCCGGCTCCACGCCCAGCACCGGAATACCCTTGGCCACAAAATACTGCAGCAGGTAACCGTCGTTAGAGGCCACTTCCACCACCAGACTGTCCTCGCGCAGCGCAAACCGGCTGGCGGCCATATCGGTGTAGAGGCTGGCGTGGCGCAGCCACGAGGCCGAGTAGGAAGAGAAATAGGCGTAATCGTTCTGAAAGATTTGCTCAGAGGTCACGAACTCATCGAGCTGCACCAGGAAACATTCGCGGCAAACCCGGGCATGCAGCGGATAAAAGGCTTCGGCCCGGTTGAATTCGTGCGGACGCACGTGGTGCTGGCACAACGGCGAAGTACCCAGGTTGACAAAGGTGGTGTCGAGCGGAGTACCGCAGAAGCGACAAGGACTGGCCGGCGGCTCTACCGGGCTGGTCGCTTGCGCTACCGGCTCGCCAAGCATAACACTATCTGCCGGATACAGAGCAGCCGGAACGGCCTCGGCAGTTGGATAGGCACTTAGCTTTGTCATCATAGCAGATGAGTGGGGAGGAAAAGAATGAACGGAAAACTCAGTAGCCGCAAACCGGCCTACTGTAGTATTGATGGCATTAATTGGCTGGCCGGCTGGCTTGTGGCCCCCGCAAAATGGGCGGCCTGCTCGGCTCGCAGCTTATCGATGAGGCGGCCTTCCGGCAGCAGCACATCGTCGTAGGTCAGCACTTGGTCGCGCTGGATGTCGTGGCGCAGCACGCAGCCTTCGGCCACCCCGATGGGCAACAGGTTGTCGCGCTCGGTGATGTCGGCGTTTTCAGCCAGGCCATAGGTGTGGTAGTGCCCGATGCCGTCGAGCGTCTGGCCCGCAAATAGGGCTACTTTGGCGGCCGTCACCACTTCTACCCGCATGGGGCCGGCCGGGGCCAGGGTGGCATCCTGAAACAGCACGGCGCGGGCCACCGTGGTGGGCGTTTCGAAGTGGCACAAATGGTAGGGCGTGTAGAAGCAGTAGAGCGGGCCCGGCCCCAGCTTGTAGAGCTTGAGGTAGTGCTGCTGCACGGCATCGTCGATGGTGCCCAGCACGAATACGCCCGGCCCGGGCTCGGCCCCCACCACATAATCGACGAGGCCGGGGCCACCGTTCAGCAGCAGCTCCTGCGGGTACCACTCGGCGGCCTTGCTGATGGGCGTACCGGGCTCCACGGTGGGCCCCAGCATGCCACGTTGCGCCACGCGCATGTCCAGCGCATTGGCAATAACGGCCTGCTCGAAGCTGATTTTGCTACCGTCAGCGAAGCTCGTGACCATGCTGGGGTTCTGGCCCCACTGCCGCGCAAAGCCCTCCTGGGTGGTGGGGTTGCGGTACGGGTCGTGCAGGCCTTTGATGTTGCCGCACAGCACCGGCGTCACACCCAGGCCCTTCACGAAGCGGGCTAGGTTGAGCGTCACGCCCGGCTGGTCGCCGTCCGACACAGAGTAAATTACCCCGGCCCGGTCGGCATACACCTTTAGGATTGGCCCCACGGTGCCATCGAGCTCGGCATTGAGCAGGATGATGTGCTTGCCGTGCCGGATGGCCTCCAGCACTACCTGCGCGCCATGCTCCACGGCCCCCGTCACCTCAATAATGGCGTCGATGCCGGCCGCCCGGCTCAGCAGCAGCGCATCGTCGGTGATGGCGGGCTGGCCCAGCGCAATGCAGGCTTCCAGCTGCGCCACCGATGCCACTTCGCGCACCTCCGGCACGCCGGCTTCGGCATAGATGGCGCGGGCGCGGTCGGGCGTGCGGTTAGCAATGGCCACGAGCTCCATGCCGGGCACGTAGCGGCAGATCTGCCGGGCCACGCCCCGCGCCATAAAGCCGGCCCCAATCATGCCCACCCGAATCGGGTTGCCGTCGCGCTGCCGCTTTTCCAGGGCTTTATCAATGATCAGCATGTGCTTTTCAATTAAAAACTGAGAATCAAAAATCAACCATCAACAATGGAGCATAGTGCCTCTGGAGCATGTATCCACCATTTTTGATTCTCAATTTTTAATTTTTACTTAACTCAACCTCCTCTGCCACTCTCAGCTGAAAGTCCGGGTGATGCTGGTCTTTTTCTGATACCAGGGTGGGCGGTATTGGCCACTGAATCCCGATGGCAGAGTCGTTCCAGCGCAGACCCCGCTCGGCCCCCGGCGCATATTTGGCCGACACCTGGTAGCCTACATCGGTGTTGTCGGTGAGCGTGATGAAGCCGTGGGCAAAGCGGCCCGGCACGAACAGCATCCGAAACGAGTCGGCGGTCAGCTCCACGCCTAGCCACTTGCCGTAGGTCGGCGACTCTTCGCGCAGGTCCACTATCACGTCGTAGATGGCGCCGCGGGTGCAGCGTACCAGCTTGGTTTCCTCGTGCGGCGGCAGCTGGTAGTGCATGCCGCGCAGGGTACCGCGCTGGGGGTTCGACGAGACGTTGGCCTGCAGCGGCGGCATCAGGATGCCGTGCGCCGCAAACTCATCCTCGCACCAGGAGCGCGCAAAAAAGCCCCGCTCGTCGGACATACGCTCCACATCAATGATGAAGGCGCCGGGCAATTCAGTTTCAGTGAAAATCATACGGGGGTCCATTGGGGAGTGTAGAAACGGTGGGATTTCGGGCAAGTGAAGACTGGGCGTTATCAGACCAGTAGAGCGGCAGCCGGCACTACCGTCGGTAGCGCCCAGGTGAGTTCATCGGTCAGCTCGCCGGACTCGCGCAGGGCCGTGAGCACCCGCAGGCGCATCAGCTGCGACGTGCGGAAGCTGGCGTCGCAGAAGTTCATGGCCAGCAGGCCGTCGCGGAGCTCGGCAATAGTATCGGGCAGCGTCCGGCGGGGCTGGTGGCCGGGGGCCAGGTCGCGGTACATGCCAAAATCGACGCGGTAGGAGCGTTTGTCGGGCGGCGCAGCGGCGTTTAGGCTCACTTCGGTGCCCGGAATGCTCTCGGCAATGGCGTGCGCCAGGTCGCGAACTTGGTAGTTCCAGCTGTCGGCTCCGGTATTGATGGCCAGAAAGGCGCCGCCGTGGCTGGCCTCGCGGCCGATGGCCCACTCGATGGCCCGGGCCATATCCTGCACATGAATCAGGGGGCGCCAGGGCGTACCGTCGCTGAGGATGCTGATGGTGCCCGAAGCCACGGCACCGGCCACGAAATCGTTGACCACCAGGTCCAGGCGCAGCCGGTCGCTCCAGCCGCAGGCTGTGGCAAACCGCAGGCAGGTGACGCAGAAGTCGTCATCGGCCAGCGGGCGCAGGTCCTGCTCGCTGCGCACCTTGGAGCGAGCGTAAGCAGTCAGCGGGTTTACTTCGGAGGTTTCGGTTTTAGCGCCCTCGCCCCCCGCCCCATAGATGCTGCAGGAGCTGGCAAACACAAACGCCCGCACGCCGGCCGCCTTAGCACGCCGCGCCAGCCGGATGCCGGCCTCGTGGTTGACCTGCATGGTCACGTCCTCATAGGTCTGGCCCATGGGGTCGTTGCTGATGGCGGCCAAATGCACAATGGCATCCACGCCCTGCAGCAGCTCCGCGGGCAGCTCGCGCACATCACCAAACAGCTGGCGGTCCAGCCGCGACTCCGGCAGCCGGGTGGCACCGGTCAGGCAGTGCGCAAAAAAACCCATGTCGTAGCCAATCAGCTCGGCCTGGGGAAACTGGCGGCGCAGGTGCTGTACCACGCCGGGCCCTACGTAGCCCATATTGCCGGTGATGAGGATGCGGTTCATTGCAGATCGAGAGAAGTGAAGCAGAAAAGAGCGTTCAGAGGGACAAGCGCGGCCCTTTCAGCCCTTGTAGCATAGGGGCCGACGGATGGTGGGAAGTTGGAGAAAGGGGGCGGTGGTTAGCTGGCGGGCATGATGGTGGCGGCGGCCACGCGCTGGCCCTGCGGGGCCTGTACCGGGGAGGCCATAATCTCGGCCAGCACGGGGTCAGGGGTTGAAAGTGGCTGAGCGACCTTGTCCCAGACCTTCCATTTAGCCTGGTTTTTCTGCCAGAGCTCTTCCAGCATATTCCGGTCGCGGAGGGTATCCATGGGCTGCCAGAAGCCCGTGTGGCGGAAGGCCGCCAGGCTATTTTCGCGGGCCAGGCGCTCCAGCGGCGCCTTTTCCCATACAGTATCGTCGTCGTCGATGTAGTCGAGGACACTGGGCTCAAGCACGAAGAAGCCGCCATTGATCCACGGGGTTTCGCCACCTTCGGGCTTTTCTGTGAAGCTCTCGATCCGCTCGGCGCTGTCTTGCAGGTTGAACACGCCAAAGCGGCCGGGCTGCCGGACGGCCGTGAGGGTAGCCTGCACGCCCTGCTGCTGGTGGTAGCGCACGGCCGCGCTGATGTCCACATCCCCTACCCCGTCGCCGTAGGTAAGGCAGAAGGTGCTGTCGTCGAGGTACTCGCGCACCCGGCGCAGGCGGCCGCCGGTCATGGTTTCCTGGCCGGTGTCTACCAGCGTCACGTTCCAGGGCTCGGTGTTGTTGCGGTGCACCTGCATTTCGTTGCGGTCCATCCGGAACGTCACGTCGGCATTGTGCAGGAAGTAATCGGAGAAGTACTGCTTGATCATGTGACCCTTATAGCCGCAGCAGATCACAAAGTCGTGAATGCCGTGGTGGGCGTAGATCTTCATGATGTGCCACAAGATAGGCTTGCCCCCTATTTCCACCATTGGTTTCGGGCGCACCCCGCTTTCTTCGCTGATGCGGGTGCCATAGCCCCCCGCCAGAATTACCGCTTTCATGAGTGCAACAGTTAAAGGGACGAGTGATACACGAAGGGGAACAACAACCAGAAAGAACTCCACTCAGCCAGTAACCACAAGCATAGCAACATGTGCATATACCAGGTAGTGAAAGGTAAATAATTTTATAATATTGTCAATAAAATTTATTAATTATTTATAAATAATAACAATAAAAGATCCACATAGTCCACATACGGAGTTATACCCCGCACACCCTCACCAAGGCTCCGCCAGAAGACTGGGTGCGCGCGGAAACCTGCAGCAGAAGGCGGGAAAGCGAAAGGGTGGAGCGGACTGATTACTCGCTGCAGACAGCGGGCGTGGGCCGGCCCACGCTCAGGGCCACCATGCGGCGGGTTACCAGGTACAGGAAGCGGGAGTTGGTGAGCAAATACCGCCGCCACAGGCGCCGGGGCTCCAGCCAGAAACGATACGCCCATTCCAGCCACAGGCGCCGGGCCCACGGGGGCAAACGGCGCTCCAGGCCCGCATATACCGGAAAAGCCTGCCCCACGCCCAGCATGCACGCCCGGATTCGGCCACGGTGGGCAGCCATCCAGTTTTCCTGCTTCGGGCAGCCCAGCGCCACAAACAGCAAATCGGGGTCGGCGGCGTTGATGGCAGCAGTTTCCGCCTCGTCTTCTTCGGACGTGAGCGGCCGGAAGGGAGGCGCGCAGGTTCCCACGATGCGTAGGTCGGGCAGCTCGTGCCGGGCCCGCGCCACCATGGCTTCCAATACCGGCGGCGTAGTACCATAAAAGTACACCGACTGCCGGCGCCGGGCCGCCTCCGTAAGCAGGGCCGGCAGCAAATCCATGCCTGCAATGCGGCCCTGGTGCTGGCCGGTGTTGAACCAGCCCACCGCGGCGGCTACCGGGCTGCCGTCGGGCGCGGCAATGGCGGCCTGGTTAAGTACTTGCCGGAAAGCCGGGTCGCGCTGCGCTTCTACCACCATATGCACGTTGGCAAAACACACATAGGCCGAGCACCGGGCGGCTCCCAGCTGCAGAATGGCATCTACAAAATGGGACGGCGTGCCCGTGGAAATGCAGGCGTCGAGGACGTAGCGCTTGGGAAGCATAGTGATTGAATGGTTGAATTGTTCAATGGGTATATGGCGGGCTATTCTGCCAGACAACTCCGGACGACCAACCACTCAACCCTGCAGCCATTAAGCCATTCAATAGGCGTTTTTTTCGCCCCGCACCATGTTCCAGACTGTCTGCCAGATGATTTTCATATCCATCCCGAACGACCAGTTTTCCACGTACTTCAGGTCGTATTCCACGCGCTTCTCCATGGTCCCGGCCTCGCGGGTTTCGCCGCGGTAGCCGTTCACCTGGGCGTAGCCCGTGATACCGGGCGTGACGGCGTGCCGCATGTGGTAGGTGCGGATATGCTTGCTGTATTCCTCCAGCTGGGAAACCATGTTAGGCCGCGGCCCAACCACCGACATATGCCCCAGCAGCACATTGAAAAACTGCGGCAGCTCGTCCAGATTGTACTTGCGCAGATACTGGCCTATGCGGGTCACGCGCACGTCGTGCTTGGTGGCCTGCAGCTCGGGGCGGCCATGGCTGGCCTGCATCGTGCGTAGCTTGTAGCACGGAAACAAGTGGTTGCGCTTGCCCGGGCGCATCTGCCGGAAAAACACCGGCCCCGGCGAATCCAGCTTGATCAGCAAAGCCAGCACGGGCATGATCACCGGGAATATCGTGCAGATGACCAGGCCGGAAAACGCAATATCAAACACCCGCTTCACCACCTGATTGGTGCGCATGCCCAGCGGCTCGTGCCGGATGGTGAGAATAGGCAGGTGGTCGTAGAAATACACGTTGACGTCTTTGCGCATGGTGCCGCGGAAATCGGGCACGATGCGGAAGGAAAGGAAATGGTCATCGGCAAAGCGCGACAGGTCTTCGATGAGCTGATGCCGGTCGAGCGGCAGGGCGAAGTAGATGTCGTTGATTTGCTCGCGCAGGCAAAACGCCTTCAGATCGGCCAGGCGGCCGCGCACCATCGGCTGAAACTCCGTAGGCAGGGCCTCGTCGGAGAAAAAGCCCAGGAACTCCGTACCGATGGGGTCGTGCGAGGCCAGAAACCGGTAAAGCTCCTGCCCGCTGTCGCCGGCCCCGATGATTACGAAGCGGCTGTTAGCCCGCGCAAAATGCTTGTGGTAGGAGCGGTACAGAAACGTGAGCAGAAACCGGCCCGATACCACCCCCACCATAGAAAGGCTGTACACGGAAAACAGGTACTCCACCGGCGGCCAGTCCTGGCCCTTGGCCGCAACCGCCAGCAGCACGAGGGCCGCATGCAGCAAAAACGTCCGCATCAGGTGCAGCAGCTTCTCCGGGTACGTAATCAGCCGGTCGACCCGGTAGATGTTGGCGTACTGCCCGGACAGGATCCACCAGAGCAGCCCGAAAATGATGAAGAAAAACGGATAATATCCACCGAAGGACCAATGGCCCAAGGTGATACGCCCAGCCAGCCGGAAGGCTCCAAAGATGAGGAGCACATCAACTAACAGCAGAGTGACGCGGGAGGCGTCCGTGTAGTGTCTGTAGCGTTCCATTGGTACTGTTGAGTAAAATAAGAGGAGCCGACAACAGGTGGGATGGTGAGCCAGTGCTTAGATCAGTTATAGAACAAATAAACGTAATTTATTCTTAAATCAATAATTTATATGATTTTATTTTTCAAACGGATAATAATATCTACCAATGGTTCCAAAATAATCCCAAAACGAGAAAAATATCTTCTCTCGTCTCCTATTTGCAAAGCAGGAGGTCTGGGCAAAATGCCACCTTAAACCCGTGTCAGCTTTAAATATTAAGTTTTTACAATACATAGTGCAATCACCATCTATACAGTACGCGCCATCCTTTGCTCTAACTCAAGAGCCATGCGCAAGCATCTTCCGGGCACTGGTATCCTGGCAAAAGCAATCCACCAGCCTCGAGCCGATAAAACGGCATTGAGGCTGGTGGATTTTCATCTATCCGATGGTGCGGGTGCTTTGCGTACGTAGTGTTTTCGGGCTCGTAATCCACATATATCAGCCCGGCCGTGCGGCTCTCTTTTCACAATATCCCGCTTTGCACTACCTAAAAGCCAAAAAACCGGATCTGACACCTCGAAAGGTATCAGATCCGGTTTTTAGGGTGGGCCCAACTGGAATCGAACCAGTGACCTGCTGATTATGAGTCAGCTGCTCTAACCGATTGAGCTATAGGCCCGGTGCGTCGCCGGCGGCTAAACCAAGGTTTAGCATCCGACTTCGGCCCTACAAACTTCGGCCATTGCGGCCGGATTTGCAACGCGAAATTGGTATTTGCTGCCGCGGAGTGAGACTTTTGCAACCGCTGGTGCCCCCGATGGTCTGCCGGCCTGGCCTTTAGCTGTTTCCCGTATGCCACACCAACTGCCCAACCTGCTCTTCGATTTTGGAGGCGTTATAATCAACATTGACTATCAGCGTACCCTGACCGCCATGAGCCGCCTGCACCGGCACGGCAGCACCATTGCGTTTACGCAGGCAGCGCAGTCGGAGCTGTTCGACCAGATGGAAACGGGCCGCCTGACCCCGGCGCAGTTCCGGGACGGCCTGCGCGCCACCTATGAGCTGGAGGCCACCGATGAGGAGCTGGACGCTGCCTGGAACGCTATGCTGCTGGATGTGCCGGCCGAGCGGCTGGCCCTGATTGCGGAGCTGCGGACCCAAGGCCACCAGACGGCGCTGCTGTCCAATACCAACCAGATTCACATCGACCAGATAAATCGGGTGCTTCGCGCACAATACGACTTTGAGCACGGTATTGCCGACTGCCTTGACCAAGTGTTCTACTCGCAGAAGGTGGGCTTGCGCAAGCCGGGCGAGGAAATTTTCCGGCACGCGCTGCAGCAGATGAACTGGAAAGCCGAGGAAACTCTTTTCATTGAGGACAGTTTTCAACACATCGAAACGGCCCAACGGCTGGGCATGCACACGCTGTTCCTAGCCCCGCCCCTCACTCTCTCCGACGCCCTACCCGCTGCCCTTAGTGCCTTCTCCAACCGAAAACCGTCCGCCGCTCCTCCCCTTTCCTGACGCTGCCAGCCCTGATCTGCCACTCTCGGAACCAGACGGGCCCTGGCAGGACGGGTACGCTGAAAAACCGGAACCGCCACGCTGGCGGCGCTATGCGCTGCATCTGGGCCTGTTTGTGCTCACGCTGCTGACCACCACGCTGGCCGGCGCCGAATGGATGACCGGCAAGTTCACCTTTGAAGGCCCGGGCCTGACGGCCGCCGAAATCCGGCAGGGCCTGTGGTTTTCGGTGCCTTTTCTGGGGGTGCTGACCGTGCACGAGTTTGGGCACTACTTCACCGCCCGGCACCACCGAGTGCGGGCCACGCTGCCCTATTACATTCCGTTTTTCACGGGCATGTTCAGCACCATCGGCACGTTCGGGGCCGTCATTCGGGTCAAGGACCGGATATTTTCGCGCAAGGAGTTTTTCGATATCGGGCTGGCCGGGCCGCTGGTGGGATTTCTGCTGGCGGTGCCGGTGCTGATTTACGGCTTCACGCACCTGCCGCCGCCCGAGTACATCTTCCAGATTCATCCGCAATATGCCCGCTACGGCGCCGACTACGCCCTCTATGTGTATGGCGACGGGCAGGGCATCACGCTGGCCAAGCCTCTGCTGTACCAGGGCCTCGAATACCTGTTTGCTGACCCCACCCGGCTGCCGCATCCTAACGAATTGACGCACTATCCGGTGCTGCTGGCCGGGGCGCTGGCGCTGTTCTTCACGGCCCTCAACCTGCTGCCCATCGGCCAGCTAGATGGCGGGCACATCCTGTACGGTTTGCTGGGTTTCCGGCGCTTCAACCGGCTGTCGGGGGTGCTGTTTGTGGGGTTTGTGTTTTATGCCGGCCTAGGGCTGTTTTCGTTGCGTACTTCCGGCCAGACGTGGCTTTACTGGGGCGCGCCGTATTTTGCCTACCTGTTTGTGGTGCTGCGGCCGGTGGTGCCGCGGCTCTGGCAGGCGCTGCTGCTGGCGGTAGGCATGGGGGCGGTGCAGCTGGCCTGCACGGTGGCGGTGCCGGGCATCCTGGGCAACCCCGGCTGGCTGGTATTCGGGCTGATGTTGAGCCGCTTGATGGGCGTGTTTCATCCGCCAGCGCCCGACGAAACGCCGCTTTCCGGCGGGCGCAAGGTGCTGGGCTGGCTGATGCTGGTTATTTTTGTCTTGTGTTTTACGCCCAGCCCGTTCGAATTTATCTGAGTGGCCTGATTTCCTGTTTGTTTTTCGTGGCGGCCCCGGCCGTCGTTTTACTACTTCATGCTTCTTGAACAACGCCGGTTGTGGGCCGGCAGCACCCAGCTGGCGCTGCGCCAGCACGGCCTTTATATCTGCCAGCGCGAATCAAGCGGGCGGGCCCTGCTGGAAGTAGAGCTGCCCTACGAGGAGATTCTGCCCGTGCGGGTGGAGCGCCGGAGTGCCGTGCCACACAAAAAACTACTTAGCCTGCTGGCCATTGTGGGCTGGTGCCTGTTCACCTTCACCCTCGACCACCGCCACGATGCCTCATTTGTGGCGGACTTCTGGCTGTGGGCGCTGGGCCTGGGCGGCAGCTTATTGGCCTACGCCTGGTACGGCTGGCAGCACCAGTGGCGCGAGTTTGTGCTGCTCACGTCCCGTTCCAGCATCATTCTCGCCGACCGTTCTTCCGAGCAGGCTGCCCTGCACGGTTTTGCTGAGGCCCTGGACCGCCGCACCAAAAGCTACCTGCGCCACGAATACGGCCAGGTGAACCCGCTCGGCCCCATCGAAATCCAGCTGCACCGCCTGCAATGGTTGCGCAACTTGGAGGTGCTGACCGACACCGAGGCCCGCATCAGCGCCACCCGCCTCACCGGCCGCCTCTCCCTCGACACCATGCGCAGCATGGGCCAGGACCTGGAAACGCCGTATGTGAATTAGACAGTAACGCGAAGCTCCTGCTTCAGCGAACGAGCAAAGCGAGTATCCGGGACCGTACCTTGTGGTGCAGTCCCGGATACTCGCTTCGCTCGTTTGCTGAAGCAGGAGCTTCGCGTTACGTGTTCTTACCGGCCTTCCAGCGCCGCCACGCCAGGCAGCTCTTTGCCTTCCATGTACTCCAGCAGAGCACCGCCGCCGGTGCTGATGTAGCTCACCTTATCAGAGAAGCCCATCTGGTTGACGGCCGCCGCCGAGTCGCCGCCGCCGATGAGGCTGAAGGCGCCGGCTTCGGTGGCCTCGGCAATGGCCTGGGCCACGGCCTGGGTGCCTTTGGCGAAGCTGGGCATCTCGAACACGCCCATCGGGCCGTTCCAGAGGATGGTCTTGGAATTACGCACCACTTCGGCAAAAGCCTTGCTGGACTCCGGGCCCAGATCGAGGCCCATCCAGCCCTCCGGAATTTCGCTGTTGGCGGCCTCTTTGATCTGGGCGTCGTTGGCGAATTTGTCGGCAATGAGGCTGTCGGTGGGCAGCACCAGGTTTACGCCTTTGGCCTTGGCCTGCTCGATAAGGCGCAGGGCCAGGTCCATCTTGTCGGCTTCCAGCAGCGAGCTGCCGATCTGGCCGCCCTGCGCTTTGGCAAACGTGTAGGCCATACCGCCGCCGATGAGCAGGTTATCGACCTTATCGAGCAGCTTCTCAATCAGCTGGATCTTATCCGAAATCTTGGCGCCGCCCATAATGGCCGTGAACGGGCGCTCGGCGTGCTCCAGCACTTTCTGGGCGTTGTCGAGCTCACTCTGCAGCAGGTAGCCGGCCACGCGGTCAGCGGGGGCGAAGTGACTGGCCATCACGGCCGTGGAGGCGTGCTTGCGGTGCGCGGCTCCGAAGGCATCGTTCACATATACATTACCTAGCGGAGCCAGCTTCTCAGCAAAGCCAGCTTCGCCTTTCTCTTCCTCAGCATAGAAACGCACGTTTTCCACCAGCAGAATCTGGCCGGGCTGCAACGCGTCGGCCTGGGCTTGGGCCTGCAGCGCATCGGTAGCAAACTGTACTTCGGTGCCGTACTCCTGGCTCAGGCGGGCCACAATGTGCTTCAACGAAAACTTGTCTTCGGGGCCGCCTTTGGGTCGGCCCAGGTGCGAGAGCAGCACCACCGAGCCGCCATCGGCCAGAATTTTCTTGATAGTCGGCGTGGCCGCCCGAATGCGGGTATCGTCGGTGATGGCGAAGCTCTTGTCGAGCGGCACGTTGAAATCTACGCGCACCACGGCGCGCTTGCCGGCGAAGTTGTACTGATCGAGGGTTTGCATAAGCGGGTTGGTTGGATGACGGCGCGAATGTAGCATAAGCTTTAGCTTGTGCCGTACTGGCCGTATACGGAAAGCGCTGCGTGCTGGTCCGACAAAGGCCACTGTCGGACCGGAGCGGGCAGCACTTTGAGTGGGGTGCGTTATTCTGGTCACAGCTTATGTTACATCCCCGTACCTTTGCGCTACCTATGAAAATCGGCATCTTCTTCGGCGGCCCGTCGCGTGAGCGGGAAATCAGCTTTGCGGGCGGCCGCACCGTATACGACAACCTCGACAAGGCCCTCTTTGAGGCCGTGCCCGTGTTTGTGGACAGCAGCGGCAACTTTATTCTGCTCGACTGGCACTTCATCTATAAAGGCACCATCCGTGACTTCTACCCGCCCACCGCGGCGCTGCCGCGCACCGAGCGGCCCTGGCAGGTGTACCTGGAAAGCCTCGGCCACCTGAGCCTGGACGAGCAGGACCGCATCATCTCGGAGGTGGGCCGCCGCGTGCAGCCCCAGGAGCTGCGCGAACTGATGAATTTCGCCTTCCTGGCCCTGCACGGCCCGGGCGGCGAAGACGGCGCTATTCAGGGCCTGCTGGAGTGGTACGGCATTCCGTATTCCGGCTCCGGCATTCTGCCCTCAGCGTTTGGCATCAACAAAGTGGCTCAGAAGCAGCTGCTCAAGGCCCTGCACCGCCCTACACCCGACTTCCGCGTCATCGGCACGGAGGACTGGGACGCCGCCGACCCGCAGGCCACGCTCGACTATCTGGTGCGCGAGCTGGGCTTGCCGCTGGTGTTCAAGGCGCCGCGCCAGGGCAGCAGCATCGGCATCAGCATCCTGCGCGAAGCCAACCTGGCCCAGTTTCAGGCCGCCGTCGAGCGCAGCCTGTTCCGCAAAACCGTAACCCGCCACGAGTGGCTGGCCCTCACCGACGATAAGAAAATCCAGTGGCTGCAGCAGCTGGTGGATATCCGCGACGGTATCGGCCTACCGGTGGTCCTTGATGAGTTGTCAGTTGTCGGTTCTTCGTTGTCAGTTAATGATGACCTGACAACTGACAACCAGCAACAAACAACTAATTTCCTCTACCACCCCGAAGCCCTGCTGGCTGCCCTGAACGAGCGGCTGCAGACCGCCGAATCGGTGCTGCTGACCAACGTGGACGGCGAGGCGCAGGTGCTAGTGGAAAGCTTCGTGCAGGGCCGTGAGTTTTCGTGCATCGTGGTGGAAGACCCCAACGGCCAGCCGCTGGCGCTGCCGCCCACGGAGATTGTGAAGGGCGAGGAGATGTTCGACTACCGCTCGAAATACCTGCCCGGCCTGAGCCGCAAAATAACGCCCATCGACCTACCTGAAGCCGATATCCAGCGCATCCGCGAGGCCTGCGAGGAGATGTTCACCACCTTCGGTTTCCAGGTGTATGCGCGCCTGGATGGGTTTATTTCCCCCGACGGTCAACTCTTCCTCAACGACCCGAACACCACTTCCGGCATGTTGCCGGCGTCGTTCTTTTTTCACCAGGCGGCTGAAATCGGTTTGAATCCATCGCAGTTTCTCACGTTCCTGATTCGCACGTCGCTGGCGGCGCGGCGGCGCGGCGGCATGCAGCCAGTGCGCCTGGCCGGCCTGCTCGCGCAGCTGGATGCCGCCGTGGCGGCCCGGGCCAGCGAGGTGCGCACCCGCACCAAAGTGGCCGTGATTATGGGCGGCTACTCATCGGAGCGGCACATTTCGGTGGAAAGCGGCCGCAACATCTTCGAGAAGCTTAGCTCCTCGGTGAAGTACGAGCCGGTGCCCGTGTTCCTGACCGGCAACAGCGACGAGTTCCGCCTCTACGTGCTGCCCATCAACGTGATGCTTAAGGATAACGCCGACGACATCCGGGAAAAAGTGGAGCACATGGAAGCCGGCCATGGCCTGCACCCCATCCTGGAGCGTATCCGGCAGGAAGCCCACGAAATCACCCGCACCTTTGCGGGGCAGCTCACGGCCCAGCCGCGCCGCGTGTCGTTCACGGAGCTGGCCGACATGGTGGACGAGGTGTTTATTGCCCTGCACGGCCGCCCCGGCGAGGATGGTGCCCTGCAGCGCGAGCTGGAAAAGTTCAGGCTGCCCTACAACGGCTCAGGCGTGGACAGCTCCTCGGTCACGATCAACAAGTTTGAAACCAACCGCCGACTGCGCGAAGCCGGGCTGCGCGTGGCCGAGCACCGCATGGCCAGCCGCCTGGAGTGGGCCGCCGACGCCGAAAGCTTCTACCAGAGCCTGGAAACGCAGTTCCCCTACCCCTTCATCGCCAAGCCCGCCGACGACGGCTGCTCCTCGGCCGTGAAGAAAATCAAGACCCGGCCGGAGTTGGAGGCCTTCACCCGCCTCATCTTCCGCAACCAAGAAGACCTGATGCCCGCCGAGGCCACCACGCTCAGCCTGGGCTTCAAGGAGGAATTTCCGCAGAAGGACGCTTTCCTGGTGGAAACCCTGATTTCGCGCGACGGCGCAGCCCATTTCCTGGAAGTAACCGGCGGCCTGCTCACGCACTACGGCCCCGAGGGCGAGCTACAGATTGAGGTATTTGAAGCCTCGGAGGCCCTGGCGACCGGCGAGGTGCTGAGCCTGGAGGAGAAGTTTCTGGCCGGCGAAGGCCAGAACATCACGCCGGCCCGCTACGCGCCGGAGCCCCAGGAGCGCCAGCGCATTTCCGAGGAAGTGAAGCAGGAGCTGCGCCGCGTGGCCGAAATCCTGAACATCCAGGGCTACGCCCGCATCGACGCCTTTGTGCGCGTGCGCGACAACGGGGCGGTGGAAGTGCTTATCATCGAGGTAAACTCGCTGCCCGGCATGACACCCGCCACCTGCATCTTCCACCAGACCGCGCTGGCCGGCTATACGCCCTACCAGTTCATCGACCAGATCCTGGAGTTCGGCAAGCAGCGCAGTGAGCGGCAGATTGTAGCATAAGCTTTAGCTTGTGCCGTTAACCGCCCGCTGACTCTTCCTTTTTTCCTTCTCCCTCGCCGCTCATCCACAACTGGCGGCGCAAGCTAAAGCTTACGCTACATGTCCTTTTTCAAATCTGATACGCCGCTTGACCTGGTAAAGCACCTGCTGGTGATTGGCCTGGCCACGGCGGCGCTGGTGTTCGGGTTCTTCTTTGTGTATCTGCCCCTGACCACCAACCACGGCGAAACCATTGTGGTGCCTAAAATCACGGGCATGAACCAGGCCGACCTCGAAGACTACCTCGACGAGCGCAACCTACGCTTCTACGTCGACGACAGCTCCTACAACCCCGGCACGCGCCCGTTTACAGTACTCAACCAGGACCCCGCGCCCGGCCAGAATGTGAAGGAAGACCGCAAGATCTATATCACGGTGGCCATGAAAAACCCGCCCGTCATCAAGATGCCCAAGCTGACGGATGGCTCGGTGAAAAACGCCCAGATGATTCTCGGCAGCTACGATTTGGTGGTGGGCCAGATCAAGCTGGTGCCTAACATTCAGCAGAATGCCGTGCTGCGGCAGCTGGTGGGCGGCAAAGACATTGCGCCCGGCGCGGCCATTGCCAAAGGCACCAAGGTAGACCTGGAAGTGGGCGACGGCCTCGGCAACCAGGAATTCCCAATGCCTAACCTCATCAATATGCCGGCCGATGAAGCCACTACGCTGCTCGTGGGCCAGGGCCTGCAGCTGGGCGAAGTATTCTACCAGCCCGCCCAGGACGGCGAAACCGACGGCACCGTGGTGAAGCAGCGCCCCGTGGCTGCCCCCGACGCCACCATCCGCATGGGCCAGCTGGTAGACATCTGGGTGGCCGGCGACGAGCCGGTGAAAAGCGTAAACTAAAATCACAGATGGTGCAGATTAAGAGGGATTTCGCTGATGAATTTCCTGCAAAAGAGCCGCGCTGTTGCGCGGCTCTTTTGTTGATGGGGTGTTCCAGACGCGAACCGCTGCCGCCCCTGCAAATCCGCGAAATCCTTTTTCAATCTGCACCATCTGTGATTGAAATTTTAAGCTGCGCCGGCGCGTTTCAAGCCGGTAGCCTAACTTGCTTTCGATGATGTATTCCAAAATTCTACGCGTTTCTGCCTTATCGATTCTGGGTCTGCTGCCCCTGGCCACGATGGCCCAGGACCTACGCTCGCTCTCCACTGACCCGGGCCGGACGGCGCCGGCAGACCGCCCGGCCACGGCCCAGCGCGGGCAGGCCCTGACGCTACCCTTCTTCGACGACTTCACGACGCCCCTGGACGGCACGCCGAAAGCAGCGAACTGGCTGCCCGGCGGCGGGGTGCTCGTCAACAACCGTTTTCCACTGGCGCCGCCCACACGCGGCGTAGCCACCTTCGACGGCCAGCGGGCCAACGGCCGCCCCTACGGCAGCGGCTACAGCGACATCGACACGCTGGCGTCGCAGCCCATTGACCTGAGCGGGCGCACCGCCACCGACCGGCTGTATTTGGGCTTCTACTGGCAGGCAGGCAATATTTTCCGACGGCCTTCCGCCAATTCCAGCACGGCCGCCGTATCGCTACAATTGGAGTTCAAAGACCAAAACGGCCTGTGGGTGCCGGTCTGGACGCGCCGCAGCGACGGCACGCGCGAGGCCTTCCGGCGCAAGTTCGTGGCCATCGACCAGGCGCGGTTTCTGCATGGTGATTTCCAGTTCCGGTTTCGGGCCAAAGGCAGCTTGGCCAACAACGACGATTCCTGGAGCATCGACTACGTGAAACTGGCTCCGGTGCGGGTGCGCGCCGACTCGCTGTATCAGGACGTGGCCACCAGCCGCCCGCTGAGCAGCTTGCTGGCCCGCGGCACGGCCATGCCGGTGGGGCAGTTCAACGCCGCCCCCAACCCTACCGCACTGCTCAACCCGGCCACGTTCACCACCATTAACAACCTCTCCGACAGCGGCTTTCCGGTGCCCGGCCGTTGGGTGGGCCAGCTGGACGTGCTACCGGCCGGCCCGGCGGCGCTGTTCCGCACTACCGACTTCTTCTCGCTGAGCAGCCCGCAGTTTCAAGCCCGGATTGAGGGCGACCTACGCAGCAGCCCGCTGCCGGTGTCGGCGGCGGCCAAAACGGTGCGGCACCGCCTCACGCTCATCACCAACGAAGCCAACACCGACCCGCGCACCCTGCCCAACGACACCATCTCGCGCGTGACCGAGTTGAGCGACTATTTCGCCTACGACGACGGCACCGCCGAAGCCAGCGTGAGCGTGCCCCAGCCCGGGCTGGCCCAGAACTACTACGCGCTGCGCTTTGAGCTCAACAAACCCGACCAGGTGCGCAGCATCCGCATTTCGCCGTCGTATCCGAGCGCGGCGGGCCGCACCATCACGGTGAACGTGTGGGATGCCGACCCGGCCAACAACGGGGCACCCACGCGCCAGCCCAAGGCCACGCAGAGCGTGCAGATTCCGGCCTCGTTGCCACCCGGCCAGACGTTTCTGGAAGTTGCGTTTGCGGCGCCGGTGCCGGTGAGCGGGCGGTTCTATGCCGGCTACGGCCACGGCGTCATCACCACGCCGCTCAGCATAAACATTGACCTGAACAACGTGCCGGAAGCCGGGGCGTTCTGGCAGTTCACGAGTAACTTCTGGGAGCCAAAGTCCACGGCTTCGCTCGACACGCCGCCGCAGTACGAAGGCTGGGCCCTGATGCTACGCCCGCTGATGACCAACACGGTGCTCAGCAGCGCCCCGGCGTCGGTGGCCGCTGCCTACAGCCTCTACCCCAACCCCGCCTCGCAGGGGCAGGTGCGGGTGCAGGGCCGCTACGCCCGTGCGCAGGTGCTTGATGCCCTGGGCCGCGTGGCCTGGCAGCAGCCAGCCAGCCAGCACGGCCAACCCCTGCTGGAGCTGGGCGCGCTGCCCGCCGGCCTCTACTTGGTACAGCTGACGCTAGCCGATGGCCTGACCGTGAGCAAACGCCTGATACTGAACAAATAGATAATCTGCGGGCCCTTTTTGCGTGGTACTTCTGTGGAGTTTTGCCACCTTTACACTCCACAATTTTCCTTCCACCACCCTTTACATAGCCCTATGGCCGATATAACTCCTGCCGAGCTAAAACAACGCCAGGCCGCTGGCGAAAAGCCTACCATTATTGACGTGCGCGAGCCCTGGGAAAACGAGGAAGGCCGCATTGAGGGCAGCCAGAATATTCCGCTTAACACGCTGCCCCAGAAGCTGGAAGAGCTGGAAGATCTTAAGGACCAGGAAATTATCGTGCACTGCAAGAGCGGCGGCCGTTCCACCTCGGCCAAAGCCTACCTCACCCAGCAGGGCTTTATGCAGGTGCGCAACCTGCTTGGCGGTTTTCAGGCGTATCAGCAGGCGTAGCTTTTTCTACCCTATTTGCCAGAGTCGTTTCCTCATCTAGGGAAACGACTCTTTTTTTTATAACTGTTTACCAGTCACTTAGCATAATGCACTTTATTTAATTGCACACAATTAAACATTACACAACCACAAGCCGTTTACTATCTCAAATCCCATGAGCAACTCCCCTTCCCTTCCATCTGACGAAACGCTGCAGAAACTGGAAAACCAGCTGTGTTTTCCTATTTATGCGGTTTCTAGGCTGCTGACCAAGGCCTACCAGCCCTATCTGCAGGAGCTGGACCTGACGTATCCGCAGTATCTGGTGCTGATGCTGCTGTGGGAGCACGACGAGCTGACGGTAAAAGCCCTGGGCGAAAAGCTACTGCTCGACTCGGGCACGCTCACGCCGCTGCTCAAGCGCCTGGAGCAGAAGCAGTGCGTGAGCCGCCGCCGCGACCCGCGCGACGAGCGTTCCGTCATTATCAGTCTGCTGCCGGCCGGCCGCGAGCTGCAGCAGCGGGCTTGCCACATCCCGGCTACCCTGTTTGCCCGGCTGGATATGTCGCCCGTCGAATTTGAAACCCTGCGGGCTCAGCTTCAACACTTACTCATTCAGTTGTCCTGACTCCGGGCCAGCTTTTCTTTCTTTTCTCTTCTTTCTTTACCCGATGAAAATCAACAAAGTCTTCACCGCACAGGCGAAAGCCAAAGGTGGCCGCGACGGCCAGGTTACGTCCAAAGACGAGGTCATCAACATTCCGCTGAGCACGCCCAAGGAAATGGGCGGCCCCGGCAAGCCTAACTCCACCAACCCCGAGCAGCTGTTTGCCGCCGCTTATGCCTCGTGCTTCGAGGGCGCGCTGGGCGTAGCGGCCCGCCAGGCCAACGTGAAGCTGAACGGCGTGACGGTGGAAGCCCTGATTGGTTTCGGCCAGGCTGAAGACGGCGGCTACGGCATTTCGGCCGACCTGCACATCAACATTCCCGGCGTAGAGCAGCCACAGGCCGAAGAGCTGGTGCAGGCTGCCCACGGCATCTGCCCCTACTCGCGCGCTACCCGCGGCAACATCGAGGTGAACCTCACGACCACCACCGAAGCCGCCTAAGCTGCCCGTTAGCTTAGCAATGTCACTGTCATCCTGAGCTTGCGAAGGACCTTGCAATGTCTGAACGACTCGTTCAATGGGAATCCATTCATTGTAAGGCCTTTCACAAGCTCGGGATGACAGTTGATATTTACTCTTCCTTTTCCCCGAGCTATGCAAACCCAATCCATTGTGCTGGCCAGCCGCCCCCAGGGCACGCCGACCGCCGAACAGTTCCGATTTGAAACGCTGGTGCTGCCGCCATTGGCGGCCGGCCAGGTGCTGCTGAGAACCCGCTACGTGTCGGTTGACCCGTACATGCGCGGCCGGATGAGCGCCGCCAAGTCCTACGTGGCGCCGTTTGAGGTGGGCCAGCCGATTGCGGGTGGCGTGGTGGCCGAGGTAGTGGAAAGCCAGTCCGACACCCTGCCCGTGGGCAGCGTGGTAGTGGGCAACCTGCCGTGGCAGCAGCACAGCGTTGCGGACGGCAAGGGCCTGAACCGGATTCCAACGGACAAGGCGCCGGTGAGCTACTTCCTGGGGCTGCTGGGCATGCCCGGCCTCACGGCGTATTTCGGGCTGCTTGATATCTGCCAGCCCAAAGCGGGCGAAACGGTGGTGGTATCGGGTGCGGCCGGCGCAGTAGGCATGGTGGTGGGCCAGCTGGCCAAAATCCAGGGCTGCCGCGTGATTGGCACGGCCGGCTCCGACGAGAAGGTGGCCTATCTGAAAGAGTTGGGCTTTGATGAAGCCATCAACTACAAAACCGCCAACATTGCCGAAGCCCTGGCCGCCGCCGCCCCCAACGGCATCGACTGCTACTTCGACAACGTGGGCGGCCCCATCACCGACGCCGTATACGACCTGCTCAACAAGCACGCACGCATTGCGCTCTGCGGCCAGATTTCCACCTACAACAGCACCGAAGCACCCGTGGGCCCGCGCCCCGAGGGCAAGCTGCTCAAAACCAGCACCAAGCTGCAGGGCTTCATCGTGAGCGACTACCTGCCGCAGTGGCCGGAGGGCGTGGCCAAGCTCACGGAGTGGTATGGCCAGGGCAAGCTGAAGTTCGAGGAAACTGTTACGGAAGGCTTTGACCAGATTCCGGCCGCTTTCCTGGGCTTGTTCCAGGGCGACAACACCGGTAAGGCCATCGTGAAGGTAGCCTAGCTTTTTTCTCTCCTTCAACTCCCGCTTTTCATGGCAACTCCAGCTGAAATCTATTGCGTGGCCGCCGAGTGGCTGGTGCCCACCGAGCACATCGACACCGTCCGCGGCCTGTTGACGGAAGCCGCCGCCGCCGTGCGCCAGCACGAGCCCGGCAACCTGCTCTACATTGCCCATGAGTCGGCCGACGAGCCGGGGCGCTTCTTCGTGTATGAGCAGTACGCCAACCAGGAAGCGCAGATTGCGCACCGCGCCGCGCCCCACTTCCAGGACCTAGTGTTGGGCCAGATAGTACCGCTGCTGGCCGAGCGCAAAACCTCCTTTTACCACCTGCTGCCCGTACAGGGCCAGTAGCCGAATCCCGGCGGATGCGCCGTAGCGCGAACTTTGTAGTTCGCGCCCCCGAACGACAGCCGCCTAAACGGCGCGGGGACGCGAACTACAAAGTTCGCGCTACGGCCGTTCACCACCCGTTTTTCAACCCCTTTTTCCTACAACCATGAACATTCTGATGGTATTGACGTCCCACGACCAGCTGGGCGATACAGGACATAAAACCGGCTTCTGGCTGGAAGAATTCGCCGCGCCTTACTACGTGTTCAAGGATGCCGGCGCCACGCTCACGCTGGCCTCGCCGGCCGGTGGCCAGCCGCCCCTCGACCCCAAGAGCGACGACCCAAGCGCCCAGACCGACGCCACCAAGCGCTTCAAAGCCGACACCGACGCCCAGCAGGCCTTGGCCAGCACCGTGAAGCTGGATACGGTAAACGCTGCTGATTTCGACGCCGTGTTCTACCCCGGCGGCCACGGCCCGCTGTGGGATTTGGCCGAGGACAAAAAGTCCATCGAGCTGATTGAGAACTTCTACGCCGCCGGCAAGCCGGTAGCGGCCGTGTGCCACGCCCCCGGCGTGCTGCGCCACGTGAAGGACGCCAACGGCGAGCCGCTGGTTAAAGGCAAATCGGTAGCGGGCTTCACCAACACCGAAGAAGAAGCCGTACAGCTGACCAACGTAGTGCCTTTCCTGGTGGAAGACATGCTGAAGCAGAACGGCGGCGACTACTCCAAAGGCGCCGACTGGGCTCCTTACGTAGTGAAAGCCGGCAACCTGATTACCGGCCAGAACCCCGCCTCGTCGGAGCCGGCCGCTGAGGAACTGCTGAAATTGCTGAAGAAATAACTTCGAGTTTTCTCAAAAAAAAGCCGCCCCGGCTGTGCCTGTTCCAGGCGCGGCCGGGGCGTCTTTTTGGGTGTTAGCACAGTGCATCAGCTCCGGTCCGGCGGCTTTTTTCAGCCGCCGGACCGGGTCCATTCCTGCAAGGCGCCAATAAATTCCTACCCCAGCCGTCCATCCGGCGCGTACTGCAGCTCCCCCAGCTCCACCAGCTCCCGCAGCTGCTCCGTGACGGCCGTGGCCTGGCCCGGCGCGAAATGCGTGAGGATTTCACGGGGCGTTTGGGGGGTGGCTTTCAGGAGCGTGAGTAGCTGCTGGCGCAGGTCGGCAGACGGTGCGGGCGTTTGGCGGGCTTTCTTCTCGGCCAGGCAGAAGTCGCAGACGCGGCAGGGCGGCGCGTCCAGCTCGCCGAAATACTCCAGCAGCAGCTGCTGGCGGCAGCGGCTTCCGGCGGCGTAGCGCACCACGGCCTCGGTTTTGTGCAGGGCCAGGTCGCGGGCCTGGGTGAGGCGCTTCTGGTCCAGCGGCAGCTTGTCGGCATCGAAGCGCGGCGTGGTGAACAGGGCCTGCGGCGACTCCTGCCGCGGCTGGTACTGGATGATGCCCGAGCGGTGCAGAAACACCAGCGTCTTGCGCACATCCACCACGCTCAGCTTCAGGTGCTGGGCCAGGCTGTTCTCTGAAATCCGCTGAAACCCGCTGAACAGCTCCCCGCCGTTGAAGCGCAGCAGGCTTTTAATAAGCTGGTCGTGCTGGGCGTTGGCCACCTGAAACCGGTACAGGTCCTGGTGGTCGATGGGAATGTGCACCCGGGCGGGCGTGTTCACGGCCTCGTTCAGCTGCACGAACCCCTCACGAGCCAGGGTGCGCAGGCTGTTGTGGGCGTCGAGGGCCTTGATGCGGTAGGTTTCGGCGAAGTGCTGAATGTCGAAGTCGAAGGCCACCAACTCGCCGCCGCCCACCGCCGTGCGCGAGAAGTTGGCCAGCGCCTGGTACACCCGGCGCACGGTGTCCAGCGGCGGGTAGGCCTGCTGGGTGCGGCGGCGCAGCTCGGCGGCGTCGTTGGGGCCCTGCAGCAGCACGGCAAAGGCGTATTTCTCGTCGCGCCCGGCCCGGCCGGCTTCCTGGTAATAGGCCTCCAGGTTGTCGGGCGCCTCCAGGTGCACCACCAGCCGCACGTCGGGCTTGTCGATGCCCATGCCGAAGGCGTTGGTGGCCACGATGCAGTGCACGCGGTTCTGCATCCAGTCCTGCTGGGTGCGGGTGCGCTGGTCGGAGGGTAGGCCGGCGTGGTAGGGCGCGGCGCGCACGCCCTGCTGCTGCAGGTAGGCCGCTGTATCCTCGGTCTGGCGGCGGGTGCGGGCATACACGATGCTGGTTTTGCCGGCCCCCACGCCCCGCACCACTTCCAGCAGGCGGCGCAGCTTGTCCTCGGTGGCCAGCGCCGAATACGACAGGTTGGCCCGGGCAAAACTCTGCTGAAACACGCGGTGGCCGGGCCGAAACAGCAGCTTTTCCACGATGTCCAGCTTCACCTGCTCGGTGGCCGTGGCCGTGAGGGCAATGCACGGCACGCCGGGCAGCAGCTCCCGCAGCGCCGCAATCTGCAGATACTGTGGCCGGAAATCGTAGCCCCACTGCGACAAACAGTGTGCCTCATCGATGGCCAGCAAACTCACCTTCATGCGGCCAACCCGGGCCCGGAACATGTCGGTCTGCAGCCGTTCGGGGCTCACGTACAGGAATTTCACCGGGCCATACACGCAGTTGTCCAGCGTCTGGTCGATTTCCTGGTGGCTCATACCCGAAAACACGGCCTCGGCTTTGATGCCGCGCTTACGCAGGTTTTCCACCTGGTCCTTCATCAGCGCAATCAGCGGCGACACCACCAAGCACAGCCCCGGCCGGGCCAGCGCCGGCACCTGAAAGCAGATGCTTTTGCCGCCGCCGGTGGGCAGCAGCGCCAGCGTATCCTGCCCCGCAAGCACCGACCGGATAATGTCTTCCTGCAGCGGCCGGAACGCCGGGTGGCCCCAGTGCTGGCGCAGTACGTGCAGAATATCGTCGGTGGCGTGCTCGGGCATGCGGCAAAAGTAACGCGAAGCTCCAGCTTCTGCGAACGAGCGCAGCGAGTATCTGGCGTTAGTGCAAGCGGCGCGGCACCGGTACTCGCTCCGCTCGTTCGCAGAAGCTGGAGCTTCGCGTCGCAAAAAAAAGCCCGCCGCCAATCGGCAGCGGGCTTTCTGTATATGTAGTAGGGTCTATTTAGGCGGCAGCAGCCTGGCCATTCTCGCGGTCCTCGATGGCTTTGCGGAGCTTGGCAATGGCCTGGGTGGCACGCTCCTCATCGAGGCGGTTGATGTTGAGCAGCATCTTGGTTTTCTCGGGGCGCGAGATAACCGGATGGTTCAGCAGCCGGATGATTTCCTCTTTCTGCGACGCCGAGGCGTAGGCCGGAGCCGAAACCTCAGCAGCAGGCGCGTCGGCGGCTACGGCTTTCATGGGCGCGGGTGCCTCGGCAGCCACTGACACCGGAGCCGATGCCGGCACCACGGCCATGGCGGGCTGAGCGGCAGCGGGCGTATTTCCGCCGTAATCCATTTCCTCGGCCGGCGTAGGCTCGTAGCCGGCCGCCCGGATAATCCAGGCCAGGATGTTGCGGTAGGCCTTGCCGATGGCCCGGGTCTGGGCCATGCTCATGATGGCAAACTCCTGATAAAACTTCTTGCCCTGCTCTTTATTGGAGCAAATGGCGAAGCCCGCCCCCACCGTGTGGCCCGACTTCATGTCGAACAGCGTCACCTTGGCCTGGTACTTGATTTCCTGGTCCGTGGACACGTTGATGACGTGGTCGACGATGGGCACGATGCCCAGACGCGAGCCGGCGTACTGCCAGCCTTCCACGTTCACGAACTCCTTGCCCTGCACGGTGGTCGTGAGCTTATTTTCCTTGATAAACTTAGCCAGATCAGTCGCCAGGTGCAGCGTCTCGTCGGAGCGCGAGATATCGAAGCTCTCCACTTTGGTCTTGCGAACCGGCTCTTTGATGGTCTTGGTTACGTCACTCATGGCGTCTGTCGTTTTGATGTCCTGTAATACCGTTGTGTGTTCTGGATATGTAACGCCCCAGCCCCGGCAAAGGTGCAAAATTTGACAGAATTTTTCTCAATTTTTAACACTGACATTCAACAACTTACAAACATTATTTCCAACTAGGTTAGTCGACTAATATTTTTGGGCTTTTCCAGCCGGTTTTCAGCCCGGTTTTGCAGCTTCTGCGGCTGCGTGGCAGGGCAAAAACAAACCCCTTGCTCCGTTCCGGTGACGGGGCAAGGGGTTGGGCTGCATGGTCCGGGGCGGGTCGGACGCATGACCTGAGCCAGGGCCAAAGCCCACGGCAGCGTTGATGTTCTGGAGCTTAAACGCCTTCCGCCACGTCGGGGTTCCGCCGGCCCTACTGCCCGAACGCAATAGCGCCTCCCCCTGCAGCAGGAAGAGGCGCTGAAACGATGGTAGCAGGCAACCAGCTAGTTCTGGCCTTCCCAGATGTAGCCGTCCTTCATGGTGATCTTGCGGTCGGCCATTTCGGCCAGCTGGTCGTTGTGGGTCACGATGACGAAGGTCTGGCCCAGCTCCTTGCGCAGCAGAAAGAAAATCTGGTGCAGCTCCTGGGCGTTCTGCGAGTCGAGGTTGCCGCTGGGCTCGTCGGCGAAGATGATTTCGGGGGAGTTGATGAGGGCGCGGGCCACGGCCGTGCGCTGCTGCTCGCCGCCGCTCATTTCCGACGGCTTATGGTCGGCGCGGCGCTCAAGGTTCAGCATCCCGAGCAATTCGCGGGCCCGCACGCGGGTTTCCTTTTCCGAGCGGCCGGCCAGATACGCCGGCAGGCACACGTTTTCAAGCGCCGTAAACTCGGGCAGCAGGTTGTGAAACTGGAAGATGAACCCGATGTGGCGGTTGCGGAACCGCGCCAGCTCCGACCGGCGCAGCGAGCTGACCGACTGGCCGTCGAAGAGAATCTCGCCGGAATCGGGGTTGTCGAGCGTGCCCAGAATGTGCAGCAGCGTGCTCTTGCCAGCCCCCGAAGACCCCACGATGGACACGATTTCGGCCTTTTCAATGGTCAGGTCGATGCCCTTGAGGACTTCCAGCGTATTGTATTTCTTACGAACGTTGATGGCTTGCAGCAAAACGGAACCAGGTAAAGTGAGCCGGAGGACGAAAAACAAATCTACAGTTTGCTGCGCAGATTACACCGGCCCGCTCCAGACCCGGTAGTGGGGCGCGCCCCCAACCAGGCCCACCGGCACGCAGCAGATGCAAGCGGTTTTCTGCAATTTGAGCCCTATACGCTGACGCACCTACTATGGCTATGGCTGTTTTTCCTTCTTCTCCCCGCTGGTCGTGGCTCTGGCTGGGGCTGGTAGCGGCGGCATTGCTGGCGGCTTTAGGGCTGGCCCGGCGCTCTGCCCAACCAGCAGACCCGGTTTCCCAACCCAGCCCCGGCCGCCCGGCAACTGCCGCCTCCGGGCTGGCTAGGCTGGAAGCCCGCCTGAAGGGCGTCAACTGGGTGGGAGCCGACTCACTGGCCAGCCAGGACCTGGAGCCGCTGGTGCGGGCCCACGTCAACTGGATTGCCCAGACGCCGTTTGGCTGGCAGGCCGGCGCCGCTTCGCCCGAAATCCGGATGCACACCGGTGCCGGCAGCCGCAACTACTGGGGCGAAAGTGACCGGGGCCTCGTGCGCACCGCCCAGCAAGCCCGGCAGCGCGGCATCCATACGCTGCTCAAGCCCCACCTGTGGCTGCGTGGCCCCGGTGGCACCTGGCCCGGCGACATCAGCATGACCTCTGACGCCGATTGGCAGCAGTGGTTTGCAGCCTACACCACGTTTATAGTGCACTACGCCGAGCTGGCCGAGGCCAACGGCATGGAGGCACTGTGCATCGGGACGGAGCTGGAGAAAACTGTGGGCCACGAGGCCGAGTGGCGCGCCCTCATCGGGCGAGTGCGCCGCGTGTACCACGGCCCGCTCACGTACGCCGCCAACTGGAGCGGCGAGTTCGAGCAGGTGAAGTTCTGGGACGCGCTGGACTACATCGGGGTGCAGGCCTATTTCCCGCTCAGCACCACCGAGCGGCCCGCCAAAGCGGCCCTGCTGAAAGCTTGGCGCGAGCCGCTGGCCCGCATTACCGCCGTGCAGAAGCGCTACGGCAAGCCCGTGCTGTTCACCGAGGCCGGCTACAAAACCACGCCCGACGCGGCCATTCAGCCCTGGGTATGGCCCGACCGCAACGCCCTGCCCGCCACCCCCGACGAAACCACCCAGCGCGTGTGCTACGAGGCGATGTTCGAGACGTTCTGGCCGCAGCCCTGGTTCAGGGGCATCTTCATCTGGAAATGGTACCCCGGCCTGCAACCCGACGGCCCGTTGCGCCGCCACCTCGACTTCACGCCCCAGCACAAACCCGCCGAGCAGGTGATGGCGCAGTGGTATGGGAAGTGAGTTTTGCTGTCATTGCGAGCGAAGCGAAGCAATCTTTCCTCTCAGAGCAGACATTTTCTTTACCGACAAACCTTCCGGCGTTAGTCTATTACACTGCTGCCAGAGGGCTTCGATTAGGGGGGCGTTTGGCTCACAGAGAGGAAAGATTGCTTCGCTTCGCTCGCAATGACAGCGCGGTTCAGCCTATAATTGCCTACTTTCGCGCTCAGTAACCCACCCCGAACTTCCCCTTAACCGACCTTTATGAACATTCACGAGTATCAGGGCAAAGAAATTCTGAAACGCTACGGCGTGCGCGTGCAGGAAGGCATAACCGCCGACACTGCCGAGCAGGCCGTGGAAGCTGCCAAGAAGCTGACCGAAGAGACCGGCACGAGCTGGTACGTTATCAAAGCCCAGATTCATGCGGGCGGCCGTGGCAAAGGGGGTGGGGTGAAACTCGCCAAAAACCTGGAGCAGGTGAAAGAAATTGCCGGCCAGATCATCGGCATGCAGCTCGTAACCAAGCAAACCGGCGCCGAAGGCCGCAAGGTGCACAAGGTGCTGATTGCGCAGGACGTGTACTACCCCGGCGCTTCGGAAACCAAGGAATACTACATGAGCGTGCTGCTGGACCGCGCGACCGGCAAGAACGTCATCATCTACACCACCGAAGGCGGCATGGACATCGAGGAGGTAGCCGAGGCGCACCCCGAGAAAATCCACCGCGAGCATGTAGACCCCCGCGTGGGTCTGCGTCCGTTCCAGGCCGCTAAAATCGCCTTCAACCTGGGCCTGACTGGTCCGGCGCAGAAGGAAATGGTGAAGTTCGTGCAGGCCCTGTATAAGGCCTACGACGAGACGGACTCGGCCATGTTCGAAATCAACCCCGTTCTGAAAACCTCGGACGACAAGATTCTGGCCGTTGACGCCAAAGTAACCCTCGACGAAAACGCCCTCTACCGCCACAAGGATTTCGTGGAGCTGCGCGACACCAACGAAGAGGATCCGCTGGAAGTGGAAGCGTCGCTGTCCAACCTGAACTATGTGAAGCTCGACGGCAACGTAGGCTGCATGGTGAACGGCGCCGGCCTGGCCATGGCCACCATGGACATCATCAAGCTGAGCGGCGGCGAGCCGGCCAACTTCCTCGACGTAGGGGGTGGAGCCAACGCCCAGACCGTAGAAGCCGGTTTCCGCATCATCCTGAAGGATCCGAACGTGAAAGCCATCCTCATCAACATCTTCGGTGGCATCGTACGCTGCGACCGGGTGGCGAATGGCGTGGTAGAAGCCTACAAGAACATCGGCGACATCAAAGTGCCGATCATCGTGCGTCTGCAGGGCACCAACGCCGAAGAAGGCGCCCGCATCATCGACGAAAGCGGCCTGAAAGTGTACTCGGCCGTGTTGCTGAAAGATGCCGCTGAGCGCGTGAAGGAAGTGCTGGCTGCCCAGGGCATCTAGTCCCATCTGACCACACTGCTTAGCATACAAAAGGCCCGTCCGGATATCCGGACGGGCCTTTTGCATTGTTCGTTAGCTGGGTTTAGCCTTTGGCGGCTACTCCGGCGTTTTCTTCGGCTTCTACGGGCAGAGCCTCGCCTTTCACGCGCAGCTCCACTTCCATGTTGCCGCGGGTGCCTACCGAGTACGGGCAGATTTTGTGGGCCTGGCGCACCATGTCCACGGTTTTCTGCTGGTCGAACGACTTCAGGTCGACGTCGAGCACGGCCGACAGGCCGTAGCCTTCGCCTTCCTGAAACAGGGTCACCGAGCACTTCACTTCGGTTTGCGGGTCGAGCTTGTCGCCGGCGCGCTGGGCAATAACGAGCAAGGCCTGCTGGAAGCACGACGAGTAGCCGGCCGCAAACAGCTCTTCGGGGTTGGTGGCGTTCTTCTTGCCGCCCAGCCCTTCCGGCACCGACATATCCAAGTCGATGATGCCGGTGGCGGAGCGCACGTGGCCGCTACGGCCGCCAATGGCGGTGGCGTCGGCGGTGTATAGGTTCTTTTTTTCGGGGGAAGCCATAAGTAGAAAAAGTTCGGGTTGTGTGGTAAAGCTAACTGCTTTACCGGCCGGAAGGTTGTGGCCATTCTGAACATGATTTTGCATAAAATGGCCCGTGTTGTTTTGCGCGGCGGCATTTTCTCTCTAGTTTTGCGCCTCATTACCGGGTTGCGTAGTACAACGGATAGTATGGGAGCCTCCGAAGCTCTAGATCTAGGTTCGATTCCTAGCGCGACCACCAAAAAGGCCTTAGCAGCACGCTAAGGCCTTTTTTTATGCACAGGGTATGCCACTGCCCTACTGTCTTCGCCAATAGCCGTAGCGGCAATGATGGGTAGCTGGCCAATCCGGGCCGTTGCGCCGGCTATTTCACCACCAGGCTTCCGCGCAGCAGACCCATGCCGCAGGTGAACGGGAACGTGCCGGCCTGCTGGGGCAGCAGCTCCACCAGCGTGGTTTTGAAGGCGGGCAGGTCGCGGCGGATGTGGAAGTCGGGCATGAGCAGCTCCTCGGAGCAGCTGTTTTCCTCGTCGCGGTAGAAGCTGAGCTGCACGGGCTTGCCGCGCTCCACCTCAATAACGTCGGGCGAGTAGCCACCTTTCACGGTGATATCCACTTCCTGCACCCCGCTGACGGACGACACGGCGCTTGCCGTCTGGCGGGCCGAGAAAAAGAAATACCAAAGCACGAACCCGGCCAGGGCCACACCCACCAGCGTCACGATGATTTCGACAGTATCCATACCGGGTTAAGGCTTGAGGGGAGTGAAGCCGCGCAGCCGCAGCGAATTAGTGAGCACCGACACCGAGCTTAGCGCCATGGCCCCGGCCGCCAGCATGGGCGAAAGCAGCCAGCCAAACACCGGGTAGAGCAGGCCGGCAGCAATGGGAATGCCCAGCGAGTTGTAGAGAAAGGCAAAAAACAGGTTCTGCTTGATAGTGCGGATGGTTTGCCGGCTCAGCTCGATGGCCGTGACCACGCCCTGCAAATCGGAGCGCATGAGCGTGATGCCGGCCGCTTCCATGGCCACGTCGGTGCCGCCGCCCATGGCCAGGCCGATGTCGGCCTGGGCCAGGGCGGGCGCGTCGTTGATGCCGTCGCCGACCATAGCCACGATGCGGCCTTCGGCCTGCAGCTCCTTCACCTTGCCGGCTTTACCGCCGGGCAGCACCTCGGCAAAGTAGCGCGTGATGCCCACCTGCCGGGCCACCTGGGCGGCGGTCTGGGGATTGTCGCCGGTCATCATCACCACTTCCAGCCCCATGCTTTGCAGGCGCCGGATGGCCGCCACCGACGTGTCGCGCACGGTGTCGGCCACGCCGATGAGGCCGGCGGCCTGGCCTGCTACGGCCACGTAGAGCACGGTTTTGGCCTGGGTCAGCAGCGCGTCGGCCTGCTGGCGCACGGCCACCGGCAGCACAATGCCGGCCTCATCGAGCAGCCGGGAATTGCCGATGAGCACGGCTTGCCCGTTCACTGTGGCCTCGGCCCCTTGGCCCTCGATGGCCCGGAAGCCGGTGGCCGGAGCCGATGCGGCTTGCTGCGCCTCGGCGTAGCGCACCACGGCCGCGGCCAGCGGGTGCTCACTCTGGCGCTCCACGGCCGCCACCAGCTGCAGCAGCCGGGCGGCATCCTGGCCGGCGGCCGGCACAAAATCGGTCACGGCGGGCTCACCGCGGGTGATGGTGCCGGTTTTGTCGAGCAGCACGGTGTTTACCTGGTAGGCTTTTTCCAGGGCCTCGGCGTTGCGGATCAGCACGCCGTGCTCGGCGCCCTTGCCGGTGCTCACCATGATGGCCGTGGGCGTGGCCAGCCCCAGCGCGCAGGGGCAGGCAATGATGAGCACGGCCACGAAGTTGACCAGCGCCAGCGGCAGGCGCGTTTCGATGGGGGCCAGATCAAACCAGAGCACGAAGGTGAGAATGGCAATGACGACCACCGTGGGCACAAAAATGGCGCTGACCTTATCGGCGAGGCGCTGAATGGGCGCGCGGCTGCCCTGGGCGTCTTCCACCAGCTTCACAATCTGGGCGAGCATGGTATCGGCGCCCACTTTCGTCACGCGGAAGCGGAAGGAGCCGGTTTTGTTGAGCGTGGCCCCGAATACCGGGTCGCCGGCTTTCTTCTCCACGGGCAGACTTTCGCCGGTGAGCATGGCCTCATCCACGGCCGAGTGGCCTTCTTCGATGAGGCCGTCGGTGGCGACTTTCTCGCCGGGGCGCACCACCACCAGGTCGCCGAGCTGCACCTGTTCAATGGGCACGTCCAGCTCCTGGCCGCCGGGGCGCACTACGCGGGCCGTTTTGGCCTGCAGCCCGATCAGGGCCTTCATGGCGGCCGAGGTCTGGGTTTTGGCGCGCAGTTCCAGCACTTTGCCCAGCAGAATCAGGGCGATGATGGTGGCGGTGGTGTCGTAGTAGACCTCGGGCGTCAGGCCGCGGCTGCGGAAGAACTCGGGCACGACGGTGGCGGCCAGGCTGTAGAGAAACGCAGCGCCGGTGCCCACGGCAATGAGCGTGTCCATGTTGGCGGCGCGGTGCCGGAAGCCGTTCCAGGCCGAGGTGTAGAACTCGCGGCCGCTGTAGAGCAGCACCGGCAGCGTGAGCAGCAGCAGGCCGTAGTTCAGCCACTGCATATTGATGCGCTGCATAGCCGCCGGCCAGAGCATGAGCATGCTCAGGGGCATGATGATGAGGGCTAGCCCGGCCGCCACCCAGAAGCGGCGCCTGAGCTGCTGGTAGGCGTGGGCTTTCTGCTGGTCGATTTCCGCCTGGCGGTCGGCGGCGCTGGTGTCGGGGGCGCGCTCCAGCACGCCGTAGCCGGCCTGCACCACGGCCTGCCTCAGGGTAGCAGGCGTGGCCTGCGCGGGCAGGTAGTCGATGGTGGCTTTTTCGGTGGCAAAGTTGACCATGGCCCGCTGCACGCCGGGCGTGCGGGCCAGCGACTTTTCGACGAAGGAGGCGCACGAGGCGCAGGTCATGCCTTCGATGTCGAGGGTTTCGGTTTTAAGGTCAGTTTCCATAGTACGGGGTAACACAGGGCGGGGAGTAAGCGTGCTTTCGGAAGGGCCGAAGGCTGCTCGTAACTGGTGCAAAGCAACAGCTTTCCCGGGCCGGCGCTGGTACGGAATCCGTCCTGAATCTTGTATAATTCATCCTCCTCCAACGCAGCTATGGACGAGCCGGACACATAATCGTGCCCCGGACTTGCGTGATTTGGTGATTGAGCTGCTTCGTGAGTTGCCGCCTACCGGCTGGCAGATACCGGCGTGGCACTCTGGAACAGGGTTTCCGCCCCGCCCTGGCAGATGCCGCCCGGCCGCCGGAACTCTTTGCCGGCAATTCCAGTAGACACCCCAGCTGTTGGCATCTGCGTAAGAACCGTACTTTTGCAGCTGCTTTCTGCCTGCCCGATATGTTCCGTAGCCTGTTCCCTTTCCGACGCCTGATGGCGACGAGCTTTCTGCTCGTCTTCGTCAACGTGTTTGTGGGCCAGTGCTGGTGCGCGACGGTGAGCCCCGTGGAGGCGGCGCCCGCGCCGGCCGCCGAGGCAACGGCTCCAGCACACCCCGGCTGCCACGGCCACGGCCAGGCGGCTACGCAGTCAAAAAAAGCAACCCAGCATACGCATACGTCCGGGAAGTCTACCGGCGAGTCCGGCTGCTGCAAAGACAATTCGGCCGCCGTGCTCAAGTCGCTGACAGCACCGGCCGAAAAGCAGCTGCTGGTACCGGCGCCGGCCCTGTTGCCGCCCGCCACGGACTTCTGTTTCCGGGCGGCCCTTGGCTCCTGGGACCGTACCCAGCCTGTGGTGCTGGTACTGCGCGAGCATCTGCCGCCCAAAATCCCCGACATCCGGATTTTCATTCAGTCCCTGACGGTCTGATTCCGTTGACGTGCCCCAGGCTCGCCCTGGCATAGCTGTGCTATGTCCGGGGCGGGCCTGGGCGTTTTTGCCTGTGGGCCCGGTGCCTGCGTGCGCTCCTCCCTCCTTTTCTTCCTCCCCCAATACGCCCTGCCAGCTCACGGGCTTTGCGGCTGGCACTCCGGCTGGCCGCAACACTACGCGGCAGCCAGGCTGGGCCGTCGGATGCTGGCAGCTTTGGTTGCTCCGGCGGCAGACTTGCCGGCGGCCGCCGCCGCCACTGGCCCTTGTTTTTTCACCGCTTACCTCCCCCATTTATGTCCCGCTTACCACTTTCCCTGCTGGCCCTGGCCGGCCTGCTCGCCACCACCGGCTGCTCGTCTGATTCGACTTCCAGCAGCGCTACCGACACCGTCACGACGCCCACCAACGGCCCGGCCGCCGGCACCGCCGACCACGCCGGCGGGCACATCTACGCCTGCCCCATGCACCCCGAAGTCACGAGCACCAAAGAGGGCGAGAAGTGCCCCAAGTGCGGCATGAAGCTGGAGCACAATGACCAGGTGAGCAATGGCAAAACCTACGACATGAAGCTGGTGCCCACGCCCATGCAGCTCACGGCCGGCCAGCCTGCCACCCTCGCCTTCACGCCCCGCGAAACGGGCAACGAGGCGGCGCCCGTGCCGCTGGCGGTGGTGCACGAGAAGAAAATCCACCTCATCATCGTCAGCAAAGACCTGGGCCAGTTCTACCACGAGCACCCCGAGTACACGGCCGACGGCGACTACAAAGTGCAGTACACCTTCCCGAAAGGCGGCGAGTACGTGCTGTTTCAGGACTACACGCCCACCGGCGCCGGCCACCAGCTGGGCCGCCAGCCCATCACGGTGAAAGGCGCGGCCTACGCCCCAATGAAGTTCAAAAACGACGACATGCAGTGGAGCCAGGACGGCTACCAGGCCACGCTTTCGTTTGACAAAGCCCTGACCACGGGCCAACTGCTGGGCATGAAAATCACCATCAGCAAAGACGGCCAGCCCGTTACCAACCTCGACAACTACCTCGGCGCGCTGGGCCACGTGGTGGTTATCAGCGAAGACACCGAGAGCTACCTGCACGTACACCCCAACGACCAAGCCGACAAGGGCCCCAGCATTGGGTTCAACACCAACTTCGAGAAGCCTGGCCTCTACCGCGTGTTTCTGCAGTTCAACCACGGCGGCCAGATTCACACCGGCGACTTTACCATCAACGTGAAAAGCCCGGCGGCCAGTTAGGCAGCCGGCTTTTCCGGTTTTCTTTTCCCTCACTCTTGCCCTTTATTGTCATGAAAAAATCTGCTTTTTTCCTCGCCGCCCTGTGCTCGGGCACCCTGCTGCTGGGCAGCTGCAACTCCGATAAAACGGCTGATTCTGCCGCCGCCACTGAAACCGGCACGGCTCCGGCCGCCGGCGACATGGCCGGCATGGACCACTCCACCATGGACTACTCGGCTATGGGCCACGACGCGGCCGGCGCCTCGCCGCTGGTGGCCTCTATGAACGGGATGATGCAGCAGATGATGGCCGAAAAGCCCAAGGGCAACACCGACCACGACTTCGCGCACATGATGCTGGCCCACCACCAGGGCGCCGTGGCCATGGCCGACATCGAGCTGCGCGACGGCAAAGACGCCACCATGCGCCAGATGGCTGAGAAAATCAAGGCCGATCAGCAGCAGGAAATAACCGCGCTGGAAGCCGCCGCCACCCGCCTCGACAGCGCCCCCACCAACTATAAGCCCCAGGACCCCGCCGACCCGTTCACGAGCAAGATGAAGGCTTCCATGGACGGGATGATGGCCAACATGCCCAAAACGGTGGCCGACCCCGACATGAATTTCAACATGCTGATGACCGTGCATCACCAGAGCGCCGTGGACATGGCCAAAGCCGAGATGGCCCACGGCCGGGACACCAAGCTCAAGGAAATGGCCCAGATGATGATAGATGCCCAGCAAAAGGAAATAGCGGCCTTCAAAGACTGGCACAACAACAACGCCGACAAGATGTAGCACGCCTGCTGCCAACCGGCCACCATGCGGAGCCAGACAGAGCGGCCCCGCATGGTGCGCCGGTAGCGCCAGTCTGCGGCCCGGCGGCTCCTGCGGGGGCCACCGGACGGAGTTCAACCTGATAATATGAAGCACTTTGGAAGGAATGCCTTTGCAGGCGGGCTGCTGCTGGCGCTGGTGGCCGGGGCGGGGCCGACGTGGGCCCAAACGCCCATCAGCCTCGACAGCGCCGAGGCCCGGACGCTGCGCCGCCACCCGCGCCTGCGGCAGTCGGAGCAGGAAATTGCCGAGCAGCGTGCCCTCAAGCGCGGCAGCTTCGCGCCGGCCAACCCCGACCTGCTGTTTTCGGCGCCCACGGGCGAAATGTGGGCGCCAGGCGTGGTGCAGACCATCGACCTGCCCAACGTGTACCGGCGGCAGCGGCAGGTGGCCGAAGCCGGCATTACGCTGGCCGAGCGCAACCGCGAGGTAAGCCGTGCCACCGTGCTGCGCGACACCCGCCTGGCCTACCTGAGCCTGCAGTTTGCCGAGGCCCAGGTGCGCCAGCTCACCTACCAGGACAGCCTGTTCCGGGCCCTGCGGGTGGCTACCGAGCGGCTGTTTGCGGCCGGCGAAGTCACGTCGTTGCAGCGCATCAGCACCGACGCCGAGGCCCGGCAGGTGACCGTGCAGCTGGAGCAAAGCCAGGCCGACCTGCGCGCCAACCAGCGCCGCCTGGGCTTGCTGCTGGGTGAGCCCACCGCCCTGACTACCAGCACCGACCTACGCCGCAGCGGCCCCGAGCTTGCCCAGGCCGGCACGGCGCTGCTCGGCGGCCTGCCCACCGAAGACAGTGCCGCTTTGGTGCGCAGCCCCACGCTGGCCGCTGCCACCCAGAGCGTGGCCCTGAGCCAGTCGGGCATCAGTCTGGTGCGGGCGCGCCGCACGCCGGCCCTCACGGTGGGCTACCAGAACCAGGCGTTTGAGAATTCGGCCATTCGGTACCGGTTTCAGTTTGGGGTGTCGGTGCCGGTGTGGTTCTGGACCTACCGCTCGCAGCTGCAGGCGGCCACGGCCCGTAGCGCGGCAGCCGGCTACCAGCTGCAAACCCAGCGGCTGGACCTCAGCACCCAATACCAGCAGGCCCTGGCCGACACGCGCAAATTCTCGGCTTCGCTGGGCTACTACGAGCAAACCGGTGTGCCGCAGTCGCGGGCCATCATCAGCCAGTCGCAGCGCCTATTTAGGGCCGGCGAAATCAGCTATCTGGTGCTGATTCAGAGCCTGAACCAGGCCTTTACCATCCAGAACACCTACCTGACCACCATCCGCGACTACCGGCAGGCGCTCATCGAACTCACCTACCTGCGGGGCGAATAACCGCCATTTCCCATGAAACAACTCCTGCTATTGCTGCTGGGCCTGCTGCTGGCCGGCGCGGCCCAGGCCCACGGCGGCGAAGACCACGGCGAAGGAGCCCAGGCTGCTGCGCCGGCCGGGGCCACCTCGTTTTCGGTGGCGGCGCTCTCCGAAAAGTTTGAGGTGCTGCTGCGCTACGAGCCGCTGGAAGGCGGCCAGCCCGCCGACCTCCGCCTGTTCCTCTCCGACTACGCCACCAACGCCCCCATCAAAGGTGCCAAGCTCACGCTGACCAACCCCGAGGATGCCGCGCTGAAGTGGACCGTAACCGAGCAGGAAGCCGGTATCTATCTGGTGGAAGGCCAGTTTCCCAAAAACCAGCCCTACAGCTTCGCCCTGAACGTGGTGGCCGCCGACCAAGCCGACCTGCTGCTGCTGGAAGGCATCAAGGTGGGCGAAAAGCTGCCGGTGGCGGCCGCGGCATCGGTAGCCACGACGGGGCTGTTTTCGTCCTGGAAAACCGTGCTGGCACTGGTGGGCGCCTTCGGGCTCGGCATTGGCCTCACGGCGCTGCTCATGCGCCGGCGCCGCGCTGCATCTTCTGTTTCTGCTTCAACTCCTGCCGCTTATGAAAACCACGCATAGATTCCTGGCCGCTACGGCCGCCGCCGGCCTGGTGCTGGCAGTGCTGCTGCCGCCCCCGGCCGCCGTGCTGGGCCACGGCGGCGAAGACCACGGCGGTGAAGCCAAAGCCAGCACCGGCGTGGCCCTCACCGATGAAGTCCTGCTGCCGAAGGAAAGCCAGTACCTGTTTGAGGTGCGCACCACGCTGGCCGTCTACTCCGGCACCTACAGCCGCGCCACGCTCTACGGCACGGTGTCGGCGGCGGCGGGCGGCGAGGGCCGGGTGGTGGTGCCCCAGGCCGGGCGCATTGTAAGCCTGACGGCGCAGGTAGGCCAGCTGGTGCGCGCCGGCCAGACGCTGGCCGTCATCGAGCAGACGCTGGACGCCACCCAGCAGATCGGGCTCAGCACCGAGCGGGCCAACGCCCAGGCCGAGTTGCGCGCCGCCCAGCAGGATTACGCCCGCCTGCAGACCATTGCCGACATTGCCGCCCGCAAAGACGTGGTGGCGGCCGAGCTGCGCCTGCGCCAGGCCCGCCAGAACGCCGGTATCTACAACGGCCAAGCCCAGCAGCGCCGCACCACCATCACCTCCCCCATCAGCGGCACCGTGGACGTATTCAGTCTGGCCGTGGGCCAGCAGGTAAACCAGGGCGACGAGCTGCTGCGCGTCATCAACCCCGGCAAGCTGCGCGTCGAAGCCCAGGTGTTTGCCCAGGATCTGGCCAAAATCACGCCCGGCGCACAGTTTCGGGTGGAAGGTTTGCAGGGCCAGGCCGGCGCGCCGGCCCGGCTGGTGGTGTTCAGCAACGTGGTGAACCCCGTGAACCAGGCCCGCCAGCTCATTCTGGAGCTTGACGCCGCTACCGGCAGCACCTACCGCGCCGGCCAGGCCGTGAACGTGCAGGTGCTAGGCCAGCCCGACGGCGGCCAGAAGCAGCTGGTGGTACCCACCTCGGCCGTGACGGACCTCAACGGCAAGCCCGTGGTGTTCGTGCACACCGAGCCCGAGCGGTTCAAAATCCGCTACGTGCAGCCCGGCGCCGTGAACGGCCAGCAAACCGTGCTGACCCAGGGCCAGGTCAACGAAAACGACCGGGTAGTGACGCAGGGCACCTACCAGCTAAAATCCATCTACCTCAACCAATGAGCCGCAAGCTTTAAGCTGCAAGCGCCCAGCCTATTGGGTTGGAACAAGCTTGCCGCTTAAAGCTTACAGCTTGCCGCTTAAAACATGCTCGATAAAATAATTCGCTTTGCCCTGCAGAACCGCCTGCTGATGCTGGCTTTTGCCGTGGGGCTGCTGATTGCCGGCACCTACACGGCCCGCCAGCTGCCCGTAGACGTGCTGCCCGACCTGGACCGCCCCCGCGTGACGGTGTTTCTGGAAGCGCCTGGCATGGCCCCCGAAGAGGTGGAGGCCCTCGTGACCCTACCTGTGGAAACGGCCCTGAACGGCGCCACCGGCGTGTCGGCGGTGCGATCCAACTCGGCCATCGGCCTGGGCATGGTGTTCGTGGAGTTCGACTACGGCACTGACATCTTCACGGCCCGCCAGATTGTGAGCGAGAAGCTGCAAACCACCGTCGAGCAGTTGCCGCAGGGCATCACGCCGGTGCTGGGCCCCATTTCCTCCGTGATGGGCCAGATTATGCTGGTGGGGCTTTCGACTTCAATTAGTAATGAACAATTAGCAATTAAGAATAAGCAGTCCGCCAAAGTGGATTCGGCTGGCTCCCCCTCTCCACGGGAGAGGGGGCCGGGGGGTGAGGTCACCAATGCCGCCGACCTGCGCACGCTGGCCAACTACACCGTGCGCCAGCGCCTACTGAGCATCCCCGGCGTGGCCCAGGTCATTCCCATCGGCGGCGACAACCTGCAGTACCAGGTGCTGCTGGATATGCCCCGGCTGAATGCTACCAGCATCACCGTGAGCCAAGTGGAAGAGGCCTTGCGCAGCTCCAACCTCAACACCACCGGCAACTTTTTCGACCGCCAGGGCTCCGAGGTGCTGATTCGCAACCTGGGCCGGCTGCGCTCGATGCAGGACATTGAGAACATCATCGTGGGGTACCGTGCGCAGTCGGCGGTGCGGGTGGCGGATGTGGCGCGGGTGGAGTTCGGGGCCCGCTTCAAGCGCGGCGACGGCAGCGTGAACGGCCGGCCCGCCGTGATTCTGAGCATCGAGAAGCAGCCGGGCGCGGCCACCGTGGGCCTCACCGAAGCCGTGGAAAAGGCTTTAGTGGAGCTCCGGCCTTCCCTGCCCAAGGACGTGCAGGTGAACACGCGGCTGTTCAAGCAGTCGGAGTTTATTGAGTCGTCGATCAGCAACGTGGAAGAGGCCTTGCGCGACGGCGCTATTCTGGTAGTCATCGTGCTGTTTGCGTTTCTGCTGAACGTGCGCACCACGTTTATCTCGCTGGTAGCCATTCCGTTGTCGCTGATCGTGACGGCGCTGGTGTTCCGCGTGGCGGGCATCAGCATCAACACCATGACGCTGGGCGGGCTGGCCATTGCCATCGGCGAGCTGGTGGACGACGCCATCGTGGACGTGGAAAACGTGTACCGGCGCCTGCGCGAAAACCGCCAGCTCCCCCAGCCCCGGCCGGTGCTGCAGGTGATTTACGCGGCCAGTTCGGAGGTGCGCAACTCCATCGTGTACGCCACCGTCATCGTGGTGCTGGTGTTTTTGCCGCTGTTTGCGCTGGAAGGCATGGAAGGCCGCATTTTCGCGCCGCTGGGCATTGCCTACATCACCAGCATCGTGGCCTCGCTATTCGTGTCGCTGACCGTGACGCCGGTGCTGTGCTATTACCTGCTGCCCCGCATGAAGCAGATGGACCACCCCGAAACCGACGGCGGGCTGGTGCGCTGGCTGAAGAAGAAGGACACGCACCTGCTGCACTGGGGCCTGGCGCACCCCAAAGCCATTCTCACCACCGTGGCGCTGCTGTTCGGGCTGGCCGCGGCCCTGGTGCCTTTCTTCGGCACCGAGTTTCTGCCGCCCTTCAACGAAGGCTCCCTGACCGTCAACTTCTCAGCCCCCGCCGGCACCTCCCTCACCGAGAGCAACAAGCTGGGCACGCTGGGCGAGCAGCAGATGCTGAAGATTCCGGAGGTGGCCTACACCGCCCGCCGCACCGGCCGCGCCGAGCTGGATGAGCACGCCGAGTCGGTGAACAACTCGGAGATTGAGGTGGCCTTCAAGACTGAAGCCGAACTCGAAAAAGAAGGCAAAACCATGCGCAGCCGCGACGAAATTCTGGCCGACATGCGCCAGAAGCTCAGTTTGATTACCGGCGTGAACGTGAACATTGGCCAGCCCATTTCGCACCGCCTCGACCACCTGCTTTCGGGCGTGCGGGCGCAGGTGGCCATCAAAGTGTTCGGCAACGATTTGCTGGAGCTGCGCCGCTACGCCAACGAAATCCGCGCCGCCGCCGCCGCGGTGCCGGGCGTAGTGGATCTGCAGGTAGAGAAGCAGGTGCAGATTCCACAGGTGCTCATCCGGCCCCGCGACGAGGCCCTGCGCGCCTACGGCATGGCCCGCGGCGAAGTGGTGCGCGACCTGGAAACTCTGTTTCAGGGCGCCGTGGTGTCGCAGATGCTCGACGGCCAGAAGCGCTTCGACCTGATTGTGAAGCTGCCCGAAGCCCAGCGCAACCACCTCGCCGCCCTGGGCCAGACCCGCATCGAAACGCCCGGCGGCGCCCTGATTCCGGTGAGTGAGGTGGCCGACATCAGCTACGAGCCCGGCCCGAACACCATCAACCACGAAAACACCCAACGCCGCATCACCATCTCGCTGAACGTGGCGGAGCGCGACCTGGGCTCCACGGTCAAGGAAATTCAGGCCCGGGTCGGGCAGCAGGTGAAGCTGCCGCCGGGCTACTACCTCACCTACGGCGGGCAGTTTGAGAGCCAGCAGTCGGCGTCGCAGAAAATTCTGTGGCTGAGTTTGTTTTCGCTGGCCGGCATTTTCCTGGTGCTGTTCTCGCACTTCAAGTCCAGCTACATGGTGGGCCAGATCATGCTCAACATTCCGCTGGCCCTGATTGGCTCGGTGGTGGCGGTGCTGCTCACGGGCGGCACCTTCAGCATTGCCTCGCTGGTGGGCTTCATCACGCTCACCGGCATTGCCTCGCGCAACGGCATCATGATGATTTCGCACTACATCCACCTCGTGGAGCACGAGGGCGAGAAGTTTGGTATCCCGATGATTATCCGCGGCTCCCTGGAGCGGCTGGTGCCGGTGCTGATGACGGCCCTGGTGGCCGCGTTGGCCCTGGTGCCGCTCACGTTGGCCAAGGACGCGCCGGGCAAGGAAATCCTCTACCCGGTGGCCACGGTCATCCTCGGCGGTCTGCTTTCGTCTACCTTCCTCGACATCATCGTGACACCGGTAGTGTTCTGGCTGGTGGGCGAAAAGGCGCTGGCGCAGTATTTCGCGGCGCACCGCGAAACCGGCCTCGACGAACACCCGCGGGAGCTGGACGCGGCGCCCCTCACGCCGCCTTCCGACCGTAATCCGGTACTTCCCACGCAGTAGCCCAGGCCCGATATAGGCCCCGCAAACGCCAAAGCCCCCTGATTCTCTGATGGAATCAGGGGCTTTTTCGTTTCTTGGGACTGAACAGCGGCCGGAGCCTTTCGATAAGAGGTCGGCTGATTAGGAAACGGGTTAACCTGGCAGCGGCATGCGGTACAGTACGTTTGAGGTTCTGTGGTTTGTGCTGGCTTACCCGGCGTCGTTGCTGCTGGCCGTGGCGGTGGGCTACCTGTTTGCCGAGGTTTACTACCGCCGCCGCCAGCGCATCTGGAAGCCGTCGGGCATCGAAAGCGCCCTGATTACCATCTTCGGTTTGCTGCTGTCCTTCACGCTACTTTCGTCCAACAACTCGCTTAAAGAGCGCACCGGCCTCATTCATCAGACCTCGGATGCCATTGCCGAGCTCTACCGCGAAAGCCAGCTGCTGCCCGCCCCGGAGCGCGCCGCCGTGCAGCGGTTTCTGCTGCAGCTGCTGCAATTGGAGCTCAACGAGCACCGCCCCCGCCGCCCCCACGACCCCGCCCACATCCGCCGCCTAGAGCACCTCGACCAGCAGTTCTGGCAGCAGCTCAGTGCCTCGGGGCGCACCTCCCCGGCCCGCACCGAGGTGGTGCGGCGGCTGTTGCCGGCCTTCAACCGGCTCGATGCCAACACCTTTAGACTGCACTATTCCTACCGGGAAGGCACGCCCTATTCCATTCTGTCACTGCTGTTTATTTCGTCCTGGGCGATTGGCGTTCTGGTGGGCTTCACCAACAGCGCCCAGGAAACCCGCCACTATTTCGTGCCTATTCTGTTCGTGGTGATTTCCGTGCTGACCATTCAGGCCATCCGCGACCTGGACAACCCGGAGCTGGGCTTCATCCGGCCCGATTACGGCAACCTGCAGGATCTGCAGCGCATCATTTCCCGCAACCAGCTGCCTGCCCCGCGCCCCTAAAACCGCCCGAACCGAACTTCCAACCGGACGCGTGACAGCCAGGCCGGGGGTATGGCGGTGCTCCTATATTCTTGGCAGGGTGCAGAAGAATCCGGTATATTTGATTAGGCTGCGCCAGTTCCCACCCCTGGCAGGTCCGTTGGTACTTGAGAAAAGCAGAACTCTTTCGGGAGCTTCGGTTGCTGTTATTCCTGCTGGCCGGGGCGCTGCTGGCGAGTTGTGCGGAGCCCGCCAAAACGCCCGCCTACCGCATCGGATTTTCGCAGTGCAGCACCTCGGGGCCGTGGCGCGAGGCTATGCTCAACGGCATCAACCGCGAGCTGAGCTTCCACCCCGAAGTGCAGCTGCGCACCACCGACGCCCACGACAACAGCGACCTGCAGCAGCAGCAGATCCGCAAGCTGGTACAAGGCGGCCTCGACCTGCTGATTGTGTCGCCGTACGAAGCCGGGCCCGTAACGCCGGCCGTGGAGGAAGCCTACGCTCAGGGCATTCCGGTGCTGCTGATCGACCGGCGCACGGCCTCGCAGCGCTACACGGCCTACGTGGGCGGCGACAACCTGGAAGTGGGCCAGACGGCTGCCCGCTACGGTGCCCGCCTGCTGGGCCGCCCGCAGGGCGAAGTCATTGAGATTCTGGGCACGCCCGGCTCCTCGGCCACTTCGGAGCGCCACCAGGGCTTTGCTGAGGGCCTGAAAGCGTTTCCCGGGCTGCGGGTGGTGGCCCAGGTGAACGGCAACTGGCAGGAAAAAACCCTGAAACCGGCCCTTCTGGCGGCGTTGCGCGCCCACCCCAACGTGGCGCTGATTTTCGCCCACAACGACGCCATGGGCCGCGGCGCCTACGAAGTATGCCAGCAGCTCGGGCTGGCCGGCCGGGTGCGCATCATTGGCGTGGATGGGCTGGTGGGCAAGGGGGAAGGCATTGATCTGGTGCAGCGCGGCGTGCTCGACGCGAGCATTCTGTATGCGCCGGGCGGCGAGGACGCCATGCGCACGGCCCTGAAAATCCTGAACAAGCAGCCTTACGACAAAGAAAACACGCTCGGCACCATCGTCATCGACTCGACCAACGTGCTGACCCTGCAGCAGCAGACCGACAAGATGGCCAGCCAGCAGCACGACATCGAGCGGCAACAGGGCCTGCTGCAACGCCTGCGCGCCACCTACGCCAGCCAGCAAACTATCCTCTACGGCCTGCTGGCGACGCTGCTGGGCGCGCTGGTGCTGGGCGCGCTGGCCTGGCACTCGGCCCGCCGCAACCGGCAGATCAACCGGCAGCTGGCGCTGCGCAACGCCGAAAACGACAAGATCAACCAGCAGCTGCAGCAGCAGAACGAGGAAATCCGGCTGCAGCGCAACCAGCTGGAAGCCCTGGCCGAGCAGTCGCGCGCCGACACCGAGGCCAAGCTGCGCTTCTTCACCAACTTCTCGCACGAGCTGCGCACCCCGCTCACCCTGATTCTGGGGCCCGTGGAAGAGCTGCTCACCAACACGCCCGACCTCACCGCCGCCCAGCACCAGGATCTGGCTCTGGTGCGCCGCAACACCCAGCGGCTGCTGCAGCTCGTGAACCAGCTGCTGGATTTCCGCAAAATCGAGGTGGGTAAGATGGCCGTGCGCGCCACCTACGGCAACCTGGTAGCCTTTGTGCGCGAAATTGTGGATGCCTTCGAGAAGCCAGCCCGGCTGCGCGGCGTGCAGCTGCGGTTTCTGGCCGCCGAGCCCGAGCTGCCGGCTTGGTTCGATGGCAACATCCTCGACAAGGTATTCTTCAACCTGCTCTCCAACGCGCTGAAGTTCACGCCCGAGCAGGGCCGCATCACCATCAGCCTGCAGGCCAGCCCCGACGGCCAGAGCCTGCGCGTGAGCATCGCCGACACGGGCCGCGGCATCAGCGACCAGGACCAGGCGCACGTATTTGAGTGGTTTTACCAAGGCGACCAGGGTGCCGTGGCCAAAGGCTCGGGCATGGGGCTGGCGCTGGCGCAAGGGCTGGTGCGCCTGCACCAGGGCCAGCTCACGTTCAGCAGCCAGCCGGGCCAGGGCAGCACCTTTGTGGTGGCTTTGCCGCGTGAGTTGCCGGAAGCCTTGCGCGCCACCTCCGACATGCCCACGGCCAGCTTCCTGCTCGATGAGCCCGAAGCCATTGCCGCCACCTTCAGCCCCGAGCTGGAAGCCACCACGGCCGCCCCAACCGACGGCGGCAGCGAGACACTGGTGCTGGTGATTGAAGACAATGCTGAAGTCAACGACTTTCTGGCGCGGCGGCTGCGCACTGACTTCCGGGTGCAGAGCGCCACCGACGGCCACACCGGCTTCCGCATGGCCACCGACATGATTCCGGACCTGATAGTGTGCGACGTGATGATGCCCGGCCTGAGCGGCCTGGAAGTGGTGACACAGCTGCGGGCCGACTGGCGCACCAGCCACATTCCGGTGGTGCTGCTCACGGCCCGCAGCGCCCCCGAGCAGCAGGTGGAAGGCGTGCAGGCCGGCGCCGACCTCTACCTGACCAAGCCCTTCAACCCTACCTTTCTGCTGGAAAGCGTGCGGACGCTGCTGGCCAACCGCGCCCGCCAGCGCGAGCATTTCCGGCGCGAGCTGTCCGTGGATACGGCCACGGTGCTCACCAATCCCGACCAGAAATTCCTGGCCGACCTCACGGCCATCGTGGAGGCCCACCTCACCCGCACCGACCTGAGCGTGGAGGACATTGCCCGTAGCCTGGGCATTTCGCGCATGCAGCTCTACCGCAAGGTGAAGGCCGTGCTGGGCACCGGCGTTACGGACTTCATCCAGAACCTGCGCCTCACCAAAGCCCGCGAGCTGCTGCTCGACGACGCCCTCAGCATTGCCGATGTGGCCTACGAGCTGGGCTTCTCCTCACCCTCCTACTTCTCCACCAGCTTCAAGGGCCGCTACCAGATTTCGCCTTCCGAGTTCCGGGCCATGCACATCACCCCGCACCACTGATACAATCCTGAAAGCCCCGTAATAAAACCGAAACCGCGCCTGTTACAGGCGCGGTTTTTTTTATTTATAAAATATTGATAATCAATTTATTAAAAGCTATTTTGATACTGTTCGGATTTTGAAATAAATCAGCAAGCCTTCCGAGAAGCATCAGGCGACTTTTGTTTAAATCGTCCTACCTGCATGAACCCAGTTGCCCCCATTGTCTGCCTCGGTGAGTTCCTCTGGGATATGCTGCCCGATGGCCGCCAGCCCGGCGGCGCGCCGTTCAACGTGGCGCGGCACCTGCGGCAGCTAGGGCAACCGGTGCAGCTCATCAGCCGCGTCGGCGACGACGAGCTGGGCACGGATCTGCTGCAGCAGCTGGCCGCGCAGGGCTTGGGTCAGGAGTTGATCCAGCGCAGCCAGACTCACCTGACGGGCGTGGTGAAGGTGACGCTGCGCCACGGCCACGCCACCTACAAAGTGGTGGAGCCAGTGGCCTGGGACTACCTCCAGCACACCGACGAGTTGCGCGACACCGTGGCCGCCGCCCGGATGCTGGTGTACGGCTCGTTGGCGGCCCGCGGCCTGACCACCCGCGAAACGCTGTACCGCTTGCTGCAGGTGGTACCTTACAAGGTGTTCGACGTGAACCTGCGCGCCCCGCACTACACCCGCTCGGTGGTGCAGTACCTGCTCCGCCAGGCCGATCTGGTGAAGCTCAACGAATCTGAACTTACCGAAATAATGGGCTGGCTAGGCCAGCCCGCTACCCCGGCTACGGCGCTGCCATGGCTGGCGGCGCACTTCGGGCTGCAGGCCGTGTGTCTCACACAAGGCACCGCCGGCGCCACGCTCTGGCACGACGGCCACCTGCTGGAACAAGCCGGCTTTGCAGTGGCCACGCCCGGCACACTAGGCAGCAGCGACGCCTTTCTGGCCGCGCTACTAGCTGACTGGCCCACCGCCAACCCGGCCATCAGTTTGCGGCGGGCCTGCGCGGCGGCGGCGCTGGTGGCTACGCATCCCGGGGCGGCTCCTCTGCTCTCGGAGGCAGCTGTTACGGCCCTTTCCGGCTGACTTCTTCGAGTTTCTACCCGCTTGCGGGCCAGTGCTTTTCCAGTTTCTGCCCTACCCTCACTTCGTCTCACCTAACCTACTTTCCCATGTCGTTCCCTTTACAATCTCCGCAGGGCAACCGGCCCTTCCGGCGCCTGCTGCTGACGCCGGCCGTGGGCAGCCTGCTGCTCACGGGCCTGGCGGCCGCCCAGCCTGGTGCGGTGCTGGCCTACGCCCCTGCCCTGCCCGCCGATGAAACCGGCAAAACCCTCTTCACTGCCGTCTTCAACGGTCCCGTTTCGGGGCGGGTGGTGGATGCCAAGGGCGAGGCCCTGCCCGGCGTGACGGTGGTGGTGGAAGGTACTACCCTGGGTAGCGCCACCGATGCCAACGGCAACTTCACCATCCCGAACGTGCCGGCTGGCCCGCAGACGCTGGTTATTTCCTCGATTGGCTTCACCACGGCGCGCCAGCAGATTACGGTGGTAGATGGCCAGACCACGCAGGTGGCCGCCACTACCCTCGCCGAAAACACCCAGGCGCTGAACGAAGTGGTGGTGGTGGGCTACGGCACCCAGACCCGCCAGGAGCTGACCACGGCCGTTTCGTCGGTGGGGGCGCGGCAGATTGAGCGGCAGACGGTGGCTGGCTTCGACCAGGCGCTGCAGGGCCAGACGCCCGGCGTGCAGGTGACCTCGCCGAGCGGCGCACCCGGCGCGGGCATCAACGTCCGGATTCGCGGCAACTCGTCGGTGAGCTTGTCGAACAGCCCGCTGTATGTGATTGACGGCGTGCCGGTTTTGCCTTCCTACAACCGGGAGCTGGGCGGCCTGAGCAACCAGTCGCCGAACCCGCTGAACGCCCTCAACCCCAGCGACATCGAAAGCATCGATGTACTGAAGGACGGCGCGGCAGCCGCTATTTACGGCGTGCGCGCTTCCAACGGCGTGGTGGTGATTACGACCAAGCGCGGTAAAGCTGGCAAGGCTCAAGTCGGCCTAAGTATGTACTACGGCCAGCAGCAGCTGCGCAAAAAGCTGGACGTGCTCAACGCCCGCCAGTTTGCCGAATACTACAACGAAGCCCTGATCAACGGTGGCCGCACCGCCGCCTACCCCGACCTCAACAACCTGCCCGCCGAAACCGACTGGCAGGACGAAGTGTACCGCACGGCCGCCATCCAGAACTACCAGCTCAATGTGAGCGGCGGCTCCGATAAAACCCGCTACTACGTGAGCGGCGGCTACTTCAAGCAGGACGGTATCTTCCGCAACTCCGGCTTCGACCGGTTTAGCTTCCGCATCAACCTCGACCAAGAAGTGAGCCAGCGGTTCCGCATCGGCACCAACCTGAACCTGAGCCGCACTAACAACAACGGCTCGGTACGCTCAGAGCGCGGCTCCAACAGTGGTGGGACGGTGCTGGGCACCATCACCCAGATTCCGACGCTGCCCGTGCGCAACGCCGACGGCACGTACGCTACCAACCCCTTCAACAGCAGCTTCGACAACCCCGTTGGCAACCTGCTGGAAACCCGCAACAAGGCCCTGATCTACCAGGCCATCGGCAATATCTACGGCGAGCTGGACATCCTCGACAACCTGCAGTTCCGGTCGTCGCTGGGCATTGACTTCCGCACGCAGGTGGAGAATGAGTACGTGACGCGCGAGTACCCCGGCAACCGCCAGACCAGCACGCCCGACCCGGCCACGCTCGGCCAGGCCCGCACCGGCACCGACCAGCAGGTGATTTGGCTGAACGAAAATACGCTGACCTACAACCTCACGCTGGGCGAGAAAAGCCGCCTGACGCTGCTGGCCGGTCAGTCGGTGCAGGCGTCTAACCGCTTCACGTCCAATGCCCGCGCCACGGGCTTCCCGTCGAACTCGGTGCCGTATCTGTATGCCGGCACCGCCAACCGCTCGGTGAGCAGCTTCGAGTCGGAGTGGGCGCTGCTGAGCGTGTTCGGGCGCGCCATCTACAACTACGACGACCGATACCTGGCCACCGTCAGCCTGCGCGCCGACGGCTCCAGCCGTTTCGCCAAAGACAAGCGCTTCGGCTACTTTCCGGCCGTTAGCGCGGGCTGGAACATCAGCAAGGAAAGCTTCTTCCCGCAAACCGACGCCATTACCAGCATGAAGCTGCGCGCTTCTTACGGCGAAAACGGCAACCAGGAAATCGGCGACTACGCCCGCTTCTCCACCTACGGCTCGGGCTTCGGCTATCAGGGCAACGGCAGCATTTCGGGCGGTATCGCGCCGGAGCGTATCGGCAACGCCGACGTGAGCTGGGAGGTTACCAAGCAAACCAACCTGGGCCTCGACCTGAGCTTGCTGGAAGACCGCCTGACCTTCAACGCCGATGTGTACCGCAAGCGCAGCACCGACCTGCTGTTTGAGGTACCGCTGCCGCTAAGCACCGGCGCCCAAACGTCCAACATCATCCAGAACCTGGGCGAAGTGGAAAACAAGGGTTTGGAGCTGGGCTTGAACACGGTGAACGTGCGCGCTGAAGACAACGGCTTCGCCTGGAGCACCAACCTGAATTTTACCCTCAACCGCGGCAAAGTTCTCAACATCGGGAGCGTCCGCAACGAGCAGGGCCAGGAAACCGGCCGGCAGATCATCAACGACTACAATATTGTGCGCAATGGCTCGCCGCTGGGCACTTTCTACGGCCTGCAGGCCGACGGCATCTTCCAGACCGATGCGGAAGCGCAGGCCCAGAACCCCAACGCCCGCGCCGGCGACCAGCGGTTTTTGGACTTGAACGGCGACGGCCGCATCAACGACCAGGACCGCACGATTATCGGTAACGCCAACCCTAACTCCATTGCGGGCGTCACGAACACCTTCTCGTTCAAAGGCCTGGAGCTGAGCGTGTTCTTCCAGGGCTCGTTTGGCAACGACCTCTACAATGAGAACCGCCGCACCACCGAGGGCATGAGCCAGGCCCTCAACCAGAACACCCGCGTGCTGGACCGCTGGACTCCGACCAACACCAACACCGACGTGCCCCGCGCCGTGTTCGGCGACCCGGCCGGCAACAACCAGGTGTCTAGCCGCTTCATCGAGGACGGTTCGTATGTGCGCCTCAAAAACCTGACGTTGGCCTACGGCCTGCCCATGAGCGTGCTGCAGAAATCCGGCATCAGCGGCGTGCGCGTCTACGTGACGGGCCAAAACCTGCTCACCTGGACCGACTACTCCGGCTACGACCCCGAAGTAAGCGCCGACCCCTTCTCCAGCACGGGCTTCGGCCGCGACCTGGGCGTGTATCCGCAGGCGCGCACCTACACGGTAGGTCTGAACGCCACTTTCTAACCGACTCCCACTCATGAAAAAGATACTTTATCCCATTCTGGCGGCGCTGCTGCTCACTACCGGCTGCGACATTCTCGATAAGGAGCCGCTGCCCAGCATCACGCCCGTCAACTTTTTCCAGAACGCCGACGACGCCGAAGCCGGCATCGTGGCCGCCTACGACGCCCTGCAGCAGGAAGGCAACTACGGCCTGGATTTGATTGCCATGGGCGAAATGCCCACCGACAACGCCTCCAGCACCAACGGCGACGTGACGGACTTGGACCGCTTCACCTGGCGCCCCACCACCAAGCAGGTACGCACCATCTACACGGCCGCCTTCATCGGTATCAACCGGGCCAACGCCGTGCTGAAGTACGTGCCGACCATCACGATGCCGGAAGCCCGCCGCAGCCAGATTCTGGGCGAGGCCCGCTTCCTGCGCGCCCTGCACTACTTCAACCTGGTGCGCCTCTACGGCGGCGTGCCGCTGCGCCTGGAGCCCACCGAAACCGGCGACCCAGCCGTGCTGAACCTGAGCCGTGCCAGCGCCGACCAGGTTTACGCCCAAATCGTGGACGACCTCACGCAGGCCGCCCAGTTGGCTCCGGTCGGCGACGCCACGGGCCGCACCCGCGCCACCCGCGGCTCGGTGAACGGTTTGTTGGCCCGCGTGCAGCTTACGCAGCGCAACTGGGCTGCGGCCGGTACTGCCGCCGCGCAGGTGGTAGCCAGTGGCTTCTACACCCTCGAAAGCACGCCCAAAGCCCTGTATCCGGCCAACAACCGCCGCGAGTCGGTGTTTGAGGTGCAGTTTGCGGGTGCCGATGACGGCGGCAATATCTTCCCCGACGTAGCGCTGCCCGCCCCGCCCGCTACCTTCTCGTTTCCGAAGTTCAACATCCCAACTCCGGAACTGCTGGGTGGCGGCCCGAACGGCGCCGATACTACCGTCTACGCCCCCAATAACCCGCAGCAGCGCCGCACCGATTTGCGCTGGGCCTACCTCGGCAACGCCCCCGGCGGGCGCGACCATGTGAGCTACGTGGATGGCGGCCCCGGCACCGGCAACGACGACGGCGCCTTCGTGTATAAGTGGCCCGGCAACCCCAACAACTTCAACTCGCCCGACAACACCTACGTCATCCGCTACGCCGATGTGCTGCTGATGCAGGCCGAGGCGTCCAACGAGCAGGGCCAGACGGCCGCCGCGTTGCCGCCGCTCAACCAGGTGCGGACCCGCGCCGGCCTAGCCGCCCTCACGGCCGCCTCGCCAGAAGCCGCCAGCCAAGCCACGCTGCGCAACGAAATCGACCGGCAGCGCCGCCTGGAGCTGGCCTTCGAGGGGGAACGGTGGTTTGACCTATTGCGCTACACCCGCCACGAAGCCGCGCAGTCCGGCGTCAACCACCCCAAGGATGCCCTCGACGCCATCCAGGAGAAGCTGACCCGCCGCGACGTGAACTACCTGCTGCTGCCCATTCCGCAGCAGGAAACCAACACCAACCCCAACGTAACCCAGAATCCGGGGTACTAAAAGCGGTGCTGCGCCTGTCATTCCGACGAAAAGAGAAGCTTGGTTGAATCTGCTGAACGACCCTAGTACAGCTTCCATTTTCGTCGGAATAGCAGATGTAGCTTCCTGTACCTGAGGCGCTGCAACGCCTTGGGGCAAGCTGCGCGGTCCGGCGCATTTCCGGCCAACAGGAACCAGGGCCGGTTTCGTGGGGGGAATCCTCGGAATCGGCCCTTGGGGCCTGGGCTGGCAGCAACCACTGCCGGACTTAGGTGCTACTCCTGCTCTTTTTTGCTCTTTCCATTTGCCATGATTTCCACTTTCCGATCTACCGGCTTTTCGCTGCTGCTGCTCCTGGGCCTTGGCGCGGGCTGCCAGCGACCACCCAAGGCCGGCACTGCCACAGCCCCGGCCAGCACCAGCCGTTCGGCTGCTTTTTGGCTCACCAATCCCGATAAATCGGCCTTATTTCAGTTGCAGCCGGCGCCCACCTGGAGCGCCAGCCCAGCTACCGGTGCGGTAATTGAAGTCGACGAAAGCCAGACCTTCCAGCTGATTGACGGCTTCGGCTACTGCCTGACGGGCGGCAGCGCCGAGCTGCTGCACCGCATGGATGCGCCCAAGCGCGCCGCCTTGCTGCAGGAGCTGTTTGGGACTACCGGCAACGCTATTGGCGTCAGCTACTTACGCCTGAGTATCGGGGCTTCCGACCTCGATGCCCAGGTTTTCAGCTACGACGACCTGCCCGCCGGCCAGACCGACCCCACCCTCGCCAAGTTCAGCCTCGCCCCCGACAAGCCGCACCTGCTGCCCATCCTGAAGGAGATTCTGGCTATTAACCCAGCCATCAAGCTGCTCGGCTCGCCCTGGTCGCCGCCGACCTGGATGAAAACCAACAACAACTCGAAAGGCGGCTCACTCAAGCCCGAGTTCTACGATGCCTACGCCCGCTACTTCGTGAAGTATGTGCAGCAGATGCAGGCCGAGGGCGTGCGGATTGACGCTATTACCATTCAGAACGAGCCCCTGCACCCCGGCAACAACCCCAGCTTGCTGATGCTGGCCGAGCAGCAGGCCGAGTTCATCAAGAAGCACCTCGGGCCCACGTTCAAGGCGGCGAAGCTGGACACCAAAATCATCGTCTACGACCACAACGCCGACCGACCCGACTACCCGATTACCATCCTCAACGACCCGGAAGCCAAACAATACGTGGACGGCTCGGCGTTTCACCTCTACGCCGGCCCCATTGAGGCCCTGAGCCAGGTGCACGACGCCCACCCCGACAAGAACCTGTACTTCACTGAGCAGTGGGTGGGCTCGAAGAGCAGCTTCTCCGAGAACCTGCCCTGGCACGTACGTACGCTCATTATCGGGGGTACGCGCAACTGGGCCCGCACGGTGCTGGAATGGAACCTGGCCGCCGATCCGCAGCAGAACCCGCACACACCCGGCGGCTGCACCGAGTGCCGCGGCGCCCTCACCCTGGACGGCAACACCGTCAGCCGCGAGGATGCTTACTACATCATTGCGCACGCCAGCAAGTTTGTGCGGCCCGGCTCGGTGCGTATCGGCTCCACCGTCACGGGCAAGCTGGCCAATGTGGCCTTCAAAGCGCCCAACGGCGACCGGGTGCTGATTGTGCAGAACGACAACCCGACCGCTCAAACCTTCAGCGTACGCCACGCCGGCCGCACATTTGCCTCCACCCTGGCCCCCGGCGCCGTGGGCACTTATGTGTGGTAGCCTGCGGTGAGCGTCCAATAGAACTAACGCAGATTCTTTGCCTGGAAAATCTTGGAAATAGCCTTGAAACGTAGCACGGCTTATCTATCTGCTACTTAATAATTCTCCTCTTATGAAGCCGAAACATAGCCTTATCTGCACTCTGGCCGGCGCGTTGCTGCTGAGCCTGAGCAACTGCGGCACCGACTCGCCGGACCCGGCCACGCCCCCGACGCCGCCCGTGCTGCCGCCGCCCACCGCCGGCCCGTCGCAGGTGGCGCTGTGGCTGACCACCACCGACCAGACAGCGCTGTTTCAGAAAAGCACGCTGGCCTTGAATTTCCTGGCGCCGGTGGGGCAGAATCCGGCCATTGTAGTGGACACCACCCAGACGTTTCAGGGCATCGACGGCTTTGGGTACACGCTCACGGGAGGCAGCGCCCAGCTGCTCAACCAGCTGCCGGCCGCGGCCCGCACCACGCTGCTGCGCGAACTGTTCGGCACTGATGCCGGCAGCATTGGCGTCAGTTACCTGCGCATCAGCATTGGGGCCTCCGATTTGAGCAGCCGCGAATTCACGTACAACGACCTGCCCGGCGGCCAGACCGACCCCACGCTGGCCCGCTTCAGCCTGGAGCCCGAGCGCGCCGACCTGCTGCCGGTGCTGCGCGAGATTCTGCAGATCAACCCCGACCTGAAAATCCTGGGCTCACCCTGGACGGCACCCACCTGGATGAAAACCAACGGCAGCTTCGTGGGCGGCTCTTTGAAGCCTGAGTATTACGATGTGTACGCCCGCTACTTCGTGAAATACCTGCAGCAGATGCAGGCCGAAGGTGTGCGCCTGGATGCCATTACCATTCAGAACGAGCCGCTGAACCCCTATAATAACCCCAGCATGCTGATGACGGCGCCGGAGCAGGGCAACTTCATCAAAAACAACCTGGGGCCGGCACTGCAGGCGGCTGGGCTGACCACCAAAATCATCCTCTACGACCACAACACCGACCGCACCGATTACCCGCTCGCCATTCTGGCCGACCCGCAGGTGAGCCGCTACGTCGATGGCTCGGCGTTCCATCTGTACGCCGGCAACATCAACGCCATGAGCCAGGTGCACAACGCCTTTCCGGCCAAGAGCGTGTACTTCACGGAGCAGTGGGTGGGCGGCCCCGGCAACTTCGCCGCCGACTTCACCTGGCACATCAACAACCTGATTATCGGGGGCACGCGCAACTGGAGCCGCAACGTGCTGGAATGGAACCTAGCCGCCGACCAGAACTACGGTCCGCATACCAACGGCGGCTGCAGCACCTGCCTGGGCGCCCTCACCATCAACGGCAACACAGTTTCGCGCAACACGGCCTACTACACAGTGGCACACGCGGCCAAGTTTGTGCGGCCCGGCTCGGTGCGCATTGGGTCCACCACGCCCGGCGGCCTCACCAACGTGGCCTTCAAGGCTCCGAATGGCCAGAAAGTGCTGATTGTGCAGAACACCGGCAACACCAACCAGTCCTTCGACATCCAGTACCGCGGCAAGGCGGCCAGCACGGCGCTGCCGGCCGGCGCCGTGGGCACCTACGTGTGGTAGGCCCCGCCGCCACTCTCTGATTTTTCATGCCCGCCGCCTCCCACCGGCGGTATTGGCGGGGCCTCCCGCCGCCTTCCTTATTATGCGCAAATCCCTCCTTCCTTCCCTGCTGCTGGCTGCTTTGTGCACTGGCAGTGCCGTGGCCCAGAAAGCCGCCAAAAACGCTGGCAACTCTCAATCGTATTCGGCCGTCGGCAAAAAGGCGCAGGTGTTCACCACTGCCGCCAACTCTGAGCTGCGACTGTCGGCCGGCACCAGCCTGACGCTGCAGCCGGTGGGCCAGCCGCTGGAAACGCAGGTTTGCATCTTCGTGGACCCCGGCAAGACGTTTCAGACCATGCTGGGCATTGGTGGGGCCCTGACGGATGCCGCCGCCGAAACCTACGCCAAGCTGCCCAGGGCCACTCAGCAGGAGTTCATGCAGGCCTACTACAGCCCCACGGCCGGCATCGGCTACACGCTGGCCCGCACCAGCATCCACAGCTCCGACTTTTCCAGTGGCCCCTACACCTACGTGGCCGACAAGGACGAGCAGCTGAAGACGTTCAGCGTGAAGCACGACGAGCAGTTCCGCATTCCCTTCATCAAGCAGGCCCAAGCGGCGGCCGGCGGCAAGCTCACGATGTACGTGAGCCCCTGGAGCCCACCCGCCTGGATGAAGGACAACAACGACATGCTGCGCGGTGGCAAGCTGCTGCCCCAGTACCGCCAAACCTGGGCCGACTACTACGTGAAGTTCATCAAGGAGTATGAGCGCCAGGGTATTCCGATCTGGGGGCTGAGCGTGCAGAACGAGCCCATGGCCAAACAGCGGTGGGAATCGTGCGTGTTTACGGCCACTGAGGAGCGCGACTTTATCCGCGACTACCTCGGCCCGACGCTGAAGAAAGGTGGCCTCGGCGACCGGAAGCTCATTGCCTGGGACCACAACCGCGACCAGATCTACCAGCGCGCCAGCACCATCCTCGACGACCCCAAAGCCGCGCAATACGTGTGGGGCATCGGCTACCACTGGTACGAAACCTGGACCGGCAGCAGCATGCTCTTCGACAACCTGCGGCGCGTGCACGAGGCCTACCCCAACACCAACCTCATATTCACGGAAGGGTGCGTAGAGAAATTCAACTTCGATAAGGTGAACGACTGGGCCCTGGGCGAGCGGTACGGCCACTCCATGATCAACGACTTCAACAGCGGCACCGTGGGCTGGACCGATTGGAACGTGCTGCTCGACCAGACCGGCGGCCCCAACCACGTGCAGAACTTCTGCTTTTCGCCCATCATCGGGGATACGCGCACCGGCAAGCTGATTTACACCAACGCCTACTACTACATCGGCCACTTCTCCAAGTTCATCAAGCCCGGCGCGCGGCGCATTGCCACCTCCTCCAACCGCGACCATCTGAGCACCACGGCCTTCCTGAACCCCGACGGCAAGGTGGCCGTGGTGGTGATGAACAACAGCGACAAAGCCCAGGATTTCCAGCTCTGGATGCAGGGCCAAGGCGCCACGGCCAATAGCCCCGCTCACTCCATCATGACGATGGTGGTGAACTAGGCTGCCGATAGCAAGAACGTCGTAGAACGTCCTGCTGAGCTTGCCGAAGCATCTCTCCCGCCACAGTAATTACTAGTGCGGTAGAGATGCTTCGGCAAGCTCAGCAGGACGTTCTTTTTTGTGCGTGAAGCCGCCGCATTATCAACCCCGCGGCGGGCGGGCCGTTTGCAGAGGAAACCGTTTTCTGTCTTTCCTCCCCTGATTGTGTGCGGCCGCTATACCTTCATTACTCCGGCTCCAACCATTGTGGAGCGCTTCGGAGTGGCCGTGCCGGCCGACCTTGTGCCCAACTACAACGCTGCACCTTCGCCGCACCTGCCCGTCGTCACGAACACCGAGCCGGGGCGGGTGCAGCTGTTTCAGTGGAGGCTGGTGCCGGCCTGGGTAAAAGACCGCACCACCGGCCCGCAGCCCTTTATAGCATCCCCGCCATATCTATTCCCGGCAACTGCCCGTATAAGGCCCCAAACTGAATTCTCCTCACTCACTATATTCTCACACCCCATGTTTAAGAAATTCCTCTCCGTCGCCACGCTGGCCCTGGCCGTAAACGTTGGCCTTTCGTCTACCGCCGCCGCCCAGACTGCCAAAACCAAGTCGGACGACGAGAAAACCAAAACCAAAGACGCCGAGATGACCACCAAAACCAAGGCGGCTGACGATGGCAAGATGAAGGTGAAAGGCGAAGCCGCCGACGGCTCGAAAATGAAAGCCACCACCAAGCCCCGCAAAGGCAAGGACATGAAGGAAATGAAGATGAGCGGCGACGCTTCGATGAGCTCTGGCACGATGGGCACCGCCACAACGGGCGGTGTAATGGTGGGCGGCGCCATGATGACGCCTGATAAGGACATCGTCGACAACGCCGTCGGCTCGGCCGACCACACCACGCTGGTAGCTGCCGTGAAGGCTGGCGGCCTCGTGGAGACGCTGAAAGGCGCCGGCCCGTTCACGGTATTCGCCCCTACCAACGCTGCTTTCGATAAGCTGCCCGCCGGCACCGTGAACACGCTGGTGATGCCCGAAAACAAAACCAAGCTCACCACCATCCTCACCTACCACGTAGTGCCCGGCCGCCTGATGGCTGCCGACCTGAAGGACGGCCAGACGCTGACCACCGTGGAAGGCGAAAACCTGACCGTGCACCGCAGCGGCAACACGGTGATGATTCATGACGCCAAAGGCGGCATGGCCAACGTAACCATCCCGAACGTGGTATCGAGCAACGGCATCACGCACGTAATCGATACGGTGCTGATGCCCACTAAGTAAGGCTGCTGCCGCCACACTGCTGGCGGCCCGTTTGTTCTTCAAAAAGACCTGCTTCTGACGGAGCAGGTCTTTTTTTGTGCCGCCCTGGCTTCGGGCAGCGGCAACTACTACTCCGATAACAATTTAGCCACGCAGGCATTGCTATAAATTCCCGACCTTAGCCGACGTTTTCCTTACCTCTTTTTGCCAGCATGAAACACTTTTTCGCCCGTTTGCTGGGCGCGGCGCTGACCTTGGTCAGCGTCGTGGCTTCAGCGCAAACTTTACCGCCTGCTCCGCCTACCTCCCTGCAGGGCCAGGACCTGAAAGACTGGCTGCGCCAGAACTGGTACGATGGCAAGCGCACGGAGCTCAACTACTCGGAGGCCCGCGGCCGGATGTACAACTACGTGGACAACTTCCAGGGCCGCGTGACGTGCGTGTACTCGGGCTACCAGGAAACCGTGCGCCTCGACTCGGCCAACACCAACCCGGGCGTGGTGAGCGGCATCAACTGTGAGCACAGCATCCCGCAGTCGTGGTTCAACGAGGTAGTGCGCATGCGCACCGACATCCACCACCTGTTCCCGACATTCATCCAGTGGAACTCCGACCGCGGCTCCGACCCGTTTGCCGAAATTCCGGACAACCAGACGATCAAGTGGATGCGCGGCGCCACCAGCCAGGCCACCGTCCCGGCCACCAACATCGACGAGTACAGCGAAGACACTAACTCGCAGTTTGAGCCCCGCGAAGACCACAAGGGCAACCTGGCCCGGGCGGCGTTCTACTTCTACACCATGCACCAAGGGCAGAATTTTGACGCCGGCAAGGACGTCATTACGGCGCTGGCCAACCTGAACACGCTCTACCAGTGGCACCTCGCCGACCCGGTAGACGCCCGCGAGCGGGAACGGAACCGCCGCGCCGCCAAAAGCCAGGGCAACTTCAACCCCTACATTGCTTTCCCCGACCTCGTGGCCCGCGCCTGGGGCTTCCAAGTGCTGCCGACTTTCTCGTTTGCGTCGGCTACCGGCAGCATTGTGGAAGGCAACAGCGGCACGAGCACCTTCACGGCTACCGTGAACGTAACGCCCGCGCCAACCGCCACCCTCACGGTGCAGGTAGCGTTTGACGCGGCCACTTCCACCGCTACCAGCGGCCAGGATTTCACCTTCACCTCGCCCCAGACGCTGACCTTCGCGGCCGGCCAGACCAGCCAGACCGTGACGGTAACGGTGAACGGCGACACTCAGGCTGAGGCTGACGAAACCGTGGTGCTGGCGCTGCGCGACGCCGCTACCGGCGCGGCCATCGGCGGCCCGGCTTCGCAGGAGCTCACCATCACCAACGACGACGGCACCCCGCCTTCGGTACGCTTTGCTTCGGCGACGGCTAGCCTCACGGAGGGCAACAGCGGCACCACTACCTACTCAGTGAACGTAACGGCGGCCAGCATTCCGGCCGGCGGCTTCACAATCCCTGTATCGGTAGAAGCGGCTGGCACTACGGCCGATGCCGCTGACTTCACCCTCACCACCAGTACCCTCACCTTCGCCGCCGGCCAGAGCACCCAGGCCGTGACCCTTACCGTGAACGGCGACGTGGCACCGGAGCCCAACGAAACGGTGCGCTTGCGCCTGGGCACGCCCAGCAACGCCGCCGTACTGGTAATTGCGCCCGCCACGCACACGCTCACCATCCTCAACGACGACCAGGCGCCGGCCGGCTCGCCCTGCACCGATCTGTACTTCTCGGAGTACGTGGAAGGCGCCGCCAGCAACAGCAAAGCGGTGGAAATCTACAACCCCACCAGCGCGCCCATCAGCCTGACCGGCATCCGCCTGGAGCTGTTTGCCAACGGCTCGAGCACGCCCACGGCCACCCAAGCCCTGACAGGCACCATTGCCCCCGGCGACGTGTACGTGGTGGCTAACACCGGCGTGGCTTCCACGGTGGTACTGGGCCAGACAGACCTGCAGTCGGCCGTGTGCTTCTTCAACGGCGACGATGCCCTGGCCCTGTTTGACGGCACCGATACGCTGGACGTTATCGGCGTGATTGGCACCGACCCGGGCACCACCTGGACCATTCCGGGCGGCGGCTCCACCACCGACAACACGCTGGTGCGCAAGCCCACCGTGGGCCGCGGCGAAACCCGCTGGAGCGTGGGCGCCGGCACCTGGCAGGCCCTCGGCACCGACGTGTACACCAACGTCGGCCGCCACACCAGCACCGCCTGCATCGTCAATTCGACGGTGAAAAACGCGCCGCTGAACACCGGCCTGGCCGTGTACCCCAACCCGGCCGCTACGGCCGTGCAGGTGCAGATTGCCGGGTTGCGCGGCCGCCACGCCGCCGACATTCGCTTGTACAACGCCCTGGGCCAGCAGGTGCTGCTGCAGGAGCGCACCATCAGCGGCGCCGATGCTACGCTGCTTGATGTACAGAACCTGCCCGCCGGCCTCTACTCGGTGCGGGTAGTGGTAGACGGCGTGCGCTACACCAGCCGCGTAGCCGTGAAGCACTAAACTGCTACCAGCCTCAGCCCAAAAAGCCCCGGTTTCCTGACGGAAGCCGGGGCTTTTTTGGTTGTAGCAACGGCAAAAGTCGCTTACGCGCTATGGGCCACAGTATTTGCTCATGCACTAGTGGGGGCCAATTCAGATCATCAGGCCGGAAAACGCTACCGCTCAGGTACCGCCAATACTGGGATGCGGCTGTGCGCAATCAAGCCCGCTGTGACGCTCTGCAGAAACTGCCGGCCCGGATACATCCGCTGCCTCGCTATAAAACCTAGCAAATCAGCACGATGACGCGCTGCGCTATGCCGAATACCTTCTTCAATAGCAGGATACCGCGAAGTGGCAACTGTGTGCGCCATGCCAGCCAATAAGCCCGTTTGCTGAATACGGCTGGCGATATCTCCGGCCTCCGGCGCCGTTTCTGATGTGTACACGTGAATACCTACTACCTGCGGGATGGTGCGTTGGAGCAGATCATCGACGGCACCCAGATTCCCGTCCAGTCGGAGGGGCAATTGTGAGGCACTGAACGAGGACAGTAACTCCGGCACGATGGCAGCGGAAGCAGGTAATTCCACCGGCTTACGGTCCATATCAAATACTATACGCTGCGGCAGATGACAGGCGCGGTATGTAACCGGCACCACCAGCAGTGGCAGCGTTACGGTTCGGATAAGGTAAAGCCCGGTGCTGGTCCAGGCGGTACGCATGGCCTTAGCAGGGTTGCTGTTGCCCAACACCACGATGCCATTGGGAACAGATTGCAACAAGGCCGGGATTTCCTGATCGGGAATACCAGCAAGCACTCCACCAGCACACGACACAAACTGCTGTACGCCGGCCACTAAGTGATTAAGATTCTCCTGCACCTGTTTGGCCTGCTCCAAACAAAGGCTATTGAAGCAGTCTGCGGCAGCAGCGGTAACAGGCGGCCTTACATGCAGCAGTTGAATGTGTGCCATAATCGGCCGTGCCAGCACAATGGCATAGTGCAGGGCATTGGTAGCAGCGGCTGAAAAGTCAGTGAAAACAAAGAAGGTCAGCATGTGCGCAGTAGTTACGAAAGGCACTATCCTTAGCGAAAGCAGCCTGTAATTAAAGATACTGCCAATAGTTTTTTAGTATATTAAAACTATATTAAATATGATTTAAGTATTCAGCAGCTGATTTACTATGCCTCCAGCAAATCCTGGTATTCGGAGTGCTGACGCACGAAAGCGGCCATGAACTTGCAACTGGTGCGCACCCGTAGCTGGTGCTGGCGGGCATACTGCAGGCCGGCGTGGGCCAGCGCCTCACCTACGCCCTGGCCGCGCAGCTCTTCATCTACGAAGGTGTGGGTGAAGTCCACAACGTCCTCGGCGGGCGTGCTGTAGGCCAGCTCGCCAGTGTGGCCGCCGATGGTGGCAATAAATTCCTGGTCTTGCGTGTGGTGTTCGATGTTGACGGACATGAGAGAGAAGTAAGGGAACGACAGAAAAAAGCCGGTGCCAGATGAAGTAGCGGCCGGCTATTGTACTACGTGAAGCAGGCCCGCCAGGATTTTTTAGCGACCAGCCTAACCACAACCGGGCATGCCTGCGTATGCAACTCCGGAAGCCTTACGGCTACCTCTCCCTTCATCTTAGTTCTGCTACCCCTATGCAAACCCACCCTTCCGACCAAGACGAAAACACCACTCCCAACACCACGGGCAACACGGCCAGCAACACGCCCCAGTATGGCGAATTTGGGCACGCTGAAAATGCCGCTCCTACGCCCGAGCAGCTGGCCTCGCGCCCGGCCGGCACCAACCCCGGCGGCGTAGCCGCCCCGTCCTACGTGGAGCCTGAGCAGCGCGGCAGCGTGCCGCAGAACCTCGACCCCGAGGGCGTACGCGACGTGAAAGAAGCCGAATATGAAGACCAGCGCGAAGGTTGGGCCAAAGACGACCCGCGCTACGGCGGCGGCACCCGCAACTGGGCCACGGCCGAGCCGGCCAACAAAACCGAAGCTCCGGCCGAGCAGGAAGGCAACGACGGCCATAAAGCGCCCAACGACGGCAGCAACGACAACCCCGACGAATTCAGCGCCCTGCGCCACGACGGCGGCAAAGGCGTACCGGGCAAGTAAGCTTCCGACGCACCTCTCTCTACTTTTTCCAGCCCCCATGGCCACTCCTGATAACCAGAACCCCGCCGACGCCCTCGACCCGAAATCCGGCGCCAACCTCACCGACGAGCAGCGCAAGCACCGCGAGGAGCTGTATAGCTATAAGCGCGACGAGGAAGGCACCCTCGATACCTCGGCCATGCTCGACGACGCCACCGCCGGCGAGCCCACCGACAGCCCCACCACCGGCCCCGACCCCGACAACTCCAGCATGACGGACGAGCTGATGAACCCGGGCTTCAACAACCCCATCGACGATAATAACCGCTAGGATTCCATCTTCCCGGCGTTGCAGAAAGGCCTTCCGCGTTTTGTGGAAGGCCTTTTTCGTTGAACTCAGAACCACGGAGCAGCGCTGCCCGGTGGCTGCCCCCGGCGGGCGGGCCGGCCGGCGCAACCTTCTGCCGGGCCGCTACGCATAAGCAGTATACCCACCCACCCATTCCTCACCGCCTCGCCTATGTCCGCCCTGCTTGTCCTCACCGATTTCACGCCCGATGCCGACCACGCCCTGGCCTATGCCGCCGCCCTAGCCGCCCCGTTGGGAGCCTCGCTGGTGCTGCTGCACATCCGCCGCGAGTCGCTGCTTGACCCTGATGCCTTCACCGGCAAAATCCGGCACATGAGTGAGGGAGAAGTGGCCGCGGCCCTGGCCGAGCGGGCCGCCACCGTGCAGGTGCCTATAGTGGTGGAAACCGCCGTGGAAAGCGTAGCCAATGGCGTGGAGGAAGCCGTGAGCCGGCACCGGGCCGTGCTGGTTATCTTGGGCAAGCCCGATACCGATGCTACTCCCGACGAGCTGGTGGCCAGCACCTCGCTCACGCTGCTGCGCGCCACGCAGGTACCGCTGCTGGTAGTGCCCGGCCAGGCTAAGGCCGCCGTGCCACCGGCCCGCCTCACGCTGGCCGCCGATGGCCTGCCCTTCCGGTTGGCGCCGGCCATCATTGCCTCCACTCAGAAGCTGCTGCAACGGGTGCAGCCGGCCCTCACGGTAGCCCACGTGGCCGAGCCCGAAGATAGCGACGACTGCCGCCTGGCCCTGGCCAGTGTGCTGCACAGCGGCCTCGGCACCGACTTGCCTCATATCGATACCCACGGGGTGCGCCACATACGGCCCGCCGCCGGCATTCTGCAGGCCGCCGCCGAAACCCGCGCCGATTTGCTGGTGGTAGTAGCCCGGCGGCGCAGTTTCCTAGGCCAGTTGTTCAACCGCAGCGTGTCGGCGCAGGTGGTGTTGCACAGCACCGTGCCGGTGCTGCTGCTGCCCGCCACCGAGTAGTCGGCAGCACCGGCCGGGCCAGCCAAAGGCAAGCTGAACGTAACGCCCAACGGCCGCGGGCCGTTGGGTATTCCTGTAGGTTCATCCCAGCTCTCCGCTTTATGTCTTCTTCCAGCTCCGCCGACTCGCGCCGGCAGTTTCTGCGCCAGTTTGGCCTTACCGCCGCGGCTACTGCCGTGGCCGGCCCCACGGTAGCCCTGGCCACTTCCCCTTCCACTATGCAATACGACGATCAGAAGAAGCTCGGCTTCGCCATTGTGGGCCTCGGCAAGTTTGCCCAGCAGCAGATGATGCCTGCCTTCAAGGAATGTAAGCACGCCCGCATCACGGCTCTCGTGAGCGGCTCACCCGACAAGGCCCGCAAGCTGGCTCGCGAGTACGGCGTCGAGGAAAAGAACATCTACAGCTACGACAACTTCGATTCCATCAAGGACAATCCGGCCGTGGATGTGGTGTACATCGTGCTGCCGCCCGGCCTGCATGCCGAATACACGATTCGGGCGGCCAAGGCAGGCAAGCACGTGCTGTGTGAGAAGCCCATGGCCAACTCCGTAGCCGATTGCCAGAAGATGATTGAGGCCTGCGAGAAGGCCGGCAAAAAGCTGATGATTGCCTACCGGGCCCAGTTCGAGCCCTTCAACCTCGACGCCATTGCCCGCATCAAAAAGGGCGAGCTGGGCAAGCTGCGCCAGATTACGGCCGACCACGGCCGCAGCGTGAAGCCCACCGAGGAACCCGCCGAAGCCTGGCGCGTGCAGAAAAAGCTGGCCGGCGGCGGTTCGCTCATGGACATCGGCATCTACTCCCTAAACGCCACCCGCTACCTCACCGGCGAAGAGCCCGTGGAAGTTACGGCCCAGGAATTCAGCGATAAATCGGACCCGCGCTTCAAGGAAGTGGAAGACACCATCCATTTCACGCTACGCTTCCCGAGCGGCGTGCTGGCCTCCTGCACCAGCTCCTACAGCATCCAGGAGGTGAAGCGGTTCCGGGCCTTCGGCGACAAAGCCTGGCTGGACCTCGACCCCGCCACCGACTACTACGAGCACCACATGACCATCGGCGACAAGGACGGAAAGCGTCAGCCCAAGATCAAGGAAGGCAACCAGTTTGCCGCCGAACTCGACCACATGGCCGAGTGCGTGCTGCAAAACAAAACCCCCAAAACGCCCGGCGAAGAAGGCCTGAAGGATATTCGTCTCGTGATGGCCATCTACGAAGCCGCCCGCACCGGTAAGCGGGTGAAGGTGTAAGCGGCCACTGTCATTGCGCGCATAGTGTCATTGCGAGCAGAGCGAAGCAATCCTTCATCTCGTGGCAGACACTCTCCTTATCACAAAGCCCTCTGGCGTTAGTGTACTACACTACTGCCGGAGGGCTTTCTGCTTAGGGTAGTTCAGAGCAAGGAGAGGAAGGATTGCTTCGTCCTTCGACCTCGCAATGACAGCGTTCAGCTTACAGCTTCCAACCCAGCAGCACCCCGCCGTAGCCGTTGCGGGTGGGGGCGGGCTGAAAGTAGCGGGCCCCAAAGGCGTTGAGGTCGTTGCCGAGGCTGTAGCGGCGGTTGGTGGCGTTGTCGAGGCCACCGAACACGTCCAGCTCCAGGCGGCCGAGGGTGCGCCGCCAGCCGCCCCGCGCCCCGAACACCCAGTAGCCGGGCGCGGCTTCGGTGTTGGCATCGTTGAGGAAGATGCGGGCCTGATGGCTGACGGTGGGGCTGAGGTAGAAACCGAACTGCTCACTGAAATCGAGGCCGGCTGTGAGCGTGTGCGGGGCGGTGCCGGTGAGGCGGTTGCCGCTGAAATCCTGGCCTCCGCTCTCGTAGCTGCCAAAGCGGTAGTGGTTGTAGGCGTAGGTGGCGAAGGCGCGCAGGCCGGTTTGCCCTTGGGCACTTGCAGCTTGCCGCTTACGGCTTGAAGCTTTCTGCTCCCACAACCAGCCGCTCAGGGCTACCTCCAGGCCGCGCTGGCGGGTGGTACCGGCGTTGCGGAACAGGCTGGTGCCCTGGTCGGTGGTGAAGGTGGTGATGGTCTGGCGCAGGCGGAAATCGTAGGCGGCTAAGTCGAATTTCAGGCGCTGGTTCAGCAGCGTGCCGCGGGTGCCTACTTCGTAGCTGGTGCCGCGCTCGGCCTGCAGGTCGGTGTTGAGGCTGCCATCGGAGGGGCGAATTTCCTCGGTAGTGGGCGGCGAGAAGCCGCGGCTCACGCTGCCGTACACAGAAATCTGCGGCGTCAGCTCCTTGAGCAGCGCCACCCGCGGCGACACCACCGGCCGGAAGTCGCGCTGCACGGCGTAGCTGGTGGGCGCGCCGGGGCGGGTGGCATCGAGCAGGCGGTTGACGTCGTAGCGCAGGCGGCTGTAGCTGGCGCCGGCCGTCAGCAGGAAGTTGGCCGGCAGCTCATAGTCGGCTTGGGCAAACAGGAAGCCGGTGCCGGACTTGATTTCATCGTCGTAGCGCAACGGGCCCGTTTCGCCGGCGCGGTTCTGGTAGCTGCGGCCGCTCAGGAAACCGGCCTGGGCTTCGGCCCCACCCTGCAGGCGCAGCACGCGGCCGGCCAGGCTACTTTGGTAGCGCAGCGCCACCCGGGCGCCGGTTTCCAGGCGCGTGTTGCGCTCAAAATCCACCAGAAAAGGCGTCCGGATGGCGCTGCCGGTGCCGTAGAGCGTGGCCACCGAACTCAGGCGCGGCGTGAACCGGAACTCATGGGTGCCCCCCAGCAGCAGGGTGCGCGAGGCGTAGTAGGCGCGCTGGGCCACGGTGCCGGGCGCGGTGGCAGTACTTGGCCGCGCCTGCCGGGGGTCGGCCTGAAACTGGGCGCGGGTGAGGCCGCCGGGCAGCTGGTAGTTGATGTCGGAGTAGAGGCCGTGCAGGGCCACAGTCTGGCGGGCGGTGGGCTGAAACTCGCCGTCGAGGGCCAGCACGTCGCGGCGCAGGGCGCTTTGCTGGCGGTAGCCGTCGAGGGTCTGGCGGGCATATTGGGCGCGCACGTAGCCAGTGGCGGTGCCGCTTTCGGCGGTGGCGGTGTAGCGCCGCAGCCCAAAGCTGCCGGCCGTGAAACCCACCTGAGCGCGGGCCTGGCCGGCTTCGGGGCGGCGGTTGCGCAGCAAGATGGCCCCGCCGGTCCCGGCCCCATACACACTGGCGGCGGGGCCTTTCAGGGCCTCCAGGCTACCTATCTGGGCAGGATCGAGGAGGTTGAGCGGGGTGCTGCCGCTGGCGTCGGTGAACGGCAGGCCTTCGTAGTAGAGCTTGACGTTGCGCACCCCAAACGGCGAGCGGAGCGTGCTGCCCCGCACGCTGAGGCGGTAGCTGGCGGTGGCGCGCTCCTCCAGCCGCACGCCGGGCAGCGTGTTCACGGCCTGGGTGAGGGCCTGCTGCCCGAACCGGTCAAAGTCGGCAGCGCTAAGCACGCCCACGGCGGCGGCGGTGCGGCGCAGCGGTAGCTGCTGGCCGTAGCCCGTGACGGTGGCTTCGGGCAGGGCCACAGCCCGGGTGGTATCGGGCGCAGCGGTTTGGGCAAAGGCGGAAACGGGCAGCAGCAGCAGCGGCGCGGCGTAGCGGTAGGACATTAGAATCTGGAACAGGTTGCTAGGCCGAACGACGGAGCCAGCCGCAAGGTTGGGGGCGCCGCCCCAAAGCTACGGCGTACCGCAAGTGGGCCATGCGCTCATCTTGCGGCGCCATCCCGGGCAGAACCAGCCGGGCGGGCGGCTCGCCGGAATTATCGTTATATGATTATTCCTTTCTCATGCATTGTTATACTCCCAGCACACGGCAACACTTTCCCAACACAGTACCAAGCCCCTTCAAATATTCACTTAATGATTTGATATTCGCGTGGTTCTGACAATTTCCTTCTTTCTTTGCTCCTATGGAATCATCTATTTACTGGCTGCCAGTAGCCCCCGGGCGCGGCCATGACGGCTAAAAAAACCGCAAAGGCTACCCCCATTTGTATAAGCCAGAGCACTGATTCATTGCAGAATTTATAAAAATTCTAACCGCAGACCTTTCCACTTCACTCCTTTCCTATGTTTCAACCCCTACGTCACCTAGTCTGGCTCCTGCTGACAGCTCTGCTCTTTGCGGGAGCCCCGGCAACAGCACAAAACCTGCTGACCAACCCGAGCTTCAGCGCCGGAAATACGGGCTTCACGTCAGGATACACCTTTGTAACACCTACGGGCAGCTCAGGCCAGGGCACTTACACCGTCGGACCCGACAACCGGGCGTTCAACACCGCTTTTCCCACCAGTTTCGGCGACCATACCACGGGCAGCGGCAACTACCTGATTGTGGACGGTGCCACGACGGCAAACCGAACGATATGGGAGCAGACAGTAGCTGGCCTAGTGGCTAACCAGCCCTATCAGTTTTCCTTCTGGCTGCTGAATGCCATCGGCAGCAACAAAGCCCAGATCCAAGTGTCTTCCAATGGCGTGGATGTGGGGCCGGTGTTCACCAACCCCAACGACGGCGGCGTGTGGCAACTGAACACGGTGACGGTGAACCCGGGGGCCAGCACCCAGCTGACCATCCGGCTGCGCGGCCTGAACCTGAACGCTAACGGCAACGACTTCGGCCTTGACGACATGGCGCTGCTGGCTCCGGTAGCGAACCCGCAGCTCACAGCCAACAATGTTACCACGGCCAGCATCAGTACCAGCGCTACCATCAACGCCACACTGATCAGCCCACTCAGCGCCACCATCACGGGCCCGGCCGGCGCCACGCTGGCATCGTATACCCTCACCAGTGTGCCCACCACCGGCACGCTGCGCATAGGCAGCCCTACCGGCCTTCTGGCCACCGCCGGGCAGGTCCTGACTATCACGCAGGCAAGCCAGCTCTACTACCTGCCAGCCAGCCGCACCACGGAAAACCTCACGTTTGCTTACACCGTCACCGACAGCAACGGCAACTTCAGCGCCAGCACGGCCACCTATACCATTCCGCTTGTAGCCCCGGCGGCACCAACGGGCTGCGGCCCGGCCTACGGGGGCGGGGCCGCGGCTAGCGGCCTTTCGTCGGACTACTACGCCGGCTACTTTGCCGACAACCTGGCCTTTTTCGGCAGCACTACGCCCGGCCTCACCCGCATCGACCCGCAGCTTAGCTACACTAACAGCACCACCACGGCAGTCGATGGCTGGGGCAACATCATTCCGCCCGCCTCGGGCACCGGCACCGACCCCAACCAGTTTTCCAGCCGCCACCGAGGCAGCATCTTCATCCCGACGGCCGGCGCGTACACGTTCTACCTGACTTCCGACGACGCCTCGTACTTCTGGGTGGACGGGGGCGTGTTTGCCCCGACTATTGGCAACGTGACCATCAACAATGGTGGTGCGCACGGCCCTGTGACAGTGCAGGCCACCGTGACCCTCTCAGCCGGGCTGCACAACGTGCTGGTGTACTTCGGGGAGCAGACCGGTGGCAACACGCTCACGCTGGAATACAGCAGCGCGGCCGGGGCCGGTATCAGCCGCCAGATAGTACCCAACAGCGCCCTGTGCGCCGGGCCAAGTGCTTTGCCACCCGTGGCTACTGCCGTTACCAACTCGCCGGCCATGCCGAGCACCAACGCCTCCACCGCCATTCAGGCGCTGGCCGGCACCGACCCGAACGCTGGTGGGTCCGTCACGGGTTATGTTGTGAGCACGCTCCCGACACCAGCCAGCGGCATTCTGTACGTGGGCACCACGCCTGTGTCGGCGGGCCAGCTGCTGACAGCCGCTGAAGCTGCCAACCTGCTCTTCGACCCGGAGCCGGCTTTCGCCGGCAACGCCACGTTCACGTTTTTTGCAGTGAACAACGCGGGTATTGCCTCCAACCAGTCCGCCACCTATACCATTTCAGTAGTAGGGCCAGTGGCCGACGTGACGACGGCACTGAGCGGCCCCGGCACGCTGGGCGCAGGCTTGTCGTCGGGGACGTACACCGTGACATTCACCAACAACGGCCCGCAGGCTGCCACGCAGGTTACGCAGACCGTGCGCCTGCCCACCGGCGCCAGCATGACGGGCGCGCAGCAGGCGGCACTGCCGGCAGGAGCTGCCTACAGCACCGCCACCAACACCATCAGCTTCCAGACCGTGCCGGTACTCAACAGCACCATCACGAACACGTATACGTTCAGCTTTAATGCTCCTACCACCCAGGGCGCCAACTCCCTCCTGAGCACCGTGAGTACGAGCACCAGCCAGGGCGCTAACGCTGCGGCTGACCAGGCCACGCTGAACGTGACCGTAGTGGCCGGCAACATCTTCGTGACCAACGACGACACCAACGAAGTGCCCGGTAACACCACCAAGTCCGGCAACATCATCCTCAACGACGCCAACCCCGCCAACTTGGCCAACAGCAGCTTTGAGGTGCAGCTGGTGAGCAATGTGGCGCACGGCACGCTGGTGCTGAACCCCGACGGTAGCTACAGCTACACGCCCGTCAGCGGCTACCTCGGCCCTGACACGTTTACGTATCAGGTGCGGGTGCCGGGTACCACGCCTGATCTGTCCAACGTCTCGACGGTGCGCCTGAACGTGTACGACGCCGGCCAAGTGTGCACCATCGGCACGGGTACCAACCTGCTGGCCAATCCCAGCTTCACGAACGGCAACACCGGCTTCACGTCGGGCTACGGCTATGTAGCCGACAACCCCAGCGTCAACAACGAGCTGGTTCCGGAAGCCCTGTATTCGGTGGGCCCCGATGCGGCGCTGCTGCACCCGAGCTTCGCGGGCAATGGCCGTACCGGTACCGGCGACAACTTTATGGTTGTGAATGGCTCGCAGAACCTGTCCATCGTGTATCAGCAAACCGTGACGGTGCGGCCCAACACCTACTACAGCTTCTCGGCCTTCGCCAACAGTGTCAACCCGCAGAGTCCGGCGCAGCTGGGCTTCGTTATCAACGGCAAATCTACCTCCACGGTCACCACGCTGGATGGTACGACCGGCTACACGCGCATCTCCGACCTGTGGTTTTCGGGTAGCAGCACGACGGCCGTATTCGAGATTCGCGACGTGAACAAGGCCACTGGCGGCAACGACTTCGGCCTCGACGACCTGTACCTGGGCACTTGCGCCGTGGGCCTCGTGGCCAACGACGTGACCACGCCAGGCATCAGCAACACAGCGCCTTCCATCAGCATTCCGGCCCTGAGCGCCACCGTGACGGCGGGTCCGCCACTGGAATCGTTTATTGTCCAGACGCTGCCCTCCGCCGCGGCCGGCATTCTGTACCTGAACAGTACGCCCGTCATTCCGGGCCAGGTAATTCTGGCGTCGCAGGCTGGCCAGTTGTTCTTCGATCCGGTTGCCGGCTTCGTGGGCACGGCGGCCTTCACCTATACCGCCACCGACGACAGCGGCGCAGGTAGCAATAACACCGCTACCTACTCCATGCCAATCGACAACCGCCCGCTGCCCGTAACGCTGGTGAGCTTCCAGGCGAAGGTGGTGCGCGCCGTGGACGTGCAGCTGAACTGGCGCACGGCTTCCGAGCTGAACAACAGCCACTTCGAGGTGCAGCGCAGCACCGATAGCCGGGTGTTTGAGCAGGTTGCCCGCGTGAATGGCCAGGGCACCACGGCCAGCGCTTCTTCCTACTCCTACACTGATGCCGGAGCCGGCAAGCAGGGTACCAAGCTGCTGTATTACCGCCTGCGCCAGGTTGACCGCGACGGCACCGAAGCCTACTCGCCGGTACAAACCGTGCGCTTCGAGGGCAAAGCAGAGCCCGCAGGTATCTCGCTGTACCCGAACCCTGCCACGCCTACCCAGGCCACGCAGCTCGACCTGAGCTTGCTGCCCGCCGGCACCTACGAGGTACGGGTGCTGGATAACGTAGGCCGCGCAGTACTGACCCTGACGATGACTGGCGGCGACATCAAGCCGCTGGAGCTGCATAACGCCGCCAAAGGCACCTACATCGTGCTGGTGCGCGGCACCGACGGCAAGCAGTATGCCAAGCGTCTGGTGAAAGAATAACCTCCCTCGCGCCATCCGGACGCCCGGCTTTTCCTATCGTGGGAGAAGCCGGGCGTTTTGGTTTGTGGGTGACGGCTTCCGTGTATATTCCGCATCGTTATGCTTCCCGCTATGCCAACCACCCAACTTTACCTACCGCGCCGCCACCATCGGCCGTTACTGTTCCCGCTTAGTTTACGGCTTCAACTTGCTACCAGTGCCGCCCTGATGGCTGTGCTGTTGCTTGCGTTTACACAGCCAGTTTCGGCTCAGACCATAACTGTGAAAGCCAGCGCCAACCCCTTGCTTTCAATAGAAGACCGGATTCCGTTGTCGGCCAGTTTGGGAATGGAACTGGGCCTGACGCCGCACTCAGCCCTGCAGCTGACGGGCAGCTACCGCCACTTCCGGGCACAAGACCAAGAGCCGGACAACGGTCCTAAGGTGTATCTCGACTATCGGTACTACTTCACCCCTGCCCAGCCCCAGACCGGTTTTTTCGCGGGCCCTTTTGTGGGCGTGGGTCGGTTGAAGCTGGGTTTGGGCGACGTGCCACCTTCTGGTGCCGTACGAGGCAAGCGCACGGAGCAGGAGGCCGGCGTGCTGCTTGGCTACCAGCAACTATTCTCGCGGCTTACATTGGATGCTTTCGCCGGGCCCGCCTACCGCTGGGAAACGACCCGGAACGCCAACTATCCGTTCAGCCAAAAATCAGCTTTTCTGTGGCTACGGGCAAGTTTCACAGTGGGCATACGCTTGAAGAAGTAATTCGCCCATTCTACTTACTGTTATGCTACCCCTTAATCTCCACTTGCCGCGCCGCCACCGCCGGCCGCTGCTGTTCCCGCCGGGCCTACTGGCCCTGGTATGGCTGCTGTGGCTGGGCTGTGTGGCGCTGCCGCAGATGCGGGGCATAAACAAGCCTCAAGGTTATGTTACTCAGCTTACAATGCTCGGGCCCAAGCTTCCTGGCGCATTCGACTCCTTCAGTCCCCCACGTCCACTATGGCCACCATATTTTTCTTCCCTTGAATTAGCCGCCTTTCGCCCTTGGCAAAACATCCGTTTCACTGGCAATCTGTGGCAGGACTATTTCAGCTATCAGCAAACCCGAGTAGCGGCCAATTATTTGGGACAAGATACCACGTACCGGATGGGAATGAAGCTTGTTTTTGAACAGTCAGCGGCTTACAAAAGCTTGATCTTCGCACTTGACCAACTGCAAAGACGAGATATAAAGCGCTACTGGCTCGACATCTACCGTTTACCGACTACTCTATACGCCTTCACCGACTTACCAATTGCAGCTAATACGACCAAATCAAAGATTCCAATGATGGGGTGCGGTTATGGTGACGACGTAGTCACTTTGCGCCAGCCACCTATGCCTGTCGATTTCATGGAATTTATAACTCCCGACTGGCGCAACTCTTTACTTCTACTTCTCTTGATGGCGCTGTTGTCTGCCGTGCGGCTGGGGCGGCAGTTTCTTATCCGCTAGCTCTCATCTTATGATTTCCACCCAACTTCACCTGCCCCGCCGCCACCGCCGGCCGCTGCTGTTTCCGCCGGGACTACTGGCGCTGGCGTGGCTGCTGTGGCTCGGCTGCGTGGCGCTGCCGCAGATGCGGGGTATGGAACGGCCGCAGGTAATTATGCAGCTTACAATGCCGCCGCTTAACGCCTGTTTAAACTCCCATATGTACGGCATGACACTCAGCAATTATGATGGTACTTCGTCCCAAATCAATCCTTATAATTCGCCGCACTGCTGGTCATCGGGAAGAATAGAAAAATTTCGCTCTTGGCAGACTGTGCTGTTCACCGGAAATATTTTTGCTGATTACTTCAGTTATCAGCAGGCGTTTAAAGCCGCAAAATTCGTCGGATTAAGCCCTGTTTACGACAAAGGATTACGAATTCAATTCAGTGCTTATGCTTCATACAGCAGTCTGATCTACTCGATAAATCTGCTCAACGAAAACCACATTATTCAGTGGTGGCTTGATACACAGCAGCTACCTACGACCCTTTACGCGTTTACAACGAAGCCTAATCCCAGTCGATTTGGGGGCGATAGTGACCTCATCCTCACGCAGCTACCGGAGCCTGTGCTTACCGTTCCGTTGGCAGAATTTCTCCAGCCCGACTGGCGCAACTCCACGCTGCTGTTGCTGCTGATGGCGCTGCTGTCCGCCGTGCGGCTGGGGCAGCGGTGGCGGGCCGGATGACAGCCGGGCTGGAACCCCGGCCCGGGAATGGGAGTTGAATAAGGATTATCCTTCCTTTTCGACTTTTCATGACCAAAGCCCCACTCCTACTTGCTACGGCCCTGTTTGCCGGCCTCAGCTCCGCTACTGCCCAAAACGTGCCACCCGAGGCCACGCCGTTTCAGATGCAGGGCAACATCTATCTGCCCAAGAAGCTGCCCGCCACGCCCGAGCGGGTGGCCAGCCTGAAAGTGCCAGCCGGCTTCACCATCAGTAAGTACGCCGAGGGCCTCGACGCGCCGCGCATGCTGGCCCAGGCCCCGAACGGCGACCTGTATGTAAGCAACCGCGTGAAAGGCACCGTGACACTGCTGCGCGACGCCAACAAAGACGGCAAAGTGGAGCTGACGCAGCAGGTGGCCCAGAAGCCGCATCTGCACGGCCTCGCCCTCAAGGATGGCAAGCTCTACATGGCCGCCGTGCGCGAGCTGTACGTGGCCGACGTGAAGCCCGACGGCACGCTGGGCGAGCTAAAAACCCTCTACTCCGACCTGCCCGACGCCGGCCAGCACGCCAACCGCACCCTGCAGTTCGGGCCCGACGGCCAGCTCTACCTCTCGGTGGGCAGCACCTGCAACGCCTGCGACGAAGACAACCCCGAAAGCGCCACCCTGCTGCAGGTGAACACCGACGGCTCGGGCCGCCGCATCTTCGCTACGGGCCTGCGCAACACCATCGGCTTCGACTGGCACCCGACTACGAAAGCCTTGTTCGGCATGGACCACGGCATCGACTGGCTCGGCGACGAAACCCAGCAGGAAGAGTTCAACCAGCTCAAGCAGGGCGCCAACTACGGCTGGCCGTCCATCATTGCCGACGGCAAGCCCTACCCCGCCAACAAGCCCAAAAGCGGCGAGTCGTATGAGCAGTTTGATGCCAAGGCCGTGCGCCCGCTGCTGCTTTACAAAGCCCACTCGGCGCCGCTGGGGCTGGTATTCAACCGCAGCACGCAGTTGCCCGCCGACTATAAGAACAGTGCTTTCGTGACCATGCATGGCTCCTGGAACCGCGCCCAGCCCTCGGGCTACAAAATCGTGCGGGTGCGCTTCAACGAGCAGGGCCAGCCCCAGCAGTTCGAGGATTTCGCCACGGGCTGGCTGGTGGAAAACGATAAGTCGGAGTTCGGCCGTCCCTGCGCCATCGTACAGGCCGCTGACGGGGCGCTGCTGGTATCCGACGACGACAACGGCGTGATTTACCGCATTGCCTACGCGGGCAACCCCGCCAACAAGAACAAAAAACGCGGTTAAGCTTTCTCTGCGTTAGCTAGCCGTTTCCCTGTCATCCGGAGCATTCCGCGCATCAAGCGGAATGCTCCGGATGACAGCTATTTTTACGCCTATGCCTGCCCTCACGCCCGACCTCCGCAAAGCCCTGTTGGCCCTGCCCCAGAAAGAGAAAGACCAGCTCCTGACGCGCCTTGTGGCCCAGGATGCCGTGCTGGTAGAGCAGCTGACCTACCGCCTACTGGAGCTCGACGACGACACCGACGCCCTGGAAACCCGTCGCCAGCGCCTGCGCACCCAACTCGACGACCCCGTGCGCGGCTACCACCAAACCCCCAACGACCTGCTCCACATTGTGCGGCAGCTGCAGGCTCGCTTGGCGTATCACGCCAAAATCACGGGAGATGCCTTTGGGGAAATTGAGCTGACGCTGCGGCTATTGGGCAACGTCCTGCGCCACCAGCACGAGGCCGTGGCGCGCCTGCATGGCCCCACCCAGCCGCTGCTACAGCACCTGGCCCGCCGCACCCATGAGGTGCTGCGCCAAACCTCTAAGCTCCACCCCGACTACCTCACCGAGCTGGAGCCGGCCCTCAACGAGGTGCTGGCGCTGCTCTATGCTTCCGCCGCCGCGCCCCTAGCACGGGAGCTGGGAATACCGGCGTCAATTGGGAATTGAGGACTGTGTCGTTAGACTAGCTGGAGTCTGAAAACGCACGAACGTCATGACGTTCTTTTACTGCCCCTCTACTCCAGCGCCCGGAACACGATGGGCAGGGTGTAGGCCACGCGCACGGGCTGGCCGGCTACGCGGCCGGGCGTCCACCAGGGCATGATGCGCACCAGGCGCAGGGCTTCCTCGTCGAGGCCACCGCCCAGGCCCCGCACCACTTTGGGGTCGATGATGTGGCCCTGCTCATCCACCACAAAGCTGATGTGCACCTTGCCCGACAGATTGCGCCGCAGGGCTTCGTCGGGGTAGCGGAGCTTCTGGCGCAGAAACTGCTGAAACGCCGACGCGCCGCCGGGAAACGCTGGCATTTCGTCGGCGGCATGGTAGAGCACGGGCGCTACTGGCGCTACTGGCACTACGGGGCTGGCTGGCGCGGCCGCGGAGGTGGCCGGGCCGGCGAGGCTGGAGTCGGAATCGGTTAGGGCAGTGCTGTTAGCTGTTTGGGCGGCCAGCAGGCGGGGCATCAGGAGCAGAAGTACAAGCGTAGCGAGACGAAGCATAAGCATCTGAGCATATAGTGAGACGTGCGCAAAGCTAGGGCTCGGCCCAGGCGCCTCGGTAACGCCAATATTATGCTTGCGTTGCGCTTATGTTGGTAACATTGGCTGTATCCTTTCAGGGCCGAAAGCTGTATCTTAAGGGGTACCCTCCTGCTCACTTCACCGCTACTGCCATGTCGACGCTGCCCTCCCCCGAACACGTGCGCCCCCCGCAAAACCTGTCCGATGCCTCGCTCCGGCTGGCCCTGACGGAGCTGGAAAGCAAAATCCAGACCCTGCGCAACCGCGCCCACGCTACCACGGCCGGCGCGCCCCACACCTACCACGAGCACATTGCCAGCCTCGAAGCCAAGCGCCAGAAGCTGCAGGAGCGCCTCGGCACCGCCCCCGCCACGCCCGAAACCAACGTTCACTCCGACCGGAGCGCCTGGGATGAAATATGGCAGGGAATTGAGAACCTGCGGCAGGATTTGCGCAACATCATCTGAGCACAGAGCTCGGAATACGCAGTTCCTGCCTACCAAAGCCTGAAGAAGACCTGCCGTCAGCAGGTCTTCTTTTTTTGCGCGCAGGCCAGGGCTGCCGGCGCCGGCCGGGTTGGATTCGCGAATCCGTTCGGCGGGAAAATCTGCAGCTCAGGCGCCGGATTTACCGTTCGCTGAAAAGTGGTTTCAGAAGGCAGAAAGCGCGGCTAGGTTTGAAGCAGAAATCAACCTCCAACCCTTCTTTCCTGCTTCGCTATGAACCTGACCGCCTGCCTCCGCCCTATCTGCCTCGCCCTGCTGCTGGCCGCTTCCACCACCGCAGAAACGGCCGTTGCCGCAACGCCGGCAGTAGCCGCTGCCGCCAGCGCCGCCACCGACAACCCCGCCACTCACCCCAGCTTCACGGTGCGGGTGGTGGGCAAGGGCCGCCCCATGCTGCTGATTCCGGGCCTCACCTGCCCCGGCGCCGTCTGGGACGAAACCGTGGCCCGCTACCAGCGCCAGTATCAGTGCCACATCATCAGTTTGGCCGGCTTCGGCGGCAACGCGGCCCCGGCCTCCACCGACAAGCTGCTGCAGAACGTGCGCGACCAGCTGCTGGCCTACATCAAAACCCAGAAACTGAGTAAGCCTGTGGTAGTAGGCCACAGCCTGGGCGGCTTTATGGGCCTGTGGCTGAGCGCCACCCAGCCCGAGGCCGTAGGCCCGCTGGTGATTGTGGATTCGCTGCCGTTTCTGGCGGCCGTGCAGAACCCCGTCCAGACTGTGGAAGGCGCCCGGCCCATGGCCGAAGGCATGCGCAAGCAAATGACCGCCGGCCAGATGACGATGGCCGCCGCCCGCCAGATGAGCGCCACCATGATGCAGGACACCGCCCGCATCACGCAAACCGCCCGCTGGAGCGCGGCCTCCGACCCGGCCACCGTGGCCCAGGCCATGTATGACCTCTTCACGACCGACCTACGCCAGGATATTGCCCGGGTGCAGCAGCCGGTGCTGGTGCTGGGCGCCTGGGCCGCCTATAAGGCCTACGGCTCCACCAAGGAAAGCACCCGTGCCATATTTGAGCAGCAGTACGCCCGCCTGCCCCAGCACCGCATCGAAATGTCGGAGGCCGGCCGCCACTTCCTGATGTACGACGACACGCAGTGGTTTTTCCAGCAAACCGACGCGTTCCTACAGCAGCATTACGTGGCGAAAAAGTAAGAACTATCTTGCCACTATGGCGTGAGCGTCTGCCCGCCGGTCTACTGCTGGGCAGATGTCTACACCTTCGTTCACCCTACTTTCTCATGATACGCAAACAGGATTTCGAGGCGCTGAGGCTGGAGCTGTCGGTGAAGGCGAAAAACGGGCTGGATTTCATTGTGGCGGCTACGGTGGTCTGGGTGGCTATTGCCTTCGTTTGGGCGCAACCCAACTCCGCCACGCAAAACAGCTTCATCACCTTTATGGTGGGTGCCGCCGTGCTGCCGCTGGCCGGGCTGCTGTCTAGGGCATTTGGCACCACTTGGAAGCTGCCGCACAATCCGCTGCAGCCGCTGGGCTTGTGGCTGAACTTCGCCCAGCTCTTTTACTTCCCGTTCCTACTGTTTGTGTTCAGCCGCTATCCGCAGCACTTCATCATGACCTACGGCATCATCACGGGGGCGCATTTCTTCCCATACGCGTGGTTTTACCAAGCTTGGCCCTACGCCTTTATGGCCGGTCTGATTCCAGTGGGCTGCCTGGTGCTGGGGCTGCGCGTGGCCGCACCCGACCTGTACCTGATACCAACATTTGTGGCCGGGGCGCTGCTGGTGCTGGGCGGGCTACTGGTGCTCTCGTACCGGCGCAACCGGCAGGCCTATCTTCTCACCTTGCCGGCCGGCCAGTAGCGGCGGCTTCGTTTCTGCCCATGTTCTCCTACGCCTCCGCCCCTCCCCCCAGCCGACTGTACTGGCGCCTGCAGTTGCTGGGCTGGAGCCTGTACTTTGTGTTCAACGTGCTGCTGTTTTCCGTCTTCGGGCGGTTTTCCGGCGAGTTGGTGCTGATTACCACAGCCATTGTGCTACCCGTAATGGGTTTGTCGCACGTGTTGCGCTACCACATCCGGGCCAATGGCTGGGAGCTGCTGCCGCCCCTGCCGCTGTTGGGGCGCCTGCTCGTAACCAATGCGCTGCTGTCGGTGCTGAGCCAGGTTATCATTTGGGCGCTGCTGATCTGGGTGGTGCGGCCCAGCCCCGATGGGCGGCCGCACGGCTGGGCGCAGTTTCTGGGCTACTCGCTCAACGTCAACTTTATGCTGTGGCTGTGGGCGGGCTTCTATTTCGGCTGGCACTTTTTCCACCGCTACAAGCAGGCCGAAGTGGATAAGTGGCGGCTGACGGCGGCCGTGCGGGAAGCGGAAATGCGCACCCTCAAGGCCCAGATCAACCCGCACTTCCTCTTCAACGGCCTCAACAACATCCGGGCTCTGGTGATGGAGGACCCCACCCGCGCCCGCACCATGATGACCCACCTATCCGACCTGCTGCGCTACTCCATCCAGCTCAGCGCGGCCGAGCAGGTGCCGCTGGGCCGCGAGCTGGAGATTGTGGAGCACTACCTGCAGCTGGAAGCCCTGCAGCTGGAAGAACGCCTCACCTACACCCTCGACGTGGATCCGGCAGCCGAAGCAGTGCTCATCCCGCCCATGACGCTGCAGCTACTCGTCGAAAATGCCATCAAGCACGGGCTGGCCCCACGGCCCGAAGGCGGCCGGATTCAGCTCACGGCCCAGCTCGACGGCGCCGGGCAGCTGCGCGTAAGCGTCCGCAACACGGGCCGCTACCAGCCCCAGCCCGGCCACGACGGCGTGGGCGTGCGCAACGCCCGCGAGCGGCTGGCCCTGCTCTTCGGCCCCGCCGCCCACCTCACCATCCACAACGACCCCGCCGAACCCGACACCGTGGTAGCGCACCTCAGCCTGCCAGTGCGAGCCGAGGCGCTGCCGGCGTGAGCGTGCTGTCATCCTGAGCTTGCGAAGGACCTTATCAGGCTAGAACGGGTCGTTATTACGATTATCGTTCTGATGACATAAGATCCTTCGCAAGCTCAGGATGACAGAATATTCCCCATCACCTCATTACCCCATCACTGTGAACGTTCTGCTCGTTGACGACTCGCGGCTGGCCCGCACCGAACTGCGCCACCTGCTGCAGGCCTTCCCTGACGTGACGGTGATAGGCGAAGCCCGTCACGCCGCCGAGGCCCGCACCCGCCTGCAGGAGCTGCGTCCCGATCTGCTGCTGCTCGACATCCATATGCCCGGCGAAACCGGCTTCGAGTTGCTGGCCTCATTGGAAGTGGCCCCGCACGTCGTGTTCACCACCGCCTACGACGAGTATGCGCTGCGGGCTTTCGAGGTGAATGCCCTGGACTATCTGCTGAAGCCCGTGCAGGAATCCCGGCTGGCCGCCGCCCTGGAAAAGGCCCGCGCCAAGCTGCTGGCCCCGGCCGAAGCAGCCCCGGCCCTACCGGCCCCGCCCCCGGCCAGCGAGCCGGCCGCCACCCTGCTCACCGAGCACGACCAGGTGTTTGTGAAGGACGGCGAGCGGTGCTGGTTTGTGCGGCTGGCCGATATCCGGCTGTTTGAAATCAACGGCAGCTACACCCAGATCTACTTCGAGCAGCACCGCCCCCTGATTCCGCGGACTCTGCAGCACCTGGAGCAACGCTTCGACCCGCGCGTATTCTTCCGGGCTAACCGCCAGCAGATCATCAACCTGAAATGGATTGAGGGCATTGAGCCCTGGTTCAGCAGCACCCTCAAGATCCGGCTGCGGGGCGGCCCCGAGGTGGAAGTATCGCGGCAGCAGTCGGTGCGGTTCCGCGAACTGCTTAGCCTGTAGTATAATGCAGGGAAGCTGTATCTTTTTTTAGGCGGTTGTAGTACACGCGGAAGTACCCTTTGTACTTCCTACCGTCATGAAATCACTTCTTCCCATACTTGCCCTTGCTACTCTGATCGGCCTTGGCTCCTGCGCGCAGGACCGGACGGCCCAAAGTGCCAATCCACGCGGCTATGGCACCGTAAAAGTAAAATCCGAGCAGCGCGGCAACAACAAGGCCCGCTTCCGCAAAGAGCGCAACCCCATTGATCTGGGCATCGACCTCTCGCCCCGGAAGGCCACTCAGTACGAAACCGTGAAGGCCCCCAAGAAATATAAGTACAGCAAAGTGGGCTGGTAAGCTCCGGCGCCGATAGCCAGCCATAAAGGCCCTGCCGCGTAATACGGCAGGGCCTTTGTGCTTATCCAGCGCTGAAAAGGCGGCAAATGCACCTGCAGAATCCGCTGACAAACCGCCTGCGAGCGACCTGCGGCACCTCAAAAGCAATTTGCACTAAAGCAGGAAAAGCTGGAGAAAACTTCTCCCAGCCAGTATTGGTAGGGGATTTCCGGCTGTTGATCGAAAATCGGATAATGTAGCGCTGTAGCGCCCTTCGAAAAGCCTAAATTTACCTTACCCTGCAGCGTCTCTGTTGGCGGCTGCCAAACATCCGATTGCCGGGCAGCTTCGTTAATTACCTTGCCCCTCTTACCCTGATTTCACTCTCGCTTATGCTTTCATTCCTACGCTCTTATCCTGTGTTATCCCTGTTGGCGCTGCTGCTGTCGGGCGCTCCAGCAGCCCAGGCCCAGATGGCCGGCCCCAGCCGCACGGCCGCTGTGCCGGAGGCAGTGGCCCAGCCCGGCTTGCTGGTGTTCAAGCTGAAGCCCGAATACCGGGCGCAGGCGCAGGCCGGCCGCGTGGCCGTGCCGCAGCTGGAAGCCGCTCTGCGCCGTTTCGGGGCATTGCGCCTGGTGCAGAAGTTTCCCAATGCGCTGCCGCCCGACCCCAAAAACCCGGAAGCCGTGGATCTGCGCCTGATTTATCAGGTGTGGCTGCCGGCCACCACGGTGCTGGCCAAGGCCCAGTTGGCGCTTCGGCAAACCGGCGTGCTCACCTACGTGGAGCCGCTTTATTACCGCGCCCCGCTCTATCAGCCCAACGATCCGCTGGCCGACTCCACCAACGCCCGCGGCCAGTACCACCTGCGCAACATCCGCGCCTACCAGGCCTGGGACGTGACCAAGGGCGACTCCAGCGTGCTCATCGGCATCACCGACACCGGCTTCCGCCTCTCCCACGAAGACCTCAATGGCCAGTGGCAGCGCAACTACCAGGACCCGCCCGACGGCCTCGACAACGACAACGACGGCTACATCGACAACTACCGCGGCTGGGACCTGGCCGACGACGACAACAACCCTTCCTCCGACTCCTACGTGCAGCCCCGCCACGGCGTGCACTCGGCCGGCGCCGCCGCCGCCCGCCCCGACAATGGCCGCGGCGTGGCCGGCTCCGGCTTCAACTGCCGCTTCCTGCCCCTGAAAATCTACCCCAGCACGCCCGGCGGCAGCTTTGCGGGCTTCGAGGCCATTGTGTACGCCGCCGACCACGGCTGCAAGGTCATCAATATGAGCTGGGGCGCCGCCGGGGGCCGCTCGCAGTTCGAGCAGGATGCCATCACCTACGCCGCCGTCAACCGCGACGCCGTGGTAGTGGCCTCGGCCGGCAACACCAACGCCGAGCTGGATTTCTACCCGGCCTCCTATGAGCACGTGCTGTCGGTGGGCGCTTCGGGGCGCACCGATGTCAAGTCGGGCTACGCTACCCACAGCCGCCGCCTCGACTTGGTAGCGCCCGGCGACGACGTGCTGACCGTGTGGGGCGACACCGACTCCGACTACATTCCAGCCACGGGCTCCTCGTTTTCGGCGCCGCTGGTGGCGGGCGCGGCGGGGCTGGTGCGGGCGCGGTTTCCGCAGCTCTCAGCCGCTCAGGTGCGCGCCCAGCTACGCCGCACCACCGACAACATCGACGCGCTGCCTGGCAACGCCGCCTACGCCGGCAAGCTGGGCACCGGCCGCCTCAACATGCTGCGGGCCGTGCGCGCCAACGATCAGCGGGCGACCCGTCTCACACAGCGTTTGTTCAGCCCCGCCAAAGGGGCCTACCAGCCTACCGACACTATCCGGCTGGCGGTGGAAGTGCAGAACCTGCTGCTGCCGGTGCAGAATTTGACCCTCACCGTGACGTCGCTTTCGCCGTTTCTTACGGTGCGGCAGGGCACGTTTGGGGCAGGCGCGCTGGCTACGCTGGCCCGCGCCACCAACACGGCGGCGCCGTTCCGGCTGGCCGTAGCGGCGGCGGTGCCGCTGAACACCCGCGCCGTGCTGCGCTATCATTTCGAGGATGCCGCCACCGGCTACCAGGAAGACCAGTATGGCACGCTGCTGCTCAACCCCGATTACGTGGTGCTCAATGCCGGCGACCTGGCCCTGACGCTCACCAGCCGGGGCAGCCTCGGCTACGATGGTATTGGGTCTGATCTGGGCGAGGGTGTGACGTACCGGGGCGGCGCGCCGCTGCTCTACGAGGGTGGGCTGCTGCTGGCCACCGGCCCCAACCGCGTCTCCAGCCGCCTCCGCAATGAGCGGAACGTGCCCGACGCCGATTTCTTCCGCCTCACCCAGGCCACCCTGCGCCGCCAGCCACTGCGCGCCGACCAGGAAGCCAGCAACCTGCTGCAGGACTCGCTGCCCTCTGCCACCCGCAACCGCACCGTGGGCGTGCAGGTGCGCCAGCGCGGCTACGCCTGGGCCCAGGCCCCGCACCGCGACTACGTGGTGCTGGAGTATCAGCTGCGGAACATGACGCCTGACACCCTCAAGCCGCTCTACGCGGGCCTGTTCATGGACTGGGACGTGGTGCCGGACTATGCCCGCAACGTGGTGGCCTGGGACTCGGTGCGCCGCCTGAGCTACACCTACGATGCCAGCAGCCCGGAAGTATTCGTGGGCCTGAAGTGGCTGAGCGGCGGCAAGGCTACCGCCTACGCCATCGATGTAAATGCGCCGGCCGGCAGCCCGGTGCAGCTGTCCAACGGCTTCAGCAAGGCCGAGAAATACCTGACCCTGAGCAATGGCACCCGCCGGCCCACCACCGGCCTGCCCGCCGGCACCGACATTGCGCATGTGCTGGGCGCCGCCCTGCCCCGCCTCGCCCCCACCGACTCGGCCATCGTGGCGTTTGCGGTGCTGGCCGCGCCCAGCCTGGCGCAGCTGCAAGCCGACGCCGACGCGGCCCAGACCCGCTACAACCTGCTGCTGCCCACCCGGCCGGCGCTGGCGGCCAGCGCCTGGCAACTCTACCCCAACCCAGCTACCGGGCGGGTACGGCTGGAAGTGCCGGCCAGCTTTGGCGGCCATCAGGTACTTCTGCTCAACACCCTAGGCCAGGCAGTGCAGCAGACCAATTTCAGCAGCACCACTACCACTCTGGATACCAGTGGCCTACCCGCCGGCCTGTATCTGGTGCGGGTGCACGGCACCGCCGGCCAGCTGACGCGGCAGCTGCTGGTGCAGCCTTAGGATACTGCTCGGCAGTTGCCGGCAGCCGCACCCACGCGCCTAGTACAGGCGTTGCCAGTGGCTTAGGTGTCGTGGTATTTATGAAGCCTGAGCGCACCGTTCCATAGTTCCCTGCCAGCTCTGGCGTACCGCTATCCGGAGCATTTGGCAGAAACTGCGAGCGGCAATCAACTGCATCTGCGGGACATGCATTTTTACTAATTTATTTAGCAAAAACCCTGATTCAACGCAATACCAAAGGATAAATGCGGCAGCAGATTAAAGAGTCTTAACAAACCTTAAAATTCAATTAAATCCGCATTAAACGGCAATAATCACCTGATAATACAAGACTAATATTTTTGGAAAGCAGTAGATATGCTTATCTTTGGATATGTCGAAAGTAAAGCTCCCCGTTTCGCCTCCCGTGCAGCTGTATGCCCGCTGCATAGACGCCTCGCGCCGCCCCACCGACCACGTAGGTGACTGGCCCGAAGCTGGCCGCGTTTATCCAGTACAGATGCGCCGCAACGTGCGTACCGGCCAGCCGCAGGTGCATGTGCTGGGCTTTTATGCCGAGCGCCCCTATGGCGCCTTTGCCCGCCACCGCTTCGAGAAAGTGGCGCAGGTGTGGCTCAACTAGCCGTCCTCATTCTCCACCACAAAGCCCGACCTCCCCGCTGTTTATAGTGGAGAAGTCGGGCTTCATCTTGTTGGTTAGTAATGAGCTGTCGGCGGCCCTAAAGCCAGATATTAACGTTGCACATCGGTCTTGGCTTCCTGCCCAATTTCAATGGCTGGCGTCTTTTTGCCTTCCCCGAACATCACCTGGTCGCCAAGGTTGTAGATTTCCTGAATATCGTGCAGGATGTGCTCGAAGTCCAGGTTCAAGTCTTTCAGCAGGCCAGTTTTCAGGTCGAATACCCAGCCGTGGACCGTTGGGTAGCCCTTTTCCAGATAGGTCTGCTGTACGATAGCCATTTTCGTGACGTTGACGCACTGCTCCTGCACGTTCAACTCCACCAGTCGGTCGTAGCGGGCCGTGGTGTCTTCAATCTTATCTAGTTCGGCGTGATGCAGGCGGTACACGTCGCGGATGTTGCGCAGCCACGGGTTCATGATGCCTAGGTCCTGGGGCTGCATAGCGGCCTTTACGCCGCCGCAGCCGTAGTGGCCACACACCACAATGTGCTTTACCCCTAGGTGAGCCACGGCGTACTCAATCACCGACGTAGCGTTCAGGTCGATGTTAATGACCAGGTTGGCTATGTTGCGATGCACAAATACCTCCCCAGGCGCCACGCCCATCAGCTCTTCGGCCGTCACGCGCGAGTCGGAGCAGCCGATGTAGAGGTAGTCCGGTTTCTGGTCGGAGGCCAGGTGCTTAAGGAAGTCCACATTACCAGCCGTGCTGGACTCCACCCACTGGCGGTTGTTCTCGAAGATTTCGTCGTAGGTTATCATAGTCGCATTATACGTTTTTCGGCCCTGAAGGATAGGCGGAGCGGGATATTTTCATCGCCTATCTTTATAATTATCTGTTAAACAGACTTCTATCTTCCGCCTTCGGTTACACCTCGTTCCCGGTAGTGCCAGAAAATTCCGGCGTCGAAGGGTGTCCAGAAGGCGGCGCGCTGGCCGGCAGCCTTCAGGGCCTCATTGGTCCAGCTGTTGCAGGTGTAGAACAAGTTGTAGGTGCGGCGGGCTTCGTAAAACGCGTCGAACTGGCCGTAGCTGTGGCCGGCAATGTGCTCCACGCGGCCCTGTGCGTCGTAGTCGAAGCTCTGCTGGATGAAGTCGATCAGGCGGGCATACTGCGCGCGCGACAGGTAGAGCCGGACGCAGTCTTTGCCCTCGGTGGGGCGGTGGTGGAACGTGGCGTGGATAGCCGACTCGCCCAGCCAGAACATGGCCTTGAAGGCCGTGCTGGGCTTGAGCTCGGCCCAGGTGGGCGTGTCGAGGTAGAAGCCCTTGTCGCCCCAGCCGAAGCCGACGAACTGCATGCTCGGGTCGGCGGCGGGCGTGTCGGCGTAGCGGATCTGCCGGGTCCAGTCGATCTGCGGGCTGCGCACGGGCACCACAATGTCGGTGTGCACGCCGTTGGAGAGGATATACACCTCCACGCTATCGGGGGCGGGCCGGCCACGCTCGCCCACTGGCACGGCCGACAGCCCCACCGCAGCCACGCCATACAGCGCCAGCAGGCCGAGTATACTGCCGCCGGCATAGGCGGCTCCTTTGGCTATTTTCTTCAGCGTAACGGGCATGTGGCAACGAGGGACAGAGTGAGCAAAGAAGGGAAATGACCCCTCATACGAAAGAGCGCAAAGAAAGCCGTTGCCGGCCTATATTTGGCAACTTTCCTTCTGCCATGCCTCAGCCCGACGACCAGACGTACACCATTCCGGCCCCGTACCGCCGCATGGAAAACCTGCACATTCTGTTCTGGCTACTCAAGGATATCGGCTGGTGCATGCTCTGGAAACCGCTGGGCATCAGCATGATTTTCCCGACCCTGACAATTGCGCTGGTTATCACCTGGCGCACCCGGCACGTCACCTCAGAGCTGGCCCACAACCTAGCCATCGTGTTCTGGATTTCGGCCAACTCCTATTGGATGGTCAGCGAGTTTCTGGGCTTCGATACCGTGCGGGTGTGGGGCAACGTTACTGGCAAGCATCTGGCGCTGCTGCCGTTCCTGACGGGCCTCGTGATTCTGCTGTACTATTATCTGGTGCAGAAGCCCCAGGAGGCGCAGGCGGAGCAGGCGGTAGAATCTTAGCTCACTCTTATCATAGCCAGCTCGCTTGTCAATCCCTTGTAAGCGCGGCGGGCACTCCAGCGACGCAGCACGAAGTGCGTGGGCAGATAGGCGACCACCAGCAGCGCCAGCATCCAGCAGACCAGGTACACCGGGGCCGGCAGCCAGGTTTGCGGGGCCACATCATCGAAGCCGAACACGTAGTTGATGTTCACCGGAATCTTCGGGTCGGGCATGATGGCGCCGGCGGGCGGCAGCAGGAAGTACGCTACCAGGCACAGGCCCCAGGCCACGCCCGTCCAGGCCCAGAGGGCGCGCCGGTCGTAGCCGAGGCGGCGCACCAGGTACACCAGCAGGAACGGCAGCCAGCCGTGGAAAAACGAGAGGCCCCGCAGAAACAGGCTGCGGTTTTCATCGAACATGTACGAGGTCATGCCCAGCAGCCGGACGCCCAGCAGCTCGCCCACGAAATCGGCGCACCAGAGCACCTGTGGCAGCAGAATGCCCACCGCCGCCATCGACGCCGGCAGGGCCTTCTCAGTCCAGACGCTGATCAGGCAGAGCAGCAACGATATATCGCAGAAGTACAGGAAGTTGCTGGGGCCATAGTTGTACCAGTACACCGGCACCATCACGGCCAGGAAGGCGGTGAAGAGCACTTTCAGGGCGAGTGGCAGACGGGAGGCGGGGCGAAGCACGGCAGGAGCGTATGTCGGTGAGAATTGCTACCAGTCTTCCGGACTGATATGCTGCGACAAGTATAGCGCACCGCCCTCCTCTCCTGCACCCGAATTATTGCGTTTTCAGGACTTCTAACGTACTCGAAAATCTGCTTTAAAATCTCGTTGCAGCTGTTTTCAGTCAGATATTCAGACTTTACAAGTACTACATTTCAGCATAGATTCAGCCGGTTTGCGGCGCCGTTTCGTCCTGATAAGGCACAAAAAAACGGCCGCCTCCCCATTGTGAAGCGGCCGTTTTCACTTGCGGGCCGAGGCCGGAATTACTTCTGCGACAGTTGGGCTTCGCCCGACTCCTTCAGACGGATCAGGTTCAGGGCCGAGCCGGCTTTGAACCACTCGATCTGGCCTTCATTGTAGGTGTGGTTCACCGTGATGAGGTCGGTGTCGCCGTCGGCGTGGTGCAGACGGATCTGCAGAGGCTTACCGGGGGCAAACTCCGTCAGGCCGAGGATGTCGAACGTGTCGTCCTCCTCAATCAGGTCGTAATCGGCCTTGTTGGCGAAGGTGAGGCCCAGCATGCCCTGCTTCTTCAGGTTGGTTTCATGAATCCGGGCGAAGCTCTTCACCAGGATAGCACGCACGCCCAAGTGGCGAGGTTCCATGGCGGCGTGCTCGCGCGAGCTGCCTTCGCCGTAGTTCTCATCGCCTACCACAATCGACCCGATGCCCTGGGCCTTGTAGTTGCGGGCCACAGCGGGCACAGGCGAGTACGGCGTACCCTGCGTCAAGCCATCTTTCACGGCGTTGGTTTCACCGTTGAAAGCGTTGGTAGCCCCGATGAGCATGTTATTGGAGATGTTGTCCAGGTGGCCGCGGTATTTCAGCCACGGGCCGGCCATCGAAATATGGTCGGTGGTGCACTTGCCCTGGGCCTTGATGAGCAGGCGCAACCCTTTCAGGTCGGTGCCTTCCCACGGCTTGAAGGGGTCGAGCAGCTGCAGACGGTCGGAGGTAGTTGCTACCAGCACCTCTACGCCCGAGCCATCGGCGGCAGGCGCCTGGAAACCGGCATCTTCCACGGCGAAACCAGCGGGCGGCAGCTCAATGCCCTGCGGCTCGTCGAACTTCACCTGCTGGCCGTCTTTGGTGGTCAGCGTGTCGGTGAGCGGGTTGAACGTCAGGTCGCCGGCAATGGCGAAGGCCGTCACGATTTCAGGCGAAGCCACGAAAGCGTGGGTGTTCGGGTTGCCGTCGTTGCGCTTGGCAAAGTTGCGGTTGAAGCTCGTGATGATGGAGTTACGGCGCTTGGGGTCGTCGGTGTGGCGGGCCCACTGCCCGATGCACGGTCCGCAGGCGTTGGCCAGCACCACGCCGCCCATCTGGGCGAAGGTGTCGAGCAGACCGTCGCGCTCCACGGTGTAGCGCACCAGCTCCGAGCCAGGCGTTACGGTGAATTCGGCGTTAACCGTCAGGCCTTTGCTCACGGCCTGGCCGGCAATGCTGGCGGCGCGCGTGATGTCCTCGTAGCTGGAGTTGGTGCACGAGCCAATCAGGCCCACTTCCAATTTCTCGGGCCAGCCGTGCTCCTTTACGGCGGCGGCGAACTCCGAAATCGGCCAGGCGGCGTCCGGCGTGAACGGACCGTTCACGTAAGGCTCCAGCGTGTTCAGGTCGATTTCGATGAGACGGTCGTAGAAAGCTTCGGGGTTGGCGTACACCTCGTCGTCGGCGCGCAGGTGCTGGGCCACGCCGGCGGCGAGGTCGGCAATGTCGGCCCGCTCAGTGGAGCGCAGGTAGTCGCCCATCTTCTCGTCGTAGCTGAACACCGAGGTGGTAGCCCCGATTTCAGCGCCCATGTTGCAGATGGTGCCTTTGCCGGTGGCCGAGAGGCTGTTAGCGCCTTCGCCGAAGTACTCCACGATAGCGCCAGTGCCGCCTTTCACGGTCAGGATGCCCGCTACTTTCAGGATAACGTCTTTGGCCGAAGTCCAGCCGTTCATTTTGCCGGTCAGCTTCACGCCGATTACTTTCGGGAACTTCAGCTCCCAGGCCATGCCGGCCATTACGTCCACGGCATCGGCGCCGCCTACGCCAATAGCAATCATGCCGAGGCCACCCGCGTTGGGCGTGTGCGAGTCGGTGCCGATCATCATACCGCCGGGGAAGGCGTAGTTTTCGAGCACTACCTGGTGAATGATACCAGCGCCGGGCTTCCAGAAGCCGATGCCGTATTTATTGGAAACCGAAGCTAGGAAGTCGTAGACCTCTTTGTTTTCGGAGTTGGCGATGGCCAAATCTTCGGTAGCGCCTTCTTTGGCCTGAATCAGGTGGTCGCAGTGTACGGTGCTGGGCACGGCGGCCTGGGGCTTGCCGGCCTGCATGAACTGGAGCAGCGCCATCTGGGCGGTAGCGTCCTGCATGGCCACACGGTCGGGGGCGAAGTCGACGTAGGAAACGCCCCGCTCAAACGCCTGCGAAACCGTGCCGCCGTACAGGTGAGCGTACAGGATTTTTTCGGTGAGGGTAAGCGGGCGGCCAACGGCGGTACGGGCGGCCTCGATGCGGGAGCCCATGCCAGCGTACACAGCCTTGATCATTTCTAAGTCAAACGCCATAATTCAAAAGGGAAAAAGTGGAGAGAACGTGCCTATCAAAGACAGGTACGCAAATATAGGTACCGGTCGTTGCGCAGCCCAACTTTTCGGTGGCCGGAAGCCAATAGCCACTGGCATTTAGAATGATTCCAGCCGACGCCGGCCAAAGTTGGGCTACATTCGCGGCCATTCCACTGTAAACTAATTCGGCGCTACTGTAGTTTAGCCCCGAATCACCTTAACCCTTTTTTGTATGCCCGTTGCCATTGACATTCGCAAGGCAGTACTCGGGGCCGGACTCGCGCTGGCCGCCGTGGCCTGCCAGCCCAATTCCTCTACTTCTGAAAACCAGGCCGCTACCGAAGCGGCCGGCACGGCCGGCGCTACGGCGCTTTCGGCCGGCACCTGGCGCGGCGTACTGTCGGCCCAGGGCCAGGAAATACCGTTTCTGTTCGACGTAGCCACCGACGGCGGCAAGCCCACCGTGACGCTGCGCAACGGCGAAGAACGCCTCAAACTCGACGAAATCAGCACCGCTGGTGACTCTACCACCATTCGGCTGGGCGTGTTCGATGCCGCCCTGGTGGTGCGCGCCGATGGCGCCGACAAGCTCAAAGGCACCTGGGTGAAATACGACGGCAAGGAGCCGTACCGGGTAGCATTTGCGGCCACTAAGGGCGCCGAGCCGCTGTTTCCGGTGATGGCCGACCAGAAGGTGGAATCATTCGACGGCACCTGGAAAGTCACGTTCAAAGGCAGCGACGGCAAAACGTATCCGGCCGTTGGGCTTTTCAAGCAGGAAGGCCCGAACGTAGCCGGCACGTTCCTGACATCTACCGGCGACTACCGCTACCTGGCGGGGCAGGCCGATGGGAATACGCTGAAACTCTCGACTTTCGATGGCAGCCACGGTTTCCTGTTCACGGCGCAGAAACAAGGAAATGCGCTGCAAGGCGACTTTTACAGCGGCAAGTCGGGCCACGAAACCTGGACCGCCACGCTGGACCCCAACGCCAAACTGCCTGACGCCAACGCCCTGACCGGCATGAAGCCCGGCCAGAAAAAGCTGGATTTCAAGTTTCCGAGCATCTACGAAGGCGGCAGCATCTCCCCTTCCGACCCCAAGTACAAAGGCAAAGTGGTAGTGCTGCAGGTGCTGGGCTCGTGGTGCCCCAACTGCATGGACGAAACCAACTTCCTGGCCCCCTGGTACGAGAAGAACAAGCAGCGCGGCGTGGAAATCATCGGGCTGGGCTACGAGCGCACCACCGACCAGAAAGTAGCTTCGCAGAAGCTGCTGAAGATGAAAGAGCGCATGAACATCGGCTACGACCTAGCCGTGGCCGGGCAGGCATCGTCGGCGGAGGCCAGCAAGTCGCTGCCGCAGCTGCAGAAGGTCATTGCCTTCCCGACCACCATTTTCCTGGATAAGAAAGGCGAGGTGCGCAAGATCCACACCGGCTACTCGGGCCCCGGCACCGGCAAGTACTACGCGCAGGAAGTGGCCGAATTCAACAAAACCATCGACCAGCTGCTGGCGGAATAAGGATCACGGATTAGAAAGGATTTAAGCGGATTTCACGGATTTTGTGGACGGCGCTGATTTCTGGCTTTCACTTGCACTACAAACAGTAAAGGCTTGCCAGTTGGCAAGCCTTTACTGTTTTACACGAACATCAATCGTCCACGAAATCCGATAAATCCGTCCCTATCCGGAAAAATCCGTGAGCCTTTCCAGCAGCACAATGGGCTCGCCGTGGTAGGTGGCGCGGGCGAATTCGTGGAAGTGGAACTTGCGGGCTACGGCTAGGGAGGCCACGTTGTCGGGGTCGATGAGGCAGGTGAGGCGGGCGTGGGGGAAGCGGGGCTCAATCCAGGCCAGGGCCGCCTGCAGCGCCTGGCTGGCGTAGCCGCGGCCGTGCAGACGCGGGGCAATGGTCCAACCGGCCTCCAGCGTGCCCTTGAGCGAAGGCGTCAGGTCGCGCTGAAAATCAAAGAAGCCCACGGAGCCGCAGTAGCGGCCGGTGGCTTTTTCCTCAATGGACCAGGCGCCGTAGCCAAACATGGCCCAGTGCCCCAGTTGGCCCAGCATCCGCCGCCACACTTCCTCCTCGGTCTGGGGCTTGTTGCCCAGGAAGCGGTAAAATGCCGGATCGTTGAGCAGGGCCGTAAACTCCGGCAGGTCGGTGGGCAGAGGGCAGCGCAGCAGCAGGTCGGGCGTTTCGAGGCGGGGCACCGCTACGGCGGGCGTGTCGAGCAGAGTAAGCAGAGGCGGCGTCATGGCAGCAGTTGGCAGGAAATGGGCAGGACGGGGCTCAGGCGCTGCTGACGGCCAGCCACAGCGGCCCCTTGGGGCGCAAGGTAATCAGCGGATCAGTACCGGCCGGCGCCTCGGAAATGGGCGCAAACGTGAAGTGGCGCAGGGCTTCCAGCAGCACCAGCTGAATTTCGGTGAGGGCGAAGTGGCTGCCCACGCACAGCCGCGGCCCACCCCCGAAGGGCAGGTAGGCATAGGCCGGAATGGGCGGCTCTTGGCCGGGCGCGAACCGCTCGGGCCGGAATGCATCGGGCTCCGGCCAAAGCCCCGGGTGGCGGTGGATACCGTGGATGTAGATGGAAAACAGCGTGCCTTTCGGGATGGGCAGGCCCCGAAACTCGTCGTCCTCCAGCGCCACGCGGTCCAGAATCCAGGCGGGCGGGTAGAGGCGCATGGTTTCCTGCACCACCTGCATTGAGTATGGCAGTTGGGTTAGCTCCGCGAATTCGGGTGGGCGCTGGGCGAGGCCGGCGGCGGCCCGCTCCTGCCGCACCTGCGCGGCAGCCTCCGGGTGCCGGGCCAGCAGATACAGCATCCAGCTCAGGGCATTGGCGCTGGTTTCGTGGCCGGCCAACAGCAGGATGTTGGCCTCATCCAGCAACTGCTCCTCGCTCATACCTTCCCCGGTGTCCTCATAGCGGGCATCCAGCAGCATCTGCAGCAGGTCGTCGGGAAGTGTTGGGGTGACAGGCGGCGAGTTATTCGTGAAAGGGGCTGCTGTTTCAGGTGAAGCCGGAGTGCCCGGCGCGGCCTGGCGCCGGCGGATGTAGCCGCGTACCAGCTCGCGCAGCTCCTGGCTGAGGGCATCGTGCTGGCGGAACGTGCCGCGCGCCGTAAACCAAGGCCGCAGGTAGGGCTGCCGGATGGTGCGCACGTAAAAGGCCTGAATGCGGGTCAGGATATCCGACAGGCGGTTTCGCTCAGCATCAGTCATGCTGGTGCCAAAGGTGGCCTGCGCGATGATGTGGAACGCCACCCGGGTCATTTCGGCGTGAATATCCACAGTGAGCCCGCCGCCGGCCGCGGCCAGGCGGGCGCGCAGGTCCTGGCTCCACTCCTCGGCGGCAGCCTGCATCAGGCGCGTGAGGGCCGCCAGCCGCTGCCGGTGGAAGCCGGGCTGAATCAGGCGGCGCTGCCGCAGCCAGTCGGCGCCTTCGTTGGTGAGCAGGCCGCGGCCCAGGTACCGGATCAGGCCGTGCGTGAGGTCGGACTTGAGGTAGCGACGGTGGTTTTTCTGCAGGATATGCTGGGCCAGTGCCGGGTCGCGCGTGACGATGCAGGGCCGCACGCCGCCCAGGTGCAGGCCTACCGTGTCGCCGTGGTGCGACAGGGCCCGGTCGAGGTTGCGGATGGGCTGGCGGGCCATGGCCAGGGAGCCCAGCAGGGTGCGCCAGCGGGGTACGCGCGGCAGCGGCCCGGCCAGCTCCGACAGCGGCAGATCAGGAATTTCGGACATAGAAAGCAGGCAGGCCCGGGGTTGGGCCCCGGAATATACAGCGTCGGCGCGGTTGGGTGGTAGCCGGCACGTGGCGGCGGGTGGCTTTTCGCCGGGTGCGGGCAAGCTGAGTTGCGCGCCATGCCCGCCCGATTGTTGCGGGCCCGGTACACAACCCTGCCAGCCCTTCTCGCCGTACAACCCATTGCCCGGCTCCGCCGGGTGCCCCACTCTTTCTCCCACAACCAAACCTACGCCCGCTTATGTGGATTCAACAGAACCCCGACACGCTTGCTCCCCTTGCCGACCTGCAGGGCCACACCGTAGGCCTCAAGTTTGAGTGCAACATGTGCCACACCGAAGTCTTCACCGACTCGCTCGGCGTGCCCGCCCCCGACCATCTAGCCAATTCCATGGAAGACGACGGCCAGTACGAAAAAGAAGAAGTGAAGTGCCCCGGCTGCGACATGACCCACGAAATCACCGTCAAAAGCACCTTCGAGGGCGTAAAATTCGACGTTTCGGAAGTAGCCCCCGGTAGCGTGTCCTACCAACTGAATCACTAATTGACCACGGATTAGCACGGATTTAAGCGGATTTCACGGATTTTGTGGACGGCGCTGATTCCTGGCGCCTGACTTCCACTTGCACTACAAACAAAAGAGGCTTGCCAGTTGGCAAGCCTCTTTTGTTTTACACGAACATCAATCGTCCACAAAATCCGTGAAATCCGCTTAAATTCGTGCTAATTCGTGGTCAATTAGTGATTCCGCTCGATGGTGTAGTTGATGAGTTGCTCCAGCGACGTGCGCGAGGCCGAGGCCGGAAACGTGTGCAGCACGGCCAGCGCCTCGTCGCGGTAGCGCTCCATCACCTTAATGGCGTAATCGAGCCCACCGGACTGCTGCACAAACTCGATGACGGCCTGCACCCGGTCTTTGCGGCCATCGTTGTTTTTCACGTTGTAGATAACGCGGCGCTTGGTGAGCCAGTCGGCCTGGCTGAGGGCGTAGATGAGCGGCAGCGTCATCTTTTTCTCCTTGATGTCGATGCCCACCGGCTTGCCGATTTCGGCCGTCCCGAAGTCAAACAGGTCGTCTTTGATCTGAAAAGCCATGCCTACTTTCTCCCCGAAAAGGCGGGCCCGCTCGATGGTTTCCTTATCGGCGCCGGCTGAGGCCGCGCCCACGGCGCAGCAGGAGGCAATCAGCGAGGCCGTTTTCTGGCGGATGATGTCGAAGTACACGTCCTCGGTAATATCGAGGCGGCGGGCCTTCTCAATCTGCAGCAGTTCGCCTTCGCTGAGCTCCTTCACGGCGTTGCTCACGATTTTGAGCAGCTCGTAGTCGTCGTTTTCCAGGCTCAGCAGCAACCCCTTGCTCAGCAGGTAGTCGCCGACGAGCACGGCAATCTTGTTTTTCCAGAGGGCATTGATGCTGAAAAAACCGCGCCGGTAGTTGCTTTCGTCCACCACGTCGTCGTGCACGAGGGTGGCCGTGTGCAGCAGCTCGATGAGGGCCGCGCCCCGGAAAGAGGCTTCCGGCAGTGGGTCGCCGCCGCTGATTTTGGCCGTGAAGAACACGAACATGGGCCGGATCTGCTTGCCCTTGCGCTTCACGATATAGCCCATAATCTTGTCCAGCAGCAGTTGCTTGGTCTGCATGGACGCGCGGAATTTCTGTTCGAATTCCGTCATTTCGGCGGCAATAGGCGCCTGTATCTGGTCCAGCGTTATGGTCATGCGGGTATTTTGGGCGCTGCGAAGGTAAGTGGATTGTTCAATTTTTGGATGAATGGGTGGCCGAATGGGCAGATTAGGGTGGTGTTGAACAAATAAACAGGTGAACTGCCGGATTGCTGCAAGTGGGAGGCGGTCTGAGACACTGGCCATTCACCCGGCCGCCCATTCAACACTCCCCCAATCCGCTTACCTTCGCTGCATGCCCCAGCCGCCTGTTCGCCTCGACTTTCCGCTCGCCTGCACCCGCCACAGCCGGCCTTTCCTGGCCGATGCCCGCTATATGCCCGACGGGCAGCCCAAGCCGGTAGTAGTGTTTGTGCACGGCTTCAAGGGATTCAAGGACTGGGGGCACTTCAACGTGCTGGCCGATTGGTTTGCCGAACAGGGCTTTGTGTTCGTGAAGCTCAACCTCTCACACAATGGCCTCGTGGTGGGCGGCACCGGCGACCTGGAAGACCTGGAAGCCTTCGGCCGAAATAATTTCAGCCTGGAGCTCGACGACATCGGCGCGCTGCTCGACTGCCTGCTGCAAGAGCAAACGCCCGTGCCCGCGGCCGAAATGGACCTGTCCCGCCTGGCCCTCATCGGGCACAGCCGGGGCGGCGGGCTGGTGCTGCTGAAGGCGGCCGAGGATGCCCGCGTGCGCGCCGTCGTGACGTGGGCGGCCATCAGCAACGTCAACCCGGGCTGGCCCGAGCCGCTGATGCAGCAGTGGCAGCAGCAGGGCGTTTTTCACGTGGAAAACTCGCGTACCGGTCAGCAGCTGCCCATGCACTACCAGATTGTGGAAGACTACCACCAGAACCGCCTGCGCCTCGACATCCGCCACAACCTGCGCCGCAAGCTGCGCCAGCCCCTGCTCATCCTGCACGGCGACCAGGACGAAACCGTGCTCCTGGCGCGGGCCCACGAGTTGCACAGCTGGAAGCCCACGGCCGAGCTGCAGGTGCTGCCCGATGTCACCCACAACTTTGGCGGCGCGCATCCCTGGCCGAAAGCGGAGCTACCCGCGGAGGCGCTGCAGGCCGCCGAAGCCACGGCGGATTTTCTGCGGCGTGTGTTGTAGTACATGGTAGCTGTTATGCCTATCGCCTACCTCCTGCTCGGCTCCAACCTCGGCGACCGGGCCACGATTCTGCAGGAAGCCAGACAGTATCTGAGCGAAGCAGCCGGCCCCGTTGTGGCCGCTTCCGGCCTCTACGAAACCGCCGCCTGGGGCGTGGAAGACCAGCCGCCGTTTCTCAATCAGGCGCTCAGCATCCAGACCAGCTTCTCCCCTACTCACCTGCTGCAGGTGTGTTTGGCCACCGAGCAGCAGGCCGGCCGGGTGCGGGAGGTGCGCTGGGGGGCCCGCACCCTCGATGTAGATATTCTGCTCTACGGGCAGGAGATAGTAGACTTGCCGGACTTGCAGATCCCGCATCCGCGCCTGCCGGAGCGCCGGTTTGCGCTGGCGCCTTTGGCCGAAATTGCCAGTGCAATCTGGCACCCAACCTTGCAGTGCACGGTAGCCGAGCTGCTGGCCGCGTGTCCCGACAAGCTGCCGGTGCAGCGGCAGTAGCCAGCGTATGCCGGCATTGCAGGCTACCATTTTTTGGCAGTGCTATTCCGCGGCTGCAGCGAGAGTAGTTGGCAGCTGATGTAGAAAACGGCTGTTGCGAACCGCCCGGGCGGCCGGATACATGAGCCACAGTAACAGCACCACCAACAGCCAGCGCGGATGCCGGCCCGCCAACGCCCGAATAGCCCCAGACAGCAGCAGCACAACCGGCCCGAACACCGCGCCGGCGTATCGTTCGCCATCGTGCAGGCCGGCGGCTCCGCGGCTCAGCACGTGCGCCACCACGTGCCAGCCGATGTACGTGGCCACCGTTATCAGCAGCACCCACCCGAACCGCCCCAGATTGCCGGCCCCCAGTACGAGAAGCCCCAGCAGTGCCGCGCCGGCCAGCAGGAAGCCCCACGACACAGAGCCGGCAGGCACTGGCAGCGGCACCACCCAGCGCGTCAGCACGAAGCTGAAGTCGCTGAGCGGCTGCAGGCCCCAAGCAGCCTTGGCGTACACCACCAGTGGCTCATCGTGCTGCGAGCGGGCCACCCAGGCCTGCCAAGCCACGCCGCCCGACAAGCTGGCCAGCAGGTGCCAGACCAGGATGCCCCGCCGCCGGCCCATCTGCTGCCAGCCATAGCCGACCAGCAGCCCAACGGCGGTGCCGGCCAGCAGAAACAGGCCGGTAGTACGCTGCAGCGGTAGCAAAAACCCGGCTACCGTAGCCAGCACCAGCCAGCGGTGCTGCCGGCTCGTCAGGTAGCCGTACAGGGCCGCCGCATACGCCGTAAACAGCAGCAGAAACACGGATTCCGCCCAGATAAACTTAGCCGCCATCAGCCACGGTGTGCTGAACGCCAGCACCCACGGCACCACGGCCGGCCAGGCGGCATCCGTGCCCAGCATCTTCCTGCTGAGCCAGGTCCAGCCGGCCCAACTCCCCAGCAGACACACGGCATGCAGCATTGGTACCGCCAGAGCCGGCGTACGCACTGCGCCAGCAGCAGCCAGCAGCACCGGATACAGCGGCCCCCAGAATACGTAGGTCGTGCCATCCGGATTGAGCAGGTGGCGGGTGGTGGCCCAGCTGTGAGCTGCCGCCAGGTAGTAGCGCGAATCCGGCGTTTGGGCGGGCCCGGAACCCATAGCATAGGCATTCAGGATGCCCAGCAAAGCCATCGGGAGCAGCCTGCCGACATAGCGCCGAACGCTGCTCCCGGTGGCCGCGCCCGAGCCCGCCTTCAACCTCATGCTACCGCCGAGTTGGCAGCAACTTCCGGCGCAATCTTCTTCACAAGGCCCTGCAGCACCTTACCGGGGCCGCACTCCATAAACTCAGTGGCGCCATCCTGCACCATGCGCTGCACGCTTTGGGTCCAGCGAACCGGGGCCGTGAGCTGGCGCACCAGGTTTTCCCGGATTTCGTCGGGGTTGGTGTGCGGGGCCGCATCCACGTTCTGGTATACTGGGCAGATGCCGGCCGAGAACGTCGTGCGGGCAATAGCTTCGGCCAGGGCCGCTTCCGCCGACTGCATCAGGGGCGAGTGGAAAGCCCCGCCCACCGGCAGCGGCAGGGCGCGCTTGGCGCCGGCGGCCTTCAGCTGCTCACAGGCCAGCTCGATGCCGCGCTGCGAGCCGGATACCACCAGCTGGCCGGGGCAGTTGTAGTTGGCTGCCACCACCACATTGCCACCCGCCGTGATTTCCTGACAGATGCGGGCGGTGGTGTCGTCGTCGAGGGCCAGGATGGCGGCCATGGTGCCGGGCTGCTCCAGGCAGGCGGCCTGCATGGCTTTGGCGCGTTGGGCTACCAGCTGCAGCGCGTCCTCGAAACGCAGCACCTTAGCCGCTACCAGCGCCGAAAACTCGCCCAGCGAGTGGCCCGCCACCATATCGGGGCGGAAATCGGGCAGCACGGCGGCCAGTGCCACCGAGTGTAGGAAGATGGCCGGCTGAGTTACGTCGGTGCGGCGCAGGTCTTCTTCGGAGCCCGAGAACATGACGTCGGTGAGCGAGAAGCCCAGGATGTCGTTGGCTTGGTCCATGAGGCGCTTGGCCTCGGGGTGCTGCTCGTACAGGTCGCGGCCCATACCGCTGAACTGGCTGCCCTGGCCGGGGAAAATTACTGCTTTCAAAGGATCAAGGATTAGCACGGATTTTAGCGGATTACACGGATTTCGTGGACGGAGCCCTTAGCGCTGCGGGTGTCTGGCGGGGCCTGTCTATCCGGGTCTGCTTTTCCGGGCGGGTGGGAGAAAAATCGGATGCAAGCTGCACAAAAATGTCTTCTGACGCCAGTACAGCCACCCAGCAACACCAGTTCACGTTCTTGTCCGGCCACTCTTCCAGCCCACAAAAAAACCGGGCGCCCCAACGAGGCGCCCGGCAATCCGCTAAAATCTGTGCTAATCCGTGAGCCTTAGCGGCTGATTTCCACCCACCCCTTGTAGGTGCGTTTCGTGTTATTGACGTCGCCAAACTCTACATCGGCCTGATAGAAGTAAACGCCTTCCACTGTCGTCGAGCCGGAGCTGCCTTCGGCGCGGCTGCCGCCGTTCCACTTAATCAGCGGCTCCTTGTCGCTCTCGTAGATTTTCACGCCCCAGCGGTTGAATACCCGGAAGCTGGTACGGCGAATTGGGGTGAACACCTTGGGGCGGAAGGTGTCGTTGAGACCGTCGCCATTGGGGGTGAAGACGTTAGGCAGCAGGAACAGCTGGCAGTCGTCCTTGCACTCCACATTGCTGCGTACGCTGCGCGTGCCACTTGAATCCACGGACTGCACGGCATAGCAGCCGGCCTCCGAGGTGAGGTTGCGGTGCAGGTAGCTCATTTGGTTGCCGGGCACCGAGGTCAGGAACGTCAGCGAATCCGTGGCATTGGGCGCGTAGTAGATGTTGTACGAGGCAATGGCCCGGCTGCAGTCGGGCGGCGTTGCGCCCAGAGTCCAGCTTAGCACGTTGGTATAAATCGGGCCGGAAGCGGGCGTAGCGGGCAGGTCGAACAGACGCGTGGCCAGACTGTCGCAGTTGGGGCGCTTGAGGCTCAGCACCGGCGGGCACGGAATGGCGCGCAGGGCAATGCACTGCTCCTGGCTCAGGTTGATGAGCGGGTCGATGATGGCCGGGTTGCTGTAGGTGCCATTCGTCGAGACGTAGTAGCAGTAGGTCTGGCCCTTCACCAGCGGCCGGGCCGTGGTGCCCTGGTCGACATAGGTGCCACCGGTGGTCGTGCCCGTTACGGTGGCAATCTGCACAAACTGGCTGCCCGCGCCCGGGTCGCGGCGGAAGATGGTGGCCGGCCGGCGACTGTTGTCCCACGGCACATTGTAGGTCCAGCGCAGCGAAATGCGGTTGTTCTGCGGATCAGGCGTGCCGTCTACCCGCACACTTGAAGCGGCCGTGGCGGTTTCCGTCACGGTGCCGGAGCCGGGCTGATTGGTGGTGTTGCTGATGAACTCCAGCCGGTAGATGTAGGCCCGGTTCTGCGTATCAAGGTTGTTGTCGACGTACACCGTGTCGTTGGGGCGGTCTACGGTGCGGGCAATTTCCGTGAACGTAGCTGTGCTGCTCTGGCCGTTGGCGCGCAGCAGCCGGTATACCAGCGGCGCATTGAAGGTGTTGATGGGCCCGGGCCGGGTCCACTTCACCGTGATGCGCCCGGCCGTGGTGGAAGTAGCATCCACCGTGACGTTGGTAAACACCGCCGAGCGGCCTGCAAAGCTCACGCAGGCTTCCTGCGAGGCCAGGCTTTTGCCGCCGGCCGGCAACGGAAACTCCACATAGATGCGGTAGCAGTAGGTTTTACCCCGCTGCAGCCCCAGGCCGTTGTTGGTATCCACGTACGACAGCAGGTCACCAGTGGCCGGCGGCGTTGGGTACGTCAGCGTCTCAATCAGGGTGTAGCCGGCCGAGGTCGGAATGCCGGTTTCGCAGGGGCCCGGCGTGAAGCCACTGGAATTTTCGCGGCGGAAAATCAGAATCCTGGCGCCCGGCCGCTGGCAGATGTACCGGTCCCAGGTCAGCACGGTGTTGTTGCCTAACCGACTTGCCTGCAGATTCTGCGGCGCCGGCCCGATGACGGTGATGTTCCAGATGCGCTGGTCAATCAGCACCGGGTTGTTGCCGGTGGGCTGGTCTTCGGCCGTGAAGCTCACGCGGGTTGGCTGCGCGGCAATGTTGTTGCAGTCGGGCGTCCAGCGGAACGTGCCGGCGGCCGTGGGCGGGCCTAGCGAAGTCTGCGTGAACGTGGCCGGGGGCAGAATGCCGCTGTTGGCCGTTATCCGCACCGGATTGCGGTCAGCATCCGTCGCCGTCACGTTGCCCGTAATAAGCGTACCGGCCACCACGCAGATATCTGGCGGAATGGTCAGGATAGGCCGCTGATTGGCGGTACCGCGCACGTTGATCTGCATGTCGCGAATCACGGTACCAACCCGCCGCCGACCAAACTGCGTGCGGCGCCATTCCTGCACTTCAAACGCTACGTTATACTCCCCTACCGTACCCGGCGAATTCCAAATGATAGTGCCCGTAACCGGGTTTTGCTGAAAAATAGACTGAGCGCCTGGCACACCATCGGGGTTGCCGCTGGGTGGGTCGCTATATTGCACCTGCTGACCATTATTTGTACCTATGAGCTGGTTGGGTAATACATAGCCTGTGGCATTAGTAGGAACGGGAACAAAACAGGGCGCGGCAGGCCCATTGATACCACCCGGCACCTGCTGGCTGGGGCGCAGCACAAAAGCAAGCGAGTCACCATCGGGGTCGAATGCAGAAGGATTGTGCAGGAAAACCTGCCCCACAGCCGCATTGTCAATAGACGGCTTGGTCAGGATGGCTGAGCGGTTGCGGCCCAGACCCGGATCAATCGTGAATGTTGTAGAAATATAGAAACTCTGTTGATCTGAGTTTGCCAGGTTCAGTACGCCTCCGTTTCGGTTCTCTCCTATATATGTCACTGTATATGTCCCGACCGCATTATAGGTATGCTCAAAAACATACACGTTGCGGTTGGTTTCGCCGTTAATTACCGTCACCGACTGACGAGGAATCACCTGCGGCGCGCTACAGTCACCGAAGAAGATAGTGACAGTACGCTCATCGGGGATGGTATTGGTAGGCGTCTTCTGGAACAGGATCATTTTAAAGAACACCCGGTTGGGATTGAAGCCCGGCCCAATAGTAGTGTCAATCTTGGCCTGAATGTCGCCGGCGCGCAGGTGGGAGGCCTGCGCTTCAGGCGTAACCCAGGCCAGCAGGGCCACCAGTAGCGCCAGCAACGACCCACGCCGTGCCAGCCAGAATAGTAAGGGAGAAGTCATAGATCTGCGCAGTAAAAGAAAAACAAATGCCTGGTCCAGGAAAGCCAGTAAAATCACAGTAACAGTCCAACAAAAATCCTGCCTGAGAGGTTACTCACCCGAAGCCTATCCACCAGAACGTCTAACGGTATTCCGGGCGGATAGATTCATGGAAGATAACGGCTAAAGTGGCGACTTTATTTGGATTGTTTCCTAGCGGGTCGGCCCGTACCTTTGGCTGATTCTCCGACCCCACCAAACCCTTTTTCTCGCTCCTATGAGTTGGATTAGTAACACGTTTTCCAGCAGCATCGGCCGCAAAATCGTTATGGCCGCCACCGGCCTGTTTTTGTGCTCTTTTCTGGTAGTACACCTAGCCGGCAACTTTCAATTATTCAAAAACGACGGCGGTCTGGCATTCAATGCCTACTCCGAGTTTATGAGTCACAACACCATCATCCGGATTTTGGAAATCGGACTGGTAGCGGGCTTTGGCTTTCACATCTACGAAGGCCTGACGCTGGCCCTCAAGAACAAAGCCGCCCGCGGCACCAACTACGTTTCCGACCACATTGAGCAGAACAGCCCCTGGCATGCCCGCAGCATGGCCGTGCTGGGCAGCATCGTGCTGTTCTTCCTGATTGTGCACCTCTACAACTTCTTCGGCACGTTGCGTTTCGGCGAGCCAATCAAAGACTCGCAGGGCAACGAAAACGCTTACGCGCTGGTGGTGGATGCCTTCCACAACCCGCTGTACGTGGCCCTGTACGTGCTGGCTCAGCTGGCATTGCTCTACCATTTGCTGCACGGCTTCCAGAGTGCTTTCCAGACGCTGGGCCTCACCCACCGCAAATACACGCCCGCTGTCAAGCTGTTGGGTATCGTCTTTTCGGTTGTCGTCTGCGCCGGCTTTGCGTCAATGCCGATTTACTTCTACTTTTTCAACTAACTCCATCTCAACACGCCTATGTTTCCGGAGTCCAAAATTCCCGAAGGTCCCTTGGCCGAGAAGTGGGAAAAGCATAAGTTCAACGTCAAGCTCGTCAACCCTGCCAACAAGCGCAAGTACGACGTGATTGTAGTCGGCACCGGCCTGGCTGGTGGCGCTGCCGCCGCTTCGCTGGCCGAGCTGGGCTACAACGTAAAAGCCTTCACCTACCACGATTCGCCGCGCCGGGCGCACTCCATTGCTGCGCAGGGAGGCATCAACGCCGCCAAAAACTACCAGAACGACGGCGACTCGGTGTTCCGCCTGTTCTACGACACCATCAAAGGTGGTGACTACCGCGCCCGCGAAGCCAACGTGTACCGCCTGGCGCAGGTATCGGTGAACATCATCGACCAGTGCGTAGCGCAGGGTGTACCCTTCGCCCGCGAATACGGCGGCCTGCTGGCTAACCGCTCCTTCGGGGGCGCCCAGGTAAGCCGCACGTTCTATGCCCGCGGCCAGACCGGACAGCAGCTGCTACTAGGCGCCTACTCGGCCCTGTCGCGCCAGATTGCCTACGGCAAGGTGAAGATGTACACCCGCTCCGAGATGCTGGACGTGGTAGTCATTGACGGCCAAGCCCGCGGTATTATCACCCGCAACCTGATTACGGGCGAAATTGAGCAGCACGCGGCCCACGCCGTGGTGCTGGCCACTGGCGGCTATGGCAACGTGTTCTTCCTGAGCACCAACGCCATGTATTGCAACGCTACGGCGGCGTGGCGTGCCCACAAGCGCGGTGCCTACTTCGCCAACCCCTGCTTCACCCAGATTCACCCCACCTGCATCCCGGTTTCCGGCGAATACCAGTCGAAGCTCACGCTGATGTCGGAATCGCTGCGCAACGACGGCCGCGTATGGGTGCCCAAGACGGTAGAAATAGCCGAGCGCATACGCAAAGGCGAAATCAAAGCGTCGGAAATTGCTGAGGACGACCGGGATTACTTCCTGGAGCGCAAATACCCCGCTTTCGGCAACCTGGTACCGCGCGACGTAGCGTCGCGCAATGCCAAGCAGATGTGCGACGAAGGCCGTGGCGTAGGTACAACCGGCTTGGCCGTGTACCTCGACTTTGCCGACATTATCAAGCGTACGGGAGCCGATGCGGTGAGCCAGAAGTACGGCAACCTGTTTGCCATGTACGAGAAAATCACCGACGAAGACCCCTACCAGCAGCCGATGCGCATCTACCCGGCTGTGCACTACACCATGGGCGGCCTGTGGGTGGACTACAACCTGCAAACCACCATCCCCGGCCTGTACGCCACGGGTGAGTGCAACTTCTCCGACCACGGTGCCAACCGCCTCGGCGCTTCGGCCCTGATGCAGGGTCTGGCAGATGGCTACTTCGTAATCCCTTACACCATTGGTGATTACCTGGCTTCTACGGCGCCTAAACCCGTTACGACGGAGCACCCGGCTTTCAAGGAAGCTGAAGCTGAAGTACGGGGCCGCGTACAGAAGATGATGAGCATCAACGGCACCCGCACGCCCGACGACTTCCACAAGCATCTGGGCCACCTGATGTGGGAGTATTGCGGCATGGCCCGCAACGCCGAAGGCCTGAAGTATGCCAAAGCGGAGATTCAGAAGCTGCGCAAGGAATTCTGGAGCGACCTGAAGCTGACCGGTACCGAAACCGAGCTCAACCAGGCCTTGGAGAAAGCCGGCCGCGTAGCCGACTTCCTGGAGCTGGGCGAGCTGATGATGGACGACGCCCTGGACCGCAACGAAAGCTGCGGTGGTCACTTCCGCGAGGAGTACCAGACGCCTGAGGGTGAAGCCCTGCGCGACGACGACAATTACGCCTACGTAGCCGCTTGGCAGTACAACGGCGACAACCAGCCGGAAATCCTGAACAAGGAAGAACTGTCGTTCGAAAACGTAAAGCTCACGCAGCGGAGCTACAAGTAGTAGTGAAAATGTGATGCTGAGTGGGCGAAATAAAGCCTGCTCAGCATCGTTTGCGCCTCCCCTACTACATTCTCACTACTCAATACTCTTGAAATACAATGGCCGGAAGTAACCCCAACGCCAAACCGATGAACCTCACGCTGAAGGTGTGGCGGCAGAAAAGCCGTACTGCCGCTGGCGCGATTGTAGATTACCAGGTAAAGGATATTTCGCCCGAAATGTCGTTCCTGGAGATGCTGGACGTGCTTAACGAGGACCTGCTGCGCAAAGGTGATGAGCCTGTTGCCTTCGACCACGACTGCCGCGAAGGCATCTGTGGCTCGTGCAACCTGTTCATCAACGGCCGTGCTCACGGTCCTGAGACCGGCACGACCACCTGCCAGTTGCACATGCGCAAGTTCTCGGATGGTGACACCATCACCATCGAGCCTTGGCGCGCCAATGCCTTCCCCGTGAACCGCGACCTGAGCGTAGACCGCTCGGCCTTCGACCGGATCATTCAGGCGGGTGGCTACGTGAGCGTGAACACCGGCGGCGCCCCCGACGGCAACGAAATTCCGATTCCTAAGGAAATTGCTGACCGCGCCTTCGAAGCCGCTACCTGCATTGGCTGCGGGGCCTGCGTGGCCTCGTGCAAGAATGCTTCGGCCATGCTGTTCGTTTCAGCGAAGGTGAGCCAGCTGGCTTTGCTGCCCCAGGGCCACGTGGAGCGCAAAACCCGCGTGGAAAACATGGTGGCGCAGATGGACAAGGAAGGTTTTGGTGCCTGCACCAATATCGGGTCGTGCGCGGCGGAGTGCCCGGTGGGCATCTCGCTGGAGAACATTGCCATCCTGAACCGCGAATTCCTGGCCGCCAAAGCAACTTCCAATAACCTCGCGTAAGGTTTTCGGTTAGTAGTATCAGCGTCAATAAAAAAGCGAACCGGCTTGCCGGTTCGCTTTTTTATTGACGCCTTTCCCGGCAATTAGAAAGCAAGAATTCTGCCCCTGCGCAAAAAAGGGCCACCTATCAATTCTTGCTTTCTACTTCTTACTTTCTAATTCCTCCCATGATTACCATCATTGTCGGTACCAACCGCCCCGATTCCCGCGCCCGGCGCATTGCCAATCTCTACGCCGGCTTACTCGCCGACCTGCAGGCCGAGCACCAGATTCTGGATTTGGTGGAGCTACCCGCCGACGTCAGCGTATCGGCTTTGTACGCCAACACCGGCCGGCACCCCGGTTTCAACCGGCTGGCCGACCAGGCTTCGGCGGCCGATAAGCTGGTGTTTGTGGTGCCGGAGTACAACTGCTCGTTTCCGGGGGTGCTTAAAACGTTTATTGACGGCCTGCCCTACAAGGGCGGCATCCGGGGCAAAAAAGCGGCTTTGATTGGACTGGGAACCGGCGCCCAGGGCGGTCTGCTGGCCCTGAGCCACCTCACCGACGTGCTCATGTACCTCAATACCACCGTAGTGCCGGCCCGCGTGCGCCTGCCGTTCATTGATCAGCACCTGACCGCCGAAGGTGAGTTGACCAACGAATTCTACGCCCAATTGCTGCGCGAGCAGGCTGCTCAGCTGGTTACGAGCTAGCACATAGCGCTGCCCTGTCTCGGTAGTTCAGGCGGTGGCGCGTACATTTGCCGCTACCCACGCTGGGTTCCCCCTTGCCATGACACGCCTGTTGGCCCTTTTTCTGGCTACTCTGATGCTGCTCCAGACGTTTAGTCGGGAGGTCATTGTCGTGGACTATCAGGTGCACAAGGCGCGCATCACGGCGCTGTTCTGCGTCAATAAGGACAAGCCTCAGCTGCACTGCAACGGCAAATGCCACTTGGCCAAGCAGCTGCGCAAAGCCTCCGATACGGAGAGCAAAGCACCCGGCGCCGGCTTCGCCAAAATGAAGTATGAAGTGGTAGTACCCTTCCAGTTCCGGGTAGCCATACCTGTGCGGGTGCTTCTGTCGGCGCGACGTTATGCGCCGGCGGCTTCTGCGTTGTATGCCTTTTCGCCGGTACACGGCGTGTTTCATCCTCCGGCTTTCAGGGCCTGATTTCCAACCTGACGGAGCCTGTTTTCCTGGCTTCAGTCTGTTGTAGCGTACTCCCAGCTGTTGCCCGGGAGAGGCTACGTTGTTTGTATTTCCCCTGATTTACGCCCTTGAGAAGATGAAATTTCTGCAAAACGCCATCCTGTGCCTTTCCCTTTTTGCTGCCACTGCCTCGCTTTCCTCCTGCGACAAGGATGACGACGAGAGCCCAGCCCTGGGCCAGATGAACCTGGAATTTGAAAACGTGGTGGGCACCTCGCCCCTACAGCTTAGCAGTGCCACGCCCTACCTGACGCCCGCCGGCGACCAGTTCACCGTCACGACGTTCCGCTACTATATTTCCAACATTAAGCTCAAAAAGGCCGACGGCACGGAGTTCGCGCAGCCCGAGAGCTATTACCTGATTGATGAAGCGCTGCCGACTTCCAAAACTTTTTCCATCTCCAACATCCCGACCGGCGACTACACCGGCCTTACGTTCACGATTGGAGTAGATAGCGCCCGCAACGTGGCCGGCGTGCAAACCGGTGCCCTGGCCCCCGGCGACATGTTCTGGAACTGGAACTCGGGCTACATCTACACCAAGCTGGAAGGCCGCTCGCCGCAGACAAGCAACGGCGCTATCGTGTTTCACATTGGCGGCTTCAAGAGCCCCAACAACACCATCCGGACGGTTTCGCCCACGCTGAATGGGGCCAGTATTCAGATCCGCGACGGCCGGACGCCCGAAGTGCACTTCAAGGCCAACGTGCTGAAGATGTTCTCGGGCCCCACTACCATCCGGTTTGCCACGGTCAGCAATACCATGGGCGGGCCGAATTCGGTGCTGGTTGCCAATAACCAGGCGGCCGGCATGTTCACCGTCGACCACATCCACGGCAACTAGGCCGGACGCGGTGCTGACTCCTATGAAGCCGCTGCTGCGCTGCTATGCGCTGCTACTACTGCTGGCCAGCGGCTGCCAGACCGATGCCGACGTGAACCCCGTGGGCGAAGTGCCCGGCACCCTGGTGCCGGGCAACTTCCCCGTGCCGGTATATAGCCCGGAGAAAAACCCACCTACCCGCGCCGCCTTCGAGCTGGGCCGGACGCTGTTTTATGATCCGCGCCTCTCGCGCACCGGCGAAGTGTCGTGCGGCAGCTGCCACCAGCAGTTTGTGGCCTTCGCGCACGCCGGGCACACGCTCAGCCACGGCGTCGACAACCTGCTGGGGACGCGTAATGCGCCGGCCCTGCAAAACCTGCGCTGGAAGCCCAACTTCTTCTGGGACGGCGGCCCCAGCAACCTTGAAACCATGCCGCTGGCCCCCATCACCAACCCCGTGGAGATGGACGAAACGCTCGACAACGTGCTGCGCAAGCTCAATGCCGATGCCAGCTACCAGCGCCGGTTTGCGCAGGTGTTCGGCGGCCGCGGCCCCATCGACTCTTACCAGTTTCTGCGGGCGCTGGCGCAGTTCACGGCCGCCCTCACCTCGGCCAACTCCCGCTACGACCGGTATGCGCGGCAAGAAGCGGGCGGCACCCTCAGCGAGCCGGAGCTGCGCGGCTTGGCTGTACTGCGCCAGAAGTGCGGCAGCTGCCACGCCGGCGAGCTGTTCACCGACGAGTCGTTCCGCAACAACGGGCTCGACAGCCGCTTTTCCGCCGATTCGGGACGGGCGCACATCACCGGGCGCAGCATTGATGTGGGCCGTTTCAAGGTACCGAGCCTGCGCAACGTGCTGCACACCGCGCCCTACATGCACGATGGCCGCTTTGCCACCCTCGGCGAAGTGCTCGACCATTACGACCACGGCATGGTGGAATCGGGCACGCTGGATGCGCAGCTGCGGCGGCCGGGGCAGGCGCCGGGCATTCCGCTCACGGCCTTGGAACGCACCCAGTTGCTGGCATTTCTGGCTACCCTCACCGACGAGGAGTTTCTGCGTAATCCGCAGCTTTCCGAGCAATAACGTGCCCCTATTTTTTTCCGGCCGGCAGGTCGCAGGCAGCTTACGGTGGCCTGCGGCTTCAATCTGACGGCCATGTATTGGCAATGTGGGCCGGCTTAGGCCGATTTGCTTGAGCCAGCCGCTTTCCTTCTCACTCTTTCGATGAAAAACCTTTTACTGCTGGGGCTGGCGCTACTGCTGGCTCAAACCAGTATGGCCTGCGACATTTGCGGCTGCTTTATGGGTATCACGCCTTACGACAACCAGAGCAGCTTTTCGCTAATGCACCGCTACCGCATCTTCAACGGCTACCAGGCGCTGGGCCAAGACCCGCAGTTCTTCCCAACCGGAGCCCGGCCCCTACTGGCCCAACCACTCAACGGCGCCGACAACGACTACACGCATTCCCATAAAGGCGACCCAACGGATTTCGAGGCCTTTCGGATAATAGAACTGCGGGGCAAATACTTTTTGGCCAAGCGCCTGGAGCTGAACGCCTTCGTGCCCTACGTGATGAACACATCGCAGATCAACGGCCGGCAGCTCAACCTGAGCGGCATCGGCGACGTGACGGTTTTTGCGGGCTACCACCTGCTGCGCAACATCGAAACGGCCGGCGTGCAGAGCCGCCTGATTGTGGGCGGCGGCCTGAAAATGCCCACCGGCAGCTTCCAACGCAGCAGCGCAGCCGGCCGGCGCTACCCTACCCTCACGCAGCCCGGCACCGGCACCACCGACGGTTTCGTGTACGCCAACTACATCGGCAGCTACCGCAGCTTCGGCCTGAGCCTTAACACCAGCTACCGCCGCGGAGCCAGCAACCGGTTTCAAGAAAGCCTGGCCCCCGGTGTAGCTGCTTTTGCCAACCTCTTCTACCGGGTGCCGCTCAGCGAAAACTGGCAGCTATACCCGTCGGCGCAGCTGTTCTACGAGAAAACCAAAGGCGAAATGTTCGAAGGCCGCCTCACCGGCGAGCATGCCATGAACAACGCCCTGCTGGGCCCCGGCTTGGATGTGTACTACAAAAACCTGTCGCTGAATGCCAGCGTGCAGCTTCCCGTATACACCGCCCCCACCGACCACCCCGCCAGCGCCGGCCGCCTAGTGCTGGCCGTCGGCTACAGCATCAAGCAAACCAAGTATCTATTGAAGTGATGGGGTGATGAGGTGAGAACGTCATTCCGAGCTTGCGAGGAATCTCGCGTGCTGACGTTGGGACGACCCGAACTACTACGCTTGCGAGATTCCTCGCATGCTCGGAATGACGTTCTCATTTCATCACTCCATCACCCCATCACTCTATCACAACAAATCCCGCAGGCGGCGGCCCTGTTGGCGCTGCCAGAGGCAGTGCTTGGCTTGGCCGACCACCTGCGCGCCATAGATGCCCCGGTGCCCCGAAAACAGGTAGCTCACCACACAAGCCAGCCCGGCGTAAAGGCCGCACTCGTGCCCAAATAGCTCCATGGCCAGCAGCGTGCAGGCCAGGGGCGTGTTGGCCGCCCCGGCAAACACCGCCGCGAAACCCAGGCCGGCCAGCAGCGGCATGGGCAGCGGCAGCACCAGCGCTAAGGCGTTGCCCAGCGTGGCGCCCACAAAAAACAGCGGCGTCACTTCTCCGCCTTTGAAAGCGGCCCCCAGCGTAAGGGCCGTAAACAAAATTTTCAGGGCGAAAACGTAGACCGGAAGTGGCTCCTGAAACGCCTGCACAATAGTGGGCACCCCTAGCCCGCTGTAGCGCGTGGTGCCGGACGCCCAAATCAGCAGCGCCACCACGGCCCCACCCACCACCGGCCGCAGCGGCGGCCAGGCAATCAGGCGCTTGTAGAACGCCGATACTACGTGCGTAGCTCCTGCAAACAAGCGCCCAGCCAGCCCAAATGCCACGCCCGCTGCCGCCGCACTCAGCAGCGGCAGCGGCGCAATGGCCGGCACCGCCAGCAACGGATACGCCGTGTGTCCCACACCCCAGGCCCGCGTCACGTAGTCGGCGGCGGCGGCGGCCAGGAAGGCGGGCAGCAGCGCATCGTAGCGCAGGCGCCCCAGCAGCACCACTTCCAGCCCAAACACGGCCCCGGCCAGCGGTGTCCCGAATACCGAGGCAAACCCGGCACTCAGCCCGGCCAGCAGCAGCAACCGCCGTTCCCGCCGCCGCACCAGGCGCGGCCAGCGGCTGAGCTGGTCGGCAAGGGCCCCGCCCATCTGCACGGCCGTACCCTCGCGGCCCGCCGAGCCGCCAAACAGGTGCGTGAGCAGCGTGCCCACCAGCACCAGCGGCACCATGCGTAGCGGCACGAGTTGGGTGGGCCGATTGATTTCGTCGAGCAGCAGGTTGTTGCCGCCTTCCACGCTTTTGCCCCAGTAGTGGTAGAGCAGCCCCACCAGCAGGCCGCCCACCGGCAGCAGCGCAATAATCCAGGGATGCAGCTCGCGCCAGCTGGTCACGAAATCCAGCGCCACCAGAAAGCCCGCGGATGCCGTACCGGCCAGCCCCCCGACGATGGCACTCAGCAGCAACCAGCGGAAGCTGAACAGCAGCAGCAAACGATATTCGCGCAACAGCGCTCCGGGCTGGATAATCATGTCAGCTAAAACACGCCCCCACTGCGGTAGGCGGCCCCAAAGTACGCAAACTGCGCGCAGACACTCCCGCCGGAGCCGCGCGGCCTGCTCCGGGAAACGAAACAGGCCGACTGATACGTTGAAGGCATATTCCGTATCTTGAACGTCATCTTCCTCGCTTTCTATTTGCTGCTGATGAGTACCCGCCTGCGCTTCTGCTTGCCGCTGTTCGGTTTGTTGCTGTTGGCAGCAGCCTGCGGTAAAGACCCGGACGATCCGGCCCCGCCTAATCCGCCGCCGGCCCCGGCTACGCCCTACACGTTGGTGCTACCCTCGCAGCTGCCCCAGAGCGTGACCCTGCCCGCCGACAACCCCCTCACCGTGGAAGGCATTGAGCTGGGCCGTAAACTGTTCTACGAAACCCGGCTTTCCAGCACCAACACCATGTCGTGCGGAAGCTGCCACCAGCAAAGCAAGGCCTTCACCGATGGGCGCACCCGCGCGGTTGGGGTAGATGGCATACCGCATCCGCGCAACACCATGTCGCTGGTGAACCTGCTCTGGGAGCCCAACCTGAACTGGGATGGCTCGGCCACGACCCTCGAAGCCCAGGCCCGCACACCCATCGAAAACCCGGTGGAGCTGCACCAGTCGCTGGCCGTGGGCGTGAGCAAGCTGCAGCAGACTGCCCTCTACCCGCCCCTGTTTGCCCAGGCGTTCGGCTCCGCAACTGTCACCGAAGCCAACGTCCTCAAGGCGCTGGCGCAGTTCGAACGGACCCTGATTTCGTCAAACTCGCGCTACGAAAAGTCGTTACTGCGGCAAGCTGCGCTTAGTGCTGATGAGCGGGCCGGACGCGTCCTGTTCTTCAACCACCCGGGCGAAGGCGGCATTGTCACGGCCCGCGGCGGCTCCTGCGACCATTGCCACAACGGCAACAACTTCCTGTTCACAGCCAGCCGCCTCGGCACCACCCAATACTTCAACAACGGCCTCGACCTTACCTTCACCGACCAGGGCCGCTTCAACGTAACGGGCCTAAATGCCGACCGGGGCCGCTTCCGCGTGCCCACCCTGCGCAACATTGCCCTGACGGCGCCCTACATGCACGACGGCCGGTTCCGGACCCTGGAAGAAGTAGTGAACCATTACAATGAGCACATGCTCAGCAACAGCCCCAACGTCGACCCCATTCTACTACTTTCCAACACCACCGGCGGCACCAAACTGGATCTGACAACCACTGAGAAGCGCCAGCTCGTCGCCTTCCTCAAAACGCTCACCGATTCCACGTTTATCCAGAATCCGCGCTTTTCCAATCCGTTTTGAAGTCCGTCTACCCTTTTCTTCTACGACACGTTTACCAGCTGCCTGCCTGCGGCCAGACGCTCGGCTTGCTGCTGATTACGGGGCTAGCGCTGAGTGCCTGCTCGGTGTCCTCGCACAACCAGCTCAGCCCCGACCGGGAGCCCGCTGCCCCGCGCTACGTCGCCCCCGCCGATACTTCCCGAATGGACTCTATGCCCCTGCCGGCACCACTCTAATCGAACATGCGAACAAATAAGAAAGGGCCGCCGAAAATATCTCAGCGGCCCTTTCTTGTTTGTATTGACTGACTTCCTAGTCGACGTTGTCGTGCAGAAAGCGGTTGTCGCCCAGCAGTTCGTTATCGTCGGAGAGGTTGAAACGGCTAATGTTGCGCTCCGAAGAAGGCGTCACATTTTCCAGCTTCACCTGACGGCGCAGGTAGGCAGGCGTTTCCAGCTGGTCCTTGATGGCGTCGTTGGTGAGGCCGTTGCTGAGCTCCTGCAGGCGGCGGCGGCGCTCATCGGCGCGGGCGTCGATGGCCGGGCGGCCCGCAATGGGCGGCGCCGGCTGGGTAGCCTGGTACACCACCGGCTCGGGAGCAGGCGACGAGGGAGCCGATACCGGCGGCACCTGCCCCGTGTACGGCGACGTTTCCAAGTCGAACTTCACCGGCTCGGGCGTGGCCGCTACCGGCTGCGGGGAGCTGGTGAAAGACGGCACCACCGGAGCCGAAGAAACGTCCAGCGACTCCTTGTTGAACACGTTCAGCTGCGGCTCGGGCTGCGGCAGAGCCGGCTCCTCTTCCCGCACCGGCACTGCCGTAATGGTATGCGCCTCGCGGGCAAAACCCGTGGCAATTACCGTCACGCGGATGCTCTGGCCCAAGGTGGCGTCGATACCATGGCCGAAAATCACCTCGGCATTCTGGCCCGCTTTGTCTTGGATGCACTCCGTAATTTCGGTCAGCTCGTCCATTTCCAGCTCAGCCTGGTCGCCGGACATGATGCTGAGCAGGATGCGCTGGGCACCGTGAATGTCGGTGTTGTTGAGCAGCGGCGAAGCCAAAGCCTCCTCGGCCGCACGGCGGGCGCGGTTCTCGCCTTCCGTGATGCTGCTGCCCATTACGGCGGCGCCGCTGTCCTTCATCACCGTTTTCACGTCCTCAAAGTCCACGTTCACGTCGGCCGTCACCGTGATGATTTCGGCAATGGACTTAGCGGCCGTGCTGAGCACGTTATCGGCCTTGGCAAAGGCCGAGCGGATGGGCAGGTTGCCGTAAATCTCGCGCAGCTTATCGTTAAGAATCACCAGTACGGTGTCACAGTTCTCGCTGAGCTCCTTGATACCGTGTTCGGCCTGCTGGCGCTTCTTTTTACCCTCGAACATGAACGGAGCCGTCACTATCCCCACCGTGAGGATGCCCAGCTCCTTAGCCACCTTGGCAATAACCGGCGCGGCGCCCGTGCCCGTACCACCGCCCATACCGGCCGTGATAAACACCATCTTGGTGCCGTTGCTGAGAAGCTCCCGGATTTGTTCGCGGCTCTCGATGGCGGCTTGCTTGCCCCGTTCAGGGTTAGCGCCGGCCCCGAGGCCTTCGGTCAGGTCGAGGCCGATCTGCAGGCGGTTGGGCACAGTCGAGGAGGCCAAGGCCTGCTTGTCGGTGTTGCAGATGACGAATTCCACGTCCTTGATGCCCTGGCTGAACATGTGGTTGACGGCGTTAGAGCCGCCCCCACCCACGCCAATCACCTTGATGATGGACTTGGACTGCGCCGGGATGTCGAATTTATAATTCATTGGTTGGGGTCTTGGACTTGGGGGCTTAGGGCCTTGGTTTCTGAAATAGAGTATTCTGGCCGATAAAGTTCCGCGACGCGGATCTGCCAACCATACCTTCTACTCTTCCAAGACCCCAATCAACTAGTACTGCTTATCGTCGAAATCGTCGATGAGCAGGCCTTTGGTGCGGCTAATGATGTCCGACAGGAATTTGCTGGCCCCGGATGGTTTTTTGGGCTCAGCAGGCTTCTGGGGCTCCGCTTTGGCCACGGGCTGCGGAGCAGGAGTCGGCGCGGCGGCTTGGTAGTATGGTACGGCCGCCGGACGAATTTCCTCCTGCTGCTCGTAGTTGCGGTTCAGGCGCTCATCGAGCGAGCGGTAGCCGGTCAGCACGAGGCCCACCGTGGTGGCGTACATCGGCGACTTCACGGCTTCGATCTTGCTCTTGCCTAGGTGCTCGTTGGGGTAGCCGATGCGGGTGTCGAGGCCCGTTACGTACTCCGTGAGCTGCACCAGGTTCTGAAGCTGTGAGCCGCCGCCGGTCAGCACGATGCCGGCCGCCAGCTTGTCGGCGTGGCCGGTGCGCTGGATTTCAGCATACACCAGCTCGATAATTTCCTCCATCCGGGCCTCGATGATGTAGGCCAGGTTTTTGAGGCTGATTTCCTTGGGAGCCCGGTCGCGCAGGCCGGGGATGCTCACGATTTCGTAATCGGAAGCTTCCTCGGCAATGGCTTTGCCGAACTTCACCTTCAGCTGCTCGGCCTGGTTCTGCATCACCTGGCAGCCCAGCTTGATGTCGCTGGTCACGATGTTGCCGCCAAACGGCAGCACCGCCGCGTGGCGGATGATGCCGTCCTTGAAAATGGCCAGGTCGGTAGTGCCGCCCCCGATGTCAATCAGGGCCACACCGGCTTCCTTCTCCTCATCCGACAGCACCGACATGCTGGAAGCCAGCGGCTCCAGAATCAGGTTGTCGATTTCGAGGCCAGCCTTCGTGACGCACTTGTTGATGTTATTGATGGCCGTGCTCTGGGCCGTGATGATGTGGAAGTTGCCTTCCAGGCGCACGCCCGACATGCCCACGGGGTCCATGATGCCTTCCTCGTAGTCGACTTTGTAGTCCTGCGGCATCACGTGGATGATCTGCGAGCCGGGAGGCGTCACGAGGCGGTACATGTCGCCGGTGAGGCGCTCCACGTCTTCCTGCGTGATTTCATTGTCGGCGGAGGCGCGCGTGATGCTGCCGTTGTGCTGCAGGCTCTTGATGTGCTGGCCGGCAATGCCCACGTTCACCACGCCAATGTTGATACCGGACTGCTCTTCGGCCTGCCGGATGGCCCGCTTGATAGCGTCTACGGTTTTGTCGATGTTGGACACGATACCGCGCACGACACCCTCCGACACGGCTTTGCCCATGCCCAAGATTTCGAGCTTGCCAAATTCGTTTTTGCGGCCCACAAGGGCGCAGATTTTGGTGGTTCCAATGTCGAGGCCGACTACAATCTTATCGTGCTGCATGGGGAGGATGTCGGGGAAAGCTGGCAGAGAGGTGCGGTGGAGAGCAGGTGTAGAAAGGCAAAAATAGCCTTTTCAAGCTAACAGAGTAAGAAAATCTCACTCACAGATTATCTGGTCTTTGAATTCGATGTTGACGCGGTGGTACGTGTCCCAGCCCAGGGCCGGGGGTATTTGTCGGTAAAATACCATCAGTTTCGCAAATTTCTCCGAAATATTCTCAGGAAAACCAAATTCTACCTGCTGGTCTCCGATCTGCTGGGTAAAGGAAACCTTGCCGTTGGGGGCAATGAATACCTCGGCCACCTGGGCCCGCCAGAACGAATGCTCGTCGATGTAGCGCAGCAGCTCCAGGTAGCGCCGGCCGGTGGAATCCTGAAAAAAGCCGGCCGACAGCGGCTGGCCACCCGGCCGCGCCACCGGCACCACCCGCGCCGTGAACAGCGACGACAGCGGCAGCTTGTGGCCGTCGGCGTCGAGGTAGCAGTCCTGGCGGGTGTCGGCGTGCACGAGGCGGGCGATGGGGCGGTTCTGGCGCACGTCGGCGTGCAGGTTGCCGGCCAGGTCGCGATACACCTGGGCGTCCTTCACGAAGCTGTGCGCCTTCAGGCGGGCCTCCAGCGCCGGCAGGTTGAGCTCGTCGGGCGTGGTGCCCTCCAGGCGCTGCCGGCCGTCGCGGGTGAGCAGGGCCGTTACTTCCCGCTCGCTGATGAAGAAGTTGTTGAACTCGTTGCCGATAGTCACAATCACCTGGCCCACGGGGCGGCTGGCCTGGCGTACGCCGGCGAACACGGCCAGCCCGCCCAGCAGCACGAGGCAGCCGGTTGCAAACAGCACGTTATTGACCTTACGCTTGAGTTCCATGCCAACGAAGATGTAAAATATTCTTTAAACGCGGTACCAGCTGGTCGATGTCGCCGGCTCCGACGGTGGCCAGCACGTCGAAATCCGTGCCTGTTTCGGCATTTGCCAGAATTTCGTCGCGGGTCTGCAACGATTTTTTGGGCGCGGTTATTTGGGACAAAATCAATTCCGACGTCACGCCGGGCATGGGTAGCTCCCGGGCCGGGTAGATGTCCATCAGCACCACTTCATCGGCCAGACTCAGGCTTTCGGCGAAGCCCGGCGCGAAGTCGCGGGTGCGGGAAAACAGGTGGGGCTGGAAGATGACGCGCAGTCGGCGGCCCGGATAGAGCGCCCGCACAGAACGCAGGAAGGCCTCGATTTCGCGTGGGTGGTGGGCATAATCATCGAGATACACCTGGGGCGCGGCGGGCGTGCCGGCCGTCAGGATGAACTCGAAGCGGCGCTTTACGCCCCGGTAGGCCGCCACAGCCGCCTGCAGGGCCTGGGGCGCCACCCCTTCCAGCTGGGCCACAGCGGCGGCGGCCAGCATGTTTTCCACGTTGTGGAAGCCCGGCACGGCCAGCTTGAGGCCGGCTACGGTGCCCAACGGCCCGTGCAGATCAAAATGGAACTCGTGGCCCTGGGCTGTGATGCCTGTGGCGTACAGTTCCGGCCCCTGCTCCTGCGACAAGCCGTAGCGGATCACCCGTACGCCGGCCGGGGCGGAAGCGGCCACGCTGGGGTCGGCGGTGTGGTTGATGATGAGGGTGCCCCCGGACTGAATCTGGCCCACAAACTGCCGGAACGACTCCACCAGCGACTCTTTGTCGCCGTAGATGTCGAGGTGGTCGGCGTCGGTGCTCGTGACGATGGCAATGGTGGGGTGCAGGGTCAGGAAGCTGCGGTCATACTCGTCGGCTTCCACTACAACGGGGACGTTGGCCGGCGTGGTGCCACTCTCGTTGCTGATGCCTGCACGCTGGTCGTTTTCTGGTAGTGGTTCCACGAGGCCTTCGGCAACTCGTGGGACCACAGCGGGCGGCAGCAGCAGGTTGGAGCCCAGGTTCACGCTGATGCCGCCCAGGAAAGCCGCGCAGGGTACGCCGGCGTGGTGCAACAGGTGCGCCACCATGCTGCTGGTGGTGGTTTTGCCGTGAGTGCCGGCCACGGCAATGGTGCGGTGGCCCTGCGTGAGCACGCCCAGCACCTGGCTGCGCTTACGAATGTCGAAGCCGTTTTCGCGCAGCCAGGCCCACTCCTGGTGGTCTTTCGGGATGGCCGGGGTCAGGACTACGAGCGTATTTTCGGGGTTCTGGCGCACTTCGGCCGGAATCTGGTCTACAGCATCCTCGAAATGCACGGCAATGCCTTCGGCCTCCAGTGCGTCGGTCAGGGGCGTGCGGGTTTTGTCGTAGCCCGACACCTGGTGGCCGTTGGCCTGAAACCAGCGGGCCAGCGCCGACATACCGATGCCGCCAATGCCAAGGAAGTAGACGAGCTGTTTCAAGTGAAGTGATGGGGTGATGAGGTGATGGAGTGATGAGGTGAGCGGCATGCTGAGCTTGCCGAAGCATCTCTACTGCTGGCTAACCAATTGGCTAACCAACTGGCACTGCAACGAAGCGGTAGAGATGCTTCGGCAAGCTCAGCATGACGGGATATAGTTACTACTGCTTTACCAGCTTCAGCAGCTCGTCCACGATGGTGGTGGTGGCGGCAGGGCGGGCGAGCTGGAGCACGTTGGCGCTCAGCTGCTGCTGTTGCGTGGGGTTCTGTAGTAGCGCCAGGGCCTCGTCGTAGAGGCGGGTGGCGGCTTCGGTGTCGGGGACCAGCAAGGCAGCATCTTTGCGCACCAGGGCCATAGCGTTTTTGGTCTGGTGGTCTTCGGCCACGTTGGGCGAGGGCACCAGGATGCTGGGCTTGCCCGTGAGGCATAGCTCCGACACCGACAGCGCCCCGGCCCGGCTGACCACCACGTCGGCGGCGGCGTAGGCCAGGTCCATGCGCTGCACGAACTCCAGCGCGTGCTGGCCGGTGGCGGCGTAGGGAGCGGCCTGCTCTTGGGCCTGCGGATAGTAAACTTTGCCGGTTTGCCAGAGAAGTTGCACGTCGGCGGCCTGCAAGCGGGGCAGCGCAGCGGCGGTGGCCTGGTTGAGCGTGCGCGCGCCCAGGCTACCCCCAATCACGAGCAGCACTGGCCGGCTGGCATCGAGCCCAAAGAAAGCCAGCGCCTCGGCGCGGTTGCCGGTGGCAATTTCGGTGCGGACCGGGTTGCCGGTGAGCACGAGGCGGTCGGCGGGGAAGAACTTGTCCATGCCGTCGTAGGCCACACAGATTTTATCGACCCGCTTGGCCAGCAGTTTGTTGACGAGGCCGGCGTAGGAGTTCTGCTCCTGAATGAGGCTGGGAATACCGCGCGAGGTGGCGGCCAGCAGCACCGGGGCAGAGGCGTAGCCGCCCACCCCCACCACGGCATCAGGCCGAAACTGCTCGATGAGCTTGCCGGCTTTGCGCACGGCGCGCATCACCTTGATGGGAAACATCAGGTTTTCGGGCGTGAGGCGGCGCTGCAGGCCGCTGATATCGAGGCCCACGATTTTGTAGCCGGCTTCCGGCACGCGCGTCATCTCCATGCGGCCGTTGGCGCCCACAAACAGGATTTCGGCGTTTGGATATCTACTTTTTACTTCGTTAGCAATGGCTACAGCCGGGAAGATGTGACCACCGGTACCACCGCCAGAGATGATAATGCGAAGTGAATTATTGGCAGTGCCCACAGGATTTGATTCTTGTAATTTCCATGCATTCAAAGGAATGCCATATACTTCGAGTCCAACTGCTTTGATGGTAGCTTCATCGTTCTGTAGTTCGTCGCGAAGGCAGTTACCATTGCTGTCGTAGACGTTCATATAGAAACCAACCTCTGGCTCATCAGGCGATATTTCGAACCTGAGTCCATACCAGTCAGCTGCTATCAGCATTTTACTATGCATACGCCATCTTCCTTGGAATCCGCACGGTGTCGGCGGGTTCGCCGACTACGGGGCGGATTTCCCGCTCACCGCGGCTTACGCTCAGGATAATACCGACGCTGATGCCGGTGAAGATGAGCGAGGTGCCGCCCATGCTCAGCAGGGGCAGCGGCAGGCCGGTAATGGGGCCCAATCCCACGGCCACGCCCATGTTCACCATGGCCTGCAGCACCAGACTGAAGCTCAGCCCCGCCGACAGCAGCCCCCCGAACGCGCCGTGGCTGTTCACCACGGTCAGCAGCCCTCGATAGAGGAACGCGAGGTACAGAAACAGCACCGCCACGCCGCCCACGAGGCCGTATTCCTCGATGATGACGGCGTAGATGAAGTCGGAATACGGGTGAGGCAGGATGTTGCGCTCGGTGCTATTGCCGGGGCCCTTGCCCGTGACGCCGCCCGTGGCAATGGCAATGTAGGAGTGCTCCAGCTGAAACGGCACCGGCTTGCTTTTGTCGGTGAAGCTCTCGATGCGCGAAAGCACCGTTTTGTAGCGCTGCCCCGAGGCCAGCCCCACGCCGCCCACCACCAGGCCAATGGCCACCATCACGGCCATCTGCTTGAGCGGCACCCGGCCAATAAACATGAGCAACAGGCAGGTAACGAACAGCAGCAACGCCGTGGAGGCGTTACTCAAAATGATGATGCCGCAAATCACACCCACCCACACCATCACGGGCAGCAGCGTGGTTTTGTAGTCCTGCACGTTTTGCTGGCGGCGGCTGAGCATGGACGCCAGGTGCGTAATCAGAGCCAGCTTGGCTAAGTCGGAGGGCTGGAAGGTCTGGTTGATAACCGGGATGGTCATCCAGCGTGAGGCGCCGTTGATGTCGCCGCCCAGCACGTAGGTGAACAGCAGCAGCGGCACCGAGGCCAGCAGCGCGTACAGCGACAGGCGCGAGTAGTTGCGGTAGTCGATGCGGTGCGCCAGCCACATCAGGGCCAGGCCCGCGAAGATCAGGCTGGTGTGCTTGAACAGGATCATCTCCGACGAGCCCGCCCGGCCGCGCAGCTCGTTTTTGTAGGCCAGCGTGCCCGTGGCCGAGTACACCACGGCCATGCTAATCAGCGAAAACAGAATCACGATGCCCCAAAGCACCGGGTCGCCCTTCAGGTTCTGCCGCAGCCAGTTTTTGATGATGTCCATGATGGTGGATTGGAGGAGTGATGGGTTGGGGCGCGTGAGATGCTGCCGTTACTCGTTGGCTTCTTCCTGGGTGAGGTCGTCGGCGTAGCGGGCCACGGCGGCAGCAAACTGGCGGCCACGGTCTTCGTAGTTTTTAAACAGGTCGAAGCTAGCACAGGCCGGTGACAGTAGCACCACGTCGCCGGCTTCGGCCAGGGCGGCGGCGCGGCGCACGGCCGTTTCCACGCTGCGGGTTTCTTCGAGGTGCGGCACCACGTCGCCGAAGGCTTCGCGCAGCTTCTCGTTGTCGGCGCCGAGGCAGATGAGGGCCTTCACGCGCGAGCCGGCCAGCGGCACCAGCGTGGTGTAGTCATTGCCCTTGTCGGTACCGCCCGCAATCCAGACGATGGGCTGTCGAATACCGTCGAGGGCGTACCAGGCGGCTTCCACATTGGTGGCTTTGGAGTCGTTGATGAAGCGCACGCCCTGAATTTCACCCACGGGCTGCAGGCGGTGGTCGGCGTTGTGGAAAGTGCCGAGGCTGGCTTCAATCTGGGTTTTTTCCAGCCCGGCCAAGCGGGCGCAGAGCACCGCCGCCAGCATGTTCTGGCGGTTGTGCTGCCCAATGAGTGGCGTGGCCGCAATGCTGACCTCCTCCGTCTTGCTCAGGTAGCCCGGCTGCAGATCCACGCACACATCCTCCTCATCAATGTAGTACGCGCCCAGCTGATAGTCGGGGCGGTGGTGCAGGCTGAAGGGCAGCTGGTTCACGGGCCGGAGCGCCGCCTTGAAATAGCGCTGGATAGTTTCGTCGTCGGCGTTGTAAACAAAGTAGTTGCTGCTGTCCTGGTTGCGCACAATGCGCAGCTTGGACTGGGCGTATTTCTCCAGCGAGTATTCGTAGCGGTCCAGGTGGTCGGGCGTGATGTTGAGCAGCACCGAAATCCAGGGCTGGAAGTCGTAGGTGTCATCAAGCTGGAAGCTGCTCAGCTCCACCACGAAGTAGTCGTGCTGGTCGTAGATAACCTGCTCGGCCAGCGAGAAGCCCACGTTGCCGGCCAGGCCCACGTTGTAGCCGGCTTCCTTCAGCAGGTGGTAGGTGAGCAGCGTGGTGGTGGTTTTGCCGTTGGTGCCCGTGATGCAGATGCACCGGGCCTTGGTGTGGCGGCCGGCCAGCTCAATCTCCGAAATAATGGGCGTGCCCTTCTCCCGCAGCGCTTTGATGACGGGCGCCTTCTCCGGAATGCCAGGACTTTTCACTACCTCATCGGCCTTCAGCACCTCCGCCATCGTGTGCTGGCCTTCCTCGAACGGAATGCCGGCCGCGTGCAGCTTCTCCTTATATACAGGCTGAATCGGGCTTTGGTCGGACACGAACACGGAGTGGCCTTTGGCCTGCGCCAGCAGCGCCGCCCCTACCCCACTTTCCCCAGCTCCTAAGATGACGTAGTGCATGTACTTGTTTGGGTTAGATTTCTCGCAGTGTTCCGCAGTGTTGGCGCAGTGTTTCGCAGTGTTCTGACGCCTGAACACTGAGAAACACTGCGCCAACACTGCGGAACACTGCGAGAAATTCCATTAGCGCAATTTGAGAGTAACCAAAGTCAGGACAGCCAGCATGATGCCCACAATCCAGAACCGCGACACGATTTTGGATTCGTGGTAGCCGAGCTTCTGGTAGTGATGGTGCAGCGGCGACATGCGCAGCAGGCGCCGGCCTTCGCCGTACTTGCGGCGCGTGTACTTAAACCAGCTCACCTGCACCATCACCGACAGGTTTTCAATCAGAAACACCCCGCACAGTACCGGAATTAGCAGCTCCTTGCGCACGATGATGGCGAGCACCGCAATGATGCCGCCGATGGCCAGCGAGCCGGTGTCGCCCATGAACACCTGCGCCGGGTAGCTATTGTACCACAGGAAGCCCACGCAGGCGCCCACAAACGCGGCGCAGAAAATCACCAGCTCCCCGGAGTTCGGAATGAACATAATATCCAGGTAGTCAGCCAGCAAGGCGTTGCCGCTCACGAAGGCGAAGATGGCCAGCGTGGTGCCGATGATGGCCGACGTGCCCGCCGCCAGCCCGTCGAGGCCGTCGGTGATGTTGGCGCCATTCGAGACGGCCGTGATGATGAGGATGACGATGGGGATGTAGAAGAAGGCGTAGTACTCGTTGAAGAAGTCGCCGGCCGTGGCGAACAGGTCGCCGTAGTTGAGCTCGTTGTTCTTGAGGAACGGCACCGTCGTAATCATCAGCTTCACATCCTGGTAGATGGTGCTGGCATCCACGGCCGACGACTGGCCGTTTTCGAGCAGGTACTGGCGTACAGTCACGTCGTTGGAGAAGAACAGCACCCAGCCCACCGTGAGGCCCAGGCCCACCTGCCCCATGATCTTGAAGCGGCCGGCCAAGCCTTCCTTATCCTTCTTCACCACCTTGATGTAGTCGTCGACGAAGCCGATCAGGCCCAGCCAGACGGTGCTCAGAATCATGAGCACGATGTAGATGTTGTCGAGCTTGGCAAACAGCAGCACCGGCACCAGAATGGCCAGCAAAATAATCAGGCCACCCATGGTAGGCGTGCCTTTCTTCTCCATCTGCCCCTGCAAACCCAGGTCGCGGATGCTCTCCCCGATCTGCTGGCGCTGCAGCAGCCGGATCAGCGGCGCCCCGAAGTACTGGGCAATAATGAGCGAGGTGACGATGGCCAGCGCCGCGCGAAACGAAGTGTACTGCATTACCCCCGTGCCGGGCACGTGGTGCACTTTGTATAAGTAGTTGAAGAGGTAATACAGCATGGGCGCGAGGTCAGCAGGTTGCGGTCAGAAGGGAGGCAAGCTGCAAAGGTTCGGGTTTTTCGGGGTTAGGCAAGCGTTGTGTTTGTGCGGATTTTGGTGTAGTACTGGCTGTCAGAACGATGCCGTAGGACTGTCATTCCGAGTGAAGCGAGGAATCTCGCCAGTGTACCAGATGATTCTACCACACTAGCGAGATTCCTCGCTCCGCTCGGAATGACTGGATTAGCTTCTGGCGAGATGCTTCGGCTGCGCCTCTGCATGACGTTCAGACTTACTTCCCCAGCAGCTCAAACATCTCCATCAAGACCTTTTTATCGTCGAAATCGGCTTTCACGCCTTTCACTTCCTGGTAGGTTTCGTGGCCTTTGCCCGCTACCAGCACAATGTCGTTGGGCCCAGCCAGCGTGACGGCGGTTTTGATGGCCTCGCGCCGGTCGGGGATGGTGAGGACTTTGGCCAAGTCCTGCACTTTCACGCCGGCCTGCATCTGGGCCAGAATATCGTTGGGGTCCTCGAAGCGGGGGTTGTCGGAGGTCAGCACCACCCTATCGGAGCCCTGGCAGGCCAAGTGCGCCATGATGGGGCGCTTGGCGCCGTCGCGGTTGCCGCCGCAGCCCACCACAGTAATCACCTGCTGAGTGGGCTGGCGGATGTCGGCAATGGTCTGGAGCACGTTTTCCAGCGCGTCGGGCGTGTGGGCGTAGTCCACGATGCCCGTCACGCGGGTTTTGCCCGATACCACCGGCTCGAAGCGGCCCGGCGCCGACAGCAACCCCGATAACACGGTCAGCACTTCCAGCGGCTCCTCGCCCAGCAGCACGGCCGCGCCATACACGGCCAGCAGGTTGTAGGCATTGAATACCCCAATCAGCCGGAACTGCGCATCGTGCCCGTCGATTTCGAGGTGCAGACCGTGTACGGCGTTTTCAATCAGCTTGGCCCGGAACGTAGCGGCGCTGCGCAGCGAGTAGGTTTCGCGGCGGGCGGCGGTGTTCTGCAGCATCACCATGCCGCGCTTGTCGTCGGCGTTGGAGAGGGCGAAAGCCGTTTTGGGCAGCATATCGAAAAAGCCCTTCTTGGCTTTCAGATAGTTGTCGAAGGTGCCGTGGTAGTCGAGGTGGTCGTGGGTGAGGTTGGTGAAGATGCCCCCGGCAAAGCGAAGCGCCGTGGTACGGTGCTGCACGACGGCGTGGCTGCTTACTTCCATGCAGGCGTGGGTGCAGCCGGCTTCCACCATGCGTGCCAGCAGCTCGTTGAGCCGGATGGCGTCGGGCGTGGTGTGGGTGGCCGGAATCACCTGCTCGTCAATCTGGTTCTGCACCGTGCTCAGCAGGCCGGTGTGGTAGCCCAGCTCGCGCAGCAGCTTGTGCAGCAGCGTGGCGCAGGTGGTTTTGCCGTTGGTGCCGGTCACGCCAATCAGGGTAAGGCTGCGCGACGGATGCCCGTAGAAGGCGGCCGCCATGTGGGCCATGGCCTCGGCCGAGTCGGGTACCTGCACGTAGGCGGTGGCTGGGTTCAGCTCGGCGGGCAGCACTTCGCACACCACCGCGGCTACGCCCTGCGCCACCGCCTTCTCAATAAACTGGTGCCCATCGGTGGCAGCACCGCGCAGCGCGAAGAACACGGCACCGGGCGCCGCCTGCCGCGAGTCCAGCGTGAGCTGCTGCACGGGCACGTCGGTGGGGCCCTGCTGCGAAGTCACGGTGACGTCGGCGAGCAAGGCGAAAAGCGGGGGCGTTATTTCTTTTGGGGTAGACAAGGTTGTTCTTTCGGTTTTAGCCCGCAGAGGGTGCAGAGGAAGGCGCAGACGGAGCTGAGTTGTTCTAGCTCTTGGGTGGCTTGGTGGCAGCGGGCTGCTGCGCCGTGGTTTTGGGTTCAGGCTTCTTTTTAGCGGGCGCCGCGGTGGCCGGCGTGGTGCCGGTCAGACGGGCTTTGGCTTTGGCAGCCAGCGCGCGGGCTTTGGCATCGAGGTCCGTGTCGACGGGCGTGAGCAGCTTGTTCTCCGCCAGCTGGCTGGGAGCCGGGGCCGCTACCGGCGCGGGGCCGGCCGAGCGCTGCCCGATGGGCTCCATGGCCAGCACCACCACCGTGCCGCGCCGCGCCATCGTGCCCGCCGCCACCGACTGCGCCTTCACGCGGCCCGTGCCTTGGGTACGCACGCGCAGGCCCCGGTTTTCCAGCAGAAACAGCGCGTCGCGCAGGGTCAGGCCCGTGACGTTGGGTACCCGGCCGGGCTTCACGGCCAGCGGCTGCAGAGCCAGCGTTTCGGCGTTGGTGTCGGCGGCCAGCGGGGTGCGCACCCAGTCCTCGTCGGGGGCGGCGCCTTCGCTTTTCACCCCAATCTGCTCACACACCAGCCGCAGCTCGTCCTGCATCCCGGCCGGGGCGTAGGGCAGCTTGGCTTTCTGCAGCGAAGCGGCGCGGGCCAGCAGGGGGCGCTGGCTGGCGGCGTCGCGGGCCATGGCTTTATCGGCCACTTCGCGGAACACCGGCGCGGCTACGTCGGCGCCGTAGATGCGGCCCTTCTTGGGCGAGTCCACCACCACGATGCAGCTGTACTTGGGCTTGTCGGCCGGGAAATAGCCGCAGAAACTAGTGGAATACACGCGGGTATAGGCGCCGTTCTTGAACTTCCAGGCGGTGCCGGTTTTGCCGGCCATCGTGAAGTCTTCGCTGCGGATGCCGCGGGCCGTTCCTTCGGTAACGACGCCTTCCATCATGGCCTTCATCTTGGCCAGCGTTTCGTCAGAGCAGATTTTGGGGTTCAGCACCGTGGGCTCAAACCGTTCCAGCACCTTATCGGCCTGCCGGATTTCGCGCACAATCATGGGCTGCACCTTCACACCGTTGTTGGCCACGGCGTTGTAGAAAGCCAGCGTCTGGAGCGGGGCCAGCTTCAGCTCGTAGCCGATGCTCATGGTGGTGAGCGAAGTGCGGCTCCAGCTGCGGTCCTGCGGGTCTTTCACATAGGGGCGCGCCTCGCCGGCCATCTGGAAGCCCAGCGGCTTGTGCAGCCCGAAGCGCTTGAGGTGTTCGGCGTAGCGCTGGGGCTGCTTGCTGAACTGCCGGTCCACGAGCACGGCCACCCCGATGTTGCTGGACTTCTCAAACACCTGCTTCACCGTAATCTTGCCGTAGCCGTGCGAATCCGTCTTCACGGCCCCGCCGATGTACATGCGGCCGTTGCCGGTGTCCACGATGTCGTCGAGGCTGAGCTCGGGGTTTTCCTCGAACAGGGCCATCATCGAGGCCAGCTTGAACGTGGAGCCCGGCTCGGTGCGGCCCTGGTCGGCAATGGCGTAGTTGTAGTCTTCGCGGTACACGCCCTCGGCCACCTTGCCCAGGTTGGCCACGGCCTTGATTTCGCCGGTCTGCACTTCCATCAGAATCACGCAGCCGTACTGGGCGTTGTTATCCACTAGGGACTTGTAGAGGGCATTTTCGGCCACGTCCTGCAGGTTGATGTCGAGCGTGGTCTGCACGTCGTAGCCCGGAATCGGCTTCACTTCGGTACCGTCGTAAATGGGCTTGTTGCCGCCGGGCAGACGCTCGAACAGGGCCTCGCCGTCTTTGCCGGCCAAGTGGCGGTTGAAGGTAAACTCCAGGCCCGCGCCGTTCTTATCCTCGTTCACGAAGCCGATGGTGCGCTGCGCCAGCCCGCCAAACGGCCGGAAGCGCTTGTCGACCTTCTCGAAGATGACGCCGCCCTTGTTTTTGCCTTCCCGGAAGATCGGCCAGTTGGCCAGCTCCTTTTTCTCCTGGTAGTTGATCTGGCGCGAATTCAGCCGCAGGTAGCGCACCGAGGGCTTGGCCAGCCGGGCATTCTTGAGCTTGCGCCGGTACTCCGATACGCTTCGGTCGCCGAAGAAATTCGCCAGCTGAATGGCCAGCGAATCCACCTGCTTATCGAACAGCTGCCGGTCCACTACGCTGGGGTCCCAGGCCACCCGGAAAAAGGGCAGCGAGGTGGCCATAATGCTTTTGCCGTCGTCAGCGAGGATGGTGCCGCGGGTGGCAAACACGGGCTGGTACACCACGCGGCGCTCCTGCTCCAGGGCGCGCCACTTTTCGCCCTCCTTGAACTGGATGTTGGAAATCTTCCAGACCACCGCGCACGAAAACAGGCAGACGCCCAAAAACGCCAGCCGTACGCGGGTAACGATGGATTTTTTAACGCTTCCTTTCATAGTTCAGTTAGCGGCGGCGAGGCGTGGCAGTGGGTTGAGGCGTGGCCGGCTCCCCGGTGGCATCCGTCCCGATGGGCACGGGCGGCGCCCCTACCTCAATGGACATCGAGTCAATCGGCCCGACGGGGCCGGCTCGGCGCAGCGAGTCGCGCAGGGTGCGCGCCGCCAGCGAGTCGGCCGTCAGCACGGGCACCAAATCCAGGGCGGCCTCGTCGAGGCGGCCGGCGGGCACTTCAATGCGGAACGGCGGCGAGGAGCTTTCCACCAGCCCGTAGGCGGCCACTTTGCGGGCCACCTCACTTTGCTTGCTGGCTTCCATGTAGTCCGATTTCAGGGTCGTGTAGTCGGCGCGCAGGTCTTCGGCTTCAATCTTCAGGCGCTGAATGCTGCGGTTCATGCGGGTGGCGTAGTGCGTGTTGCCGATATAAATCAGAATCAGCAGCATCACGAACAGCACGTGGGGCAGGTAGCGCACCGGCAGCCCTTCCCGAAACAGGCCATCCATGCGCGTGAGGCGCTCCAGCAGCGAAAACACGCTCCACGAGTTGCGGGGCGCCGCCAGCCGCAGGGCCTTGGCGGCCTTCGGGGGGCGCGGTGCGGGCTCGGCTGGCCGCGCCGGCGCCGCGGCCTCCGGTAGAGGCGCGGGCTCCGGCTCCACGTGGCGGGGCACGTTGGAGCGAGGCTGGCTGGCGACGGGTTTTATGGTATTGAGAGCCACTTCGTTGGAATTAATAATTAGCAATTAATAATTAGTAATGAAGGCGTTACCGCACCAGCGCAGGTGCCAGCCACGCAAGCGCGCAGCTTTCCGGCCGGAGCCGACAGCGTATGCTTTGCGCAGGAAAAGCGGCAATTCTTCATTCTTAATTACTACTTCTTAATTGCGACACGCAGCTTTGCCGAGCGGGCCCGGCTGTTGGCTGCCACTTCCTGTTCGGAGGCCTCAACGGGCTTGCGGGTCAGGACCTCAAACGGGGTATTGGTGTTGCCGAACAGGTCTTTTTCGGCTTCGCCGAAGAACCTGCCCTTAGCCAGAAAATTCTTCACCAGCCGGTCTTCCAGCGAGTGGTAGCTCATCACCACCAGCCGGCCACCGGGGCGCAACACCTGCGCCGTTTGCTCCAGCATTTCCTGCAGGGCCTTCATTTCGTCGTTGGCCTCGATGCGCAACGCCTGAAATACCTGGGCCAGATACTTGTTTTCCTTGCCGCGCGGCATGCAGCTGGCAATGGCCTTCTTCAGGCCGGCAATGGTGCTGATGGTCTGGCCTCGCCGGGCCGAAGCCACGGTCTGGGCCAGGGTGCGGGCATTGGTCACTTCGCCGTACATACCGAAGATGCGGTGCAGGTCGGCTTCCGGGTACTCGTTGATGATGTCGGCGGCGGTGGGTCCGTCCTCGGCGTTCATGCGCATGTCCAGCGGCCCGTCGAAACGGGTGCTGAAGCCGCGCTCCGGCGTATCAAACTGGTGCGACGACACGCCCAGATCGGCCAGCAGCCCATCCACGGGCAGGGCACCGTGGCGCTGCAGCTCCTGGTACAGGTCGCGGAAGTTGCTGCGGATGAACGTAAACTGCGGCCGGGCCAGCTTGGCGGCCTCGCGCTCAGCGTCGGCGTCCTGGTCGAAGCTATAGAGGTGGCCGGCGCCGCTCAGGTGTTCCAGCATGCGGGCCGAGTGGCCGCCGCCGCCGAAGGTCACGTCGACGTAGCGGCCTTCGGGGCGCAGCTCCAAAGCCTCCAGGCACTCGCGCAGCATCACGGGCCGGTGGTAGGCCGCATCGTTCAGGTAGTCGTTGGTGGTTTCGCTCATGCGGCCAGAGAGCCGCCAGGCCCGGTTTCGGTGGTGAGAAATTTCTGGGCCAGCTTGGAGAAGCTCTGCTGGTCCTTGATCAGGTATTCGTCGTAGCGGGTGGTATCCCAGATTTCGCAGCGGTTACCGAGGCCCACGATGATGGCCTCCTTCTCCAAACCGGCGTAGCGCCGCATGGAGCCGGGCAGCATAAACCGCCCGATGCTATCCAGCTCCACTTCCGTCATGCCCCGGAAGAAGTTGCGCTGAAACTGCCGGTACTCCTCGTTGAACTCGTCGAGCGCCATCACCTTATCATGAATCACGCGCCACGCTTCCCGCGGGTAGAGCACCAGGCAGGGCTCGAAGCCCCGCACCAGCACCAGCTGGTTGCCGGAAGCTTCCGGCAGGCTGCCCTTCACCTTGGCCGGCAGCACCAGCCGCCCTTTCGGGTCCAGCTTGCAGTCGTATTCGCCGGAGAGCAGGTGCATGATTGGTGGGCACAGGTGAGGGATGATAGCAAAAGTACGCAATGCCTCAGAAAAGGCAACCACTATTTACCATTTTCTACCACTCCCCGAAAAGTGCGTTTAAACGCATTAAACCGCATATTTGGTGCAGTACTAAGGTTATTGGAGCGCGCCGCTGACGGCTGATTCCGGGTACTTGACAGAATGTCAGGGTGCCATTTCCCGGCTTTGGCCGGCCAGGGCCAAGTGCGCTGGCTGCCCGGTTTTGCACCTCTGCTCTGGTATTATGCACCTGCTCCTCCGGCCCGGGTAGTGTATCTTTGCAGGGCTTATGAAGCGTCCTCTCTCCCACCGGCTATTCAGCGCGCTCCTGGCGCTGCTGGTGCTCACCGCTTCGGTGGGCATGGCGGTGCTGCAGCATACCTGCCGGCAGAGCGGCTACCGCACCACGGCCGTGGTGTTCAGCACGCCCAAGCACCGCTGCCCGGCCCCGCAGGCTGACGCCCGCCACGCCACGCAAACCCAGCTGACGGGAGCCTGCTGCGACTTCCAGGCCCACCTGCACAAGCTGGACGTGCCCGCGCCGGAGCTGGCCTGGGCGAAGCTGCTGCCGCCGCCGCTGGTGGCCGACTGGCTCCCGGCTCCAACCTGGCTCACGCTGCCCCCGGCGCCGCTGGTGGCCCGCGCCGCCGCCTGGCACGCCGCCGACAGCTCGCCGCCGGCCCGGGCCGGGCGTCAGCTGCTGGTGTTCATTCACGTGCTGGTCGTCTAGCATTCGTTCGGGCTGGTCTGTTTCAGGCCGGCTGAAACCGCTGCGTGCTCTGCACCGGCTGCTTTTCTTCCGAATGAATGCTAACTTCCTGACGATATGCACGCTGTTTCTGCGCCTTACCTGGCGGCCACTCTCGGCTTGGTGCTGAGTTCTGCCGCCATTGCCACGGCCCAATCTTCCGCCGATATTATTGCTCCGGTGCGGGGCCAGGTGACCGATGCCGCCGCCGCTACTCCGCTGCCCGGTGCCGTGGTGCGCTGGCTCGGCACCACCGAGGCCGCCACTACCAACGCCACCGGCCAGTTTTCGCTGGCCCGCCCGGCCCGCGCCGAGGCCAGCCGCCTCATCATCAACGCCCTCGGCTACCGCGCCGACACCGTGGCGGTGGCCGCCACCGGCACGCCCTACGTGCGCGTGGACCTGCAGCCCGGCACCGAGCTGGGCGAAGTGAAAGTGGAAGGCCGCGCCGTGGCCTACTCAGCCCTTACGCCCACCAACACCCAGGTTATCACCAGCCGCGACCTGACCAAGTCGGCGTGCTGCAACCTGGCCGAAAGCTTCGAAACCAACGCCGCCGTGGAGGTTTCCACCACCGATGCCGTGTCGGGGGCCAAGCAGATTCAGCTGCTGGGGCTGGATGGCGCCTACTCGCTGCTGACCGTGGACAACCTGCCGGCCCTGCGCGGCCTGGCCACGCCCTACCGCCTGGGCTACCTCTCCGGCACCTGGATTGAGAGCATCGACATCATCAAGGGCATGGGCTCGGTGGTGAACGGCTACGAAAGCATTGCCGGCCAGGTGAACATCCGCCTCAAGGAGCCCGATAAGGCCGAGCGCCTGCTGTTCAACGCCTACGCCAACGACCTGGGCAAATTCGACCTGAATTTGAACCTGGCGACGCCGCTGAGCAAGAAGGTCAGCACGGCGCTGCTGCTCCACTCCGACCACCTGGGCCGCCGCGTCGACCGCAACAACGATGGGTTCATGGACTTGCCGCTGGCCACCCAGTACAACCTGTTCAACAAGTGGAAGTATCAGTCGGGCAAGGGCTTGGTGAGTGAGGTAGGGCTGGGCGCGCTGCGCGAAACCCGGGAAGGCGGGCAGCTGGCTTTCCGGCCGGAAAACGCCGACGCCTACCAGCGCGACTACGGCTTCACGACCCGCACCAGCCGCTACACCGGCTACGCCAAAACCTCCTACACCTGGCCCGGCCGGCCCTACCAGAGCCTGGGGTTACTGCTGAGCGGCACGTCGCATGACTTCAACTCCGACTATTCCTACGGCCGCGTCCTGACCCCGACCAGCACCCAGCGCACCCTGCGCCAGTACGACGGCACCCAGCGCACCGGCCTGGCCACGCTGCTGTTTCAGAGCGTGCTGGGCACCACGGCCCACACCTACCGCCTGGGGTTGAGCTACCTGCACGACGACTACCGGGAGTTTTTCAGCCAAGGCGTCGCCTACGCCACCGACACGCCCGAGGAGCGCTACGCCCGGGAGCACCGCAACCGCCTGGAAAACGTGCCCGGCGCCTTCGCCGAGTACACCTACCAGAACTCGCGCAACCTCACGCTGGTGGGCGGCCTGCGCCTCGACCGCCACAACCTCTACGGCTGGCAGCTCACGCCCCGCCTCAACGTGAAGTACGACGCCACCAAAAACACGGTGCTGCGGCTGGCGGCCGGCACGGGCTTCCGGGTGGCCAACCCCATTGCCGAAAACAGCGGCGCTTTGCTCAGCTCACGCGAATTTCTGATTGCGCCCAACCTGCGGCCCGAAAAAGCCTGGAACGTGGGCGGCAGCTTCACGCAGTATTTCACGGTGGCCAGCCGCCCCGCCACCTTCGTGGCCGACTATTATCACACCGAGTTCCAGAACCAGATAGTGGCCGATATGTACAGCTCGCCCAATCTGCTGCTCATCGGTAACCTGGCGCCCGGGGCCCGCTCGTTTTCGCGCAGCTTCCAGACCGAAGTGCAGGTGGAGCCGGTGAAGGGCCTCACGGCCAAAGCCGCCTACAAGTACCTCGACGTGCAGACCACTTACGGCGGCGAGCTGCTGCCGCGGCCGCTCACGGTGCCGCACCGCGTGTTCTTCAATGTGGGCTACGCCACGGCCTTCGATAAGTGGCGCGCCGACCTGACGGTGCAGCTCTACGGCCGCCGCCCGCTGGCCTACAACCCCAGCGAGCCGGGCCACCAGCACGGCACCGACGAGATGCAGCTACCGTACGCGCCCCGTTTTGCGCTCCTCAACACGCAGGTGACCCGGGCCTTCAAGCGCTTTGAAGTGTACGCCGGCATTGAGAACCTCACCAATTTCCGCCAGCCCAACCCCATCGACGGGGCGGCGGCCCCGTTCAGCCCGGCCTTTGATGCCGCCATGGTCTGGGGCCCCACGTTTGGCCGCCTCACCTACGCCGGGCTGCGTTTCCGGCTGGAATAGCCCCGCCATTCTGGTCCCGCGGCACGCTTCTGGCGGCGTATTTGTTAGGAAGCCTGCGGCTGCACTGTTTTTGCGCTTTTTTCCTCGCTGCCTGGCAGCCTAACCTTACTCTTTATGAACTCTCTGAAATTCCTTCTGCTTTCGGCTGCCAGCCTCGTTTCCTTCAGCACCCAGGCCCAGACGGCCGCGCCGGCCAAAGCTAAAGGCCCGGCCACCGAGCAGGTGCAGCTGAAAACCTCCGCCGTGTGCGACATGTGCAAAACCCGCCTCGAAAAGGCCATGGCCTACGAAAAAGGCGTGCAGGCCGCCGTCCTCGACGTACCCAGCCAGGTACTCACCATCAGCTACCGCCCCGACAAAACCACGCCGGACGCGCTCCGCGCCGCCGTCCAGAAAACCGGCTACGACGCCGATAGCCAGCCGGCTGAGGCCCGCGCATACGACCGGCTGCCCGACTGCTGCAAGAAAACCAACGCTGTGCATACCGGCGGCGAGTAAGCAGCAAAAAGCCTCTTCCCTGACTGAGGAAGAGGCTTTTTGTTGACGATTGGCCGCTCTGGCAGCTATTCCCCCACTGGCTCTGGGCTCATCTGCAAGTCGAATTCTAGCACCGCGCTAAAACCCAATGGCCGCGTGAGCCGCCGCCGGTTGGTGCCGGATATTTCCAGCGTGAACCAGTCGGAACGCAGGTATTCCAGCAGATTCGGCCGCCCCTGCAGCTCCATGTTCACGCGGGTCGGGTGCACATCGGCAGCCGAGAAAGAGGCAATGGCAATCTTGCGCGTGTTGGCCGTAAGGAAGCAACTGCCGCTTTCCAGAGCGGCCAGCGTGGAGGTGCCGCGCCCGATAGGATGCTCCGGGTCGGGCTGCCATTCCAGGTGCGCCTGCCGCAGCGTCACGGCCGTAATGCCGGGGCGCGTAAGCGACGACAGGCAGGCTAATGTGCCGGGCAGTGTAACTTCGCACAGAAAAATCAGGTCCATACTCGGGTCGATGCGCAGGTTGATGGCCCGGGTTTTCAGGCCAAACGCCGTGTGCAACGACCGACGCAGGCCTTCGTGCAAGCCAATCGTAAGCGCGACACCCAGCACAACCGGGGGTAGCGCGGCAACGGGAAGGTAAGCCGGATTCATAGCAATACGGAAAGGTGTGCAGGCAGAAACGGAGCGCAGAAAACGGCAGGCGGCAGATACTGAAAGCTGCTATAACACCCGGTCAGCAGAATATTTGAAATTCAGACTACTCTATAAGTTAGGTGAAGCGCTTGATTATAAGTCTCTAAAGTAGAGCAACAGGTCCAAAAAGTAGACGTATATGGTAATATTTGCCGTTAAGATTGATTTCTTCCGATAAAAAAAGCATTGATTCTTTCCGAAACTCTTTATATTGACCCGGTCACCTGCCACTTTTTGCTCCTCCATGAAGATTACCTGCCTGCTTCTCGACGATGATCCGCTGGTACTGGACCTGCTGCAGGCCTACGTGTCCATGACGGACATTCTGGACGTGAAAGCGACGTTTACTGACCCTCTGGAAGCCCACCGCTACCTGCTCACCAACGATGTGCAGGTGCTGTTTTCCGACGTTACCATGCCCCACCTGAGTGGCCTGGACTTGGTTCGCTCGCTGCACCACCCGCCGCTGGTGGTGCTCATGACGGCTCACCCGCAGTATGCCATGGAGGGCTTCAACCTCGACGTAATTGACTTTCTGCTGAAGCCCATTTCCCTGGACCGTTTTCTGAAAGCCGTGAACAAGGTGGCCGGTATTCTGCGGGCCAGCTTGCCCGAAAACGACCTTAAGCAGGATCCGCAGTCGGGGTGGGGCTCCTTTTTTATCCGCACCGATGCCCAGTTTGTGCGCCTGCACTACCGCGACGTGCTGTACATCGAGGCGCTCAAGGATTTCACCAAAATAAACACCGCCGACGGCCGCACGCACCTGACGCTGGTAAACTTGAAAAACCTGGAAGAGCAGCTGCCGACCGGCATGTTTATCCGCACCCACCGCTCCTACTTGGTCAACTCTGCCCAGATTGAGTCGGTGAGCAACCTGGAGGTGCGGGTGGGCGGCCACGCGCTGCCGCTGGGCCAGACCTACCGCGAGCGGGTGACAGAACGCATTGTGAACCGCACCCTTATCCGGCGGCAGCAACAATAGCGGGTGCCAGCACCACGGGCAGCAACGGCAGCACCTCGGGCATGGCCGCCGGCAGCGTAAACCGGAAGGTGCTGCCCTGCCCCGGCACCGACGCGAAGCTGATGCGGCCTCCGTTACGCTCCACAAATTCCTTACAAAGGCGCAGCCCCAACCCGGTTCCTTTCTCCCGGGCAGTGCCCAGCGTGGAATGCAGGCCATTTTCACCAAAAATACGGGCTTGATCGGCCACGGCGATACCTACGCCAGTATCCGTTACGGATATCTCCCACATACCTGTTTCCTGCAGCCGGGCGGCAAGTGTAACTGTGCCTTCGGCCGGCGTAAACTTGATGGCATTGCCCACCAGATTGCGCAGCACTAGGCGCAGCATGTTCAGGTCGGCACTCACCAGGCAGGGCGCGGGCAGCTGCGTGAGGAGCTGAATGCTTTTCCGCTCGGCATCCCCTATCAGAAGCGCCAGCGCCTCTTCAGCAGCGGTCTGGAGCGCAATGCTCTCGGGCCGCACCTTATCGCCCTGGATCTGCGCCGCCGACCAGTTCAGCAGGTTATCCAGCAGGCGCAGCGTCACATCGAGCGTACGGCTGAGCCGCTGGGTGTGGGCGGCCATCCGCTCGGGCGGCAGGTTGCCGAGAGTCTGCAGCGTGAGCATGGAATACAGCGAGCTGAGCGGGCTGCGCAAATCGTGCGAAATGATGGAAAACAGCGTATCCTTGGTGTGGTTGAGGTGGCTCAACTCCTGCTTCTGCCGGTTGATGGCCCGGTTTTTCCGCTGTAGCAGCCGGTTGATGCGGGCCTGCTCCCGGCGGCCCCGGTACAGGGCCGCCACGGCCAGCAGCAGCAGCAGCGCCCCCACCGCCATAGCATTGCGCAGTAGCTTCTGCCGGCGCAGGTTGGCGTCCTGAATTTGCCGGTTCTTAAGCAGCAGCTGAATTTCCCGCCCCTTTTTCTCGCTTTCGTAGCGCGTCTGCAATTCCGCTATCTGGGCCGAGCGGCGCTCGGCAAACACGCTGTCCTGCAAATCGGAGTAGCGGCGCTGGGCCGCCAGCGCCTGCGGGTAGTTGCTTTCGCGCTGATACAGGTCGGCCAGCTTCTGATACAGCGTGCTGACCTGAATCTGGGAGCCAGCGCGCCGGGCCAGCGGCAGCGCCTGCCGCAGTGCCCGAATGGCCGCGGCCCGGTTAGCCATCGAATCCTGCACCAAGGCCAGGGCCTGCAGCGCTGCTGCCCGGCGCGCCGGGGGCGTGTACGCAGGCAGCTGGCTGATGGCCTGAGTATAGAACCCCATGGCCACCTCATAATTGCCTACATCCTGATACACGCGTCCGGTGCTGGCCAAGGCCTCGCCGGTACTGGTGCTGTCGCCCAGCTGCCGGGCCTGCTGCAGCGACAGCCGCAGGTAATATAGTGACCGGCTGTATTGGCGCAGCTGATGGTGGGCCAGCCCAATGGAATTCAGGGCCTGGGCCTGGCCTGGCAGGCTGCCCGCCTGTTGCCACTCGGCGTAGGCTTGCTCGTAGCTGCGCAGGGCGCGCCGCCACTGGCCGCCGGCTCCCAGCAGTTCCCCCAGATTGCTGTACACCTCTGCCTTGCTGCGCGGGTTCCCTACCGACAGGGTAAGAGCCAGGGCCTGCTTGTACGTATCGTAGGCCTGGCCGGTATCGCCCTCCAGGTACTGCGTCTGCCCCAGCATACCCAGCGCCCGCGCCCGGCCAGGCTCATTATGCAACTGCTGGTAGAGGCGCAGCGCGCGCGTAAAATGGCGCAAAGCCGGCTCATACTGCCGCTGGGCCTGGTAGGCGGCTCCAATAGCCAGGTAGGCCGCTGCTACTTCAGCAGGTGGTCCGCTCACGGCGGCGAGGTGCAGCGCCTGCTCGCCTTGCAGCAGCGCCGCCGCCGGATTCAGCGGCAGCAGTTGCGCGCTATTGCGAAGGTGTTGTGCGGCCGCAGTTATGCGCTGCCGCGGCAGAGTAGTTGGTTGGGCAGCCGTTTCCACGGCCATCAGCAGCCACACAATCCCCCACAGCATCCGCCACTGAACGGTAAGCAGCGTACGTGAGGGGCGGATTGGCATATATGCTTAAGACGTATGAAACAAGCACCTCCACCAGGCATTAAATACCAGGCAGTTATAAGTAATTTATCAATATATAACACATAAAATATTTACACTCCCCCTTTGCCCCCCCATCATTGACCGAGCCCAATGCCCGAGAGGCGTCATGTAGCACCTTCAGCACCCGACATCCTGCGGCAACTAACCTCGCAAACCGCTCCCGGCACGCTTTCGCACTGTTAATCAGCCGGTACTGTTAACATTTCATTAAGAACGAAAGAAGGTCAGGAACGTTGCTGGAGGCGGGCCGCAACTGCCCGACCATCCGGCTGCTAAGCGTGCTTGGTGCGCCAGAGCCGCCACCACGGCAGATACGGCTGGTCGTGGTGCTCGTAGTGATACCCGAAGAAATAGCAGCTCACAAACGCCCACACATGGTGGCGAAACTGGCTGCGCGACTTGTGCGCATTGTCGGGGGCATGCTCGCCCCGGTGCGGCAAGTAGGTACCGAAGAAAAACAGCTGCAGTGTGGCCAGCACCGCCGGCACCATCCAGAACGCAATAACGTTGGCCTGCGGAAAAAACAGCTTGAGCACATTATAGGTGGCAGCCATCAGCAGCACCTGCCACACCGTCACGTAGTTCCAGGCAAAACGCGCAAACCACGCCAGGAAGCCCGGATGCTTTCCATCGTGGTAGTCCGGGTCATCGGGGGTGGCTACGTGGCGGTGGTGGTCATGATGCTTGGGCAGCATCTTCGGGAACCAGTTGTAGGCAAACAGGCCGGCGGCCAGGGTACCCAGCGCATTGTTAAGGCGCTTATTGGGGCTGACCACGCCGTGCATGGCATCGTGCGCCGTGATAAACAGGCCGGTGTACAAATGCATCTGCAGCAGCGCCAACAGATACGGCCACGGAGCCGCCCAGTTGGGACGGTAGAAGGCCAAGAGAAACGTCAGCAGCCCCGCCCAGCACAGCAGAATACCCAGCGCCATCCACACGCCTTTGTTGCCCAGCGGAGCGGGTTTCACGCGGCGCGGCGCGGCAGAAATGGCTGTAGCAAGGAGTTGGGGAGAGATACTAGCGGGCATAAGTGCAAAGCTACCTGATCTGGCAAACAGCCCGGAGCAGGCAAAAAATTCACCGGCGACGAACTTGCGGCCGATTTTCAGAGCGCCAGCAAAGCGTCGCGCACCTGTTCCATCAGCCACATCGGGGTGCTGGTGGCCCCGCAGATGCCTACCGACTGGCCGGGGCGAAACCAATCGGCCCGCAGCTCGTCGGTGCTGGAGATAAAGTGCGTGTGCTCGTTGGTATCCTTGCAAACGTGGTACAGCACCTTGCCATTGGAGCTCTTGGTACCCGACACAAACACAATCTGGTCGAACTGAGCGGCAAACCGGCGCAGGTCTTTGTCGCGGTTGCTTACTTGCCGGCAAATGGTGTCGTTGGCATTCACCTGGTAGCCGCGGCCTTCCAACTCGCCCTTGATGCGGTAGAAGGAATCCGTGCTTTTGGTGGTTTGGCTGTAGAGCGTGATGTTGGCCGGCAACTCATGGCTAAGCAGCTCATCCAAGCTCTCAAATACCACGGCGTTGCCGCTGGTCTGGCCCAGCAGGCCGCGCACCTCGGCATGGCCGTGCTTGCCGTAGATGAAAATCTGGTCTTTCTTGTCGTAGGAGGTTTTGATGCGGTTCTGCAGCTTCAGCACTACCGGGCACGAGGCGTCGATGAGGGTGAGGTTGTTGTGCAGGGCCATCTGGTAGGTGCTCGGCGGCTCGCCGTGCGCCCGAATCAGGACGGCTTCATCGCGCAGGGCCTCAAACTGCTCGTAGTCTATAATGCGCAGACCACGCTTTTCCAGGCGCTGCACTTCTTCATCGTTGTGCACGATGTCGCCGAGGCAATACAGGTAGCCCTGCTCATCGAGCAGGTCTTCCGCCATTTGAATGGCATAGATCACGCCGAAGCAAAAGCCGGAATTGGGGTCAATACGGACGCTCAGGTGGTGCGGCATAGCTGACGAAGTAACCGCCGAAGCAGGCAGAAGGTTATTGAACCGCCAACGGAGGTTGCAAAAGTTACGAAATTCGACCGGACTCGGACTGTAGCGGTACCAGCTTCTCCCTCGTCTTGTTTTCAGAGCTGCCCGAATACTTTGCGGCCCTCGAAATCTTTAATCACTTTTTCCTCGATCGGGCTGGCCCGCAGCACTTCGTTTTCCAGCCAGAACTGCGGGTTATACACCTGCTTCATTACCTGCTGCAGGTCGCGGGAGTGGCGGCCCACCTCCTGGTAGGCGTGGCCAGGTAGGCGCGGCGTGTACTGGTAGAAAACCAGCTGGGCCGCCACCTGCGTGCTATCGGGCCGGGCGTGGGCACGGCTGAACACAATGGAGCTTTCGGCGCGGGTGCTGGCCAGCCGGGTCAGCGAGTCGTCCAGGGGCGCGAAATCGGACACCAGCCGAAAATGGTCGCTGGTGCGCTGATACTCGGGTTCCATGCGGAAGGAGAGCATGCTACTCAGCGACACTTCCTGCTCCTGCCGGCGCAGCGCGGCCGTAGCCACATCAATATAAAGCGTGCCGGCTGTGGCAGGTTTGGAGACCTGTGACTTCGGCTCGAAGTCGATGACGGCGGTTTCGCGGCCGGCTTCGCTGATGATGCTACGCAACGTGAAGCGGAAATTTTTCGCGGCATCGGGGCCCAGCGGCACCAGCAGCTTCTCGCGGAACGGGTGGCGGCTGAACACGGGCACCCGCCGGATCAGAGACGAGAAGTTGGTGAACGTGAAGCCGCCAGGCGTGAAGGCATACCGCGACTCCGCCAGATCCCAGCCCTCAATGACGCGGTTGGAAAACTTCACATCGTAAAACGCATCGAAAAACTCGCGGTACTGGCCGTTTTGGCGGGTTTTCTGGCGGTAAAAGGCTTTGCCGTACTGCAGGCTGCGGGCGTGGCGCAGCAGCTTGGCCGACGCCCGCTGCACCAGCTCGAGCGCCACCTTATCGGGGTTGCGCACCGTCACTTCGGGCAGGACCACGGCGCTGGCCTGCAGCACCAGCGTCAGGGGCGCGCCCACCGCCGACACCTCTACCTCAGTGCGGCCGTAGCCCATACTGAGCACCACCAGCCGCAGGGGCAGCGCAGGTGCCCGCAGCCGAAACTCACCGATTTCGTTGGTGGCCGTGCCCCCGGAGCCGTTGGCCCAGCCCACGCTGGCGTACGGCACGGGCTGCTGCCGCTCGTCTACCACGCGGCCTTCCACCCACAGGCCTTGGGCAGAGGCCGCAACTGCCAGCAGCAGGGAAAGCAGCAGACAACCTAAAAATCGAATTTCAGTCATTATAACGGGATAATAGCGGTTATAAAAAAAGCGAAGCACCACCGGGGCACTTCGCTTTGCAAGGAGTCATTGGTCGATTCAGGAGCTGATGCGGCCAAGCTTTTCGGCATCGGGACCCGACACGTGGCCGCGCTCCACCAAAAAGTCGCGCACTAACCCAAACGACTCGGTATCGAGGCCGGATTTGGGGTGCTGGAGCAGGGTTTCTACCAGAAACTGGCGGTCTTCGTCGACGTGGGTGCTCAAACCCAGGAACGAGGGCAAGTTGCTTTCCACGCTCAGGCGCAAAAACCGCACTTCGGCATTGTCGGTATCCAGCTTCACGGCTTCGTCGAACTGCTTGGCGGCATTCTGCACGTAGGTGAGCTTGTTGAACATCGAAGCGTCGCGGGCCCGGATGGCTTCGGCGGCGGCCTTGTAGGCCAGCACCACGGCGTCGCGCTGAGTGTAGGCGCTCATCAGCTTATGGAATTTCTCGCCGGCGTCTTTGCTGGTGGCAGCTTCCTGGTATTGGCGGCGCAGGTTGGGCAGGGAATAGGGAGTGGCGTCGGACACGAAGGGAGAAACAGTCAAAAGGAGAATAAGGAGAAAGGGCAGCAGAAGCTTCACGCGGCGGCAGGTTCGTGACTAGATGGCCCGGAGGCGGTAGCGAAAGTACGAACCCATCAGTAAAAGCAGCTTGGTGTTGTCGGGCACGCGCACCCGCTCACCCAAAATTCGTGCCGCAGGCAGCTGCCGGATTTTGTGGAACAGCTTCAGATAATAAACATACGCCAGATACACGCCCAGCCGCGCCGAGCGCGGCAACTGCACGATACCAGCGTAGGCGGCATCAAAGTCAGCCCGGATGTCGGCCTCAATCTCGCGCTTCACCTCGTCGGTGAACCGCTCATACTGCACGCCGGGAAAATACACGCGGCCCCGCTCCTCGTAGTCGGAGCGGATGTCGCGCAGGAAATTCACCTTCTGAAATGCCGAGCCCAGGCGCCGGGCCGGCTCGCGCAGCTGCTGAAACTGAGCCTCGTTGCCCTGGCAGAAGATGCGCAGACACATCAGCCCCACCACTTCCGCCGAGCCGTAGATGTACTTCTGGTACAGCGACTGGTTGTAAGCCCGGTCGTCGAGGTCCATTTCCATGCTGTAGAGGAAGGCGTCGATGAACTCCCGGTCGATTCCATAGGCGCGCACTACGTCCTGGAAAGCGTGCAGCACCGGGTTCAGACTCAGCCCGATTTCCAGCGCCTCGTAGGTCTGGCGCTTGAAATCCGCGAACAGCGCCGCCTTGTCGTGGTCATGAAACGTGTCCACAATTTCGTCGGCCCAGCGCACGAAGCCATACACGGCGTACACGGGCAGGTGAAACTGCGCATCGAGCGTGCGAATGCCCAGCGTGAAAGAGGTGCTATAGCGCTGCGTAATCAGCTTACTACACGCCCGGCTGGTTTCCGTAAAAAGAGCAATCTGGTCCATTTGGTATGTCATTGCGAGCAGCGCGAAGCAATCTTTTCGCTATTTGCTCTAAGCAACCCTGAGCGAGGCATTTTCCGTCGCAAGTGTAGTAATTAAAAGGGCTTGTCGGTGAGGGTCGGGGCGGGCGTGGCAGCGGAAAGATTGCTTCGTTCCGCTCGCAATGACACAGGGTTCTCCTTCTCCACTTCCACTGCCACTACCTGCCCCGAAATGAGCGAGGGCGGCACGCCGGGGCCGGGCACGGTGAGCTGGCCCGTAAAATACAGGTTGCTGACCTTATTGCTCTTGAGCGAAGGTTTCAGAATGGCTGTCTGGCGCAGGGTGTTGGCCAAGCCGTAGGCGTTGCCTTTATAACTGTGGTAGTCCTGCTGAAAATCCTGGTGGGCGTAGCTGCGCTTATACACCACGGCGTCGCGGATGCTGTGGCCGCAGTGGCGCTCCAGCCGGTCCATGATGAGGTGGTAGTAGTGCTCCCGGGTTTCTTCCGGGTCGGGCAGGTCGGGGGCCACCGGAATCAGCAGGAACAGGTTTTCGCAGCCATCGGGCGCTACGCTAGAGTCAGTCTGGGAGGGCGCCGACACGTAGAACAGCGGCCGGCTGGGCCACTTGGGGTCTTTGTAGATTTCCTCGGCGTGGAGGCTGAAATCCTCATCGAAGAACAGGTTGTGGTGGCGCAGCTTGTCGACGCGCCGGTTTACGCCCAGGTAAAACAGCAACGAGGAGGGCGCCATCGTGCGCTTGTTCCAGTAGGCTTCGTCGTAGTGGCGCCACTGAGGGGCCAGCAAGTGCTGCTCGGCGTGGTGGTAGTCAGCGCCGGCCACCACCACATCGGCCGCACGGAAGCCGGTGGCGGTCTGCACGCCGGTAGCGCGGCCGTTTTCCACCACAATCTGCTGCACTTCCTGGTTGTATTCCAGCGTCACGCCCTGCTCCTGGGCCAGCTTCACCATGCCTTCCACAATCTTGTGCATGCCGCCCATCGGGTACCAGGTGCCCATCGCCAGGTCGGCGTAGTTCATGAGCGAGTAGAGGGCGGGCGTGTTTTCGGAGGTAGCGCCCAGAAACAGAATCGGGAACTCCACCAGTTCCAGCAGCCGCGGGTGCGTGAAGAACTTGCGGACGTGCTTGTGCATGCTCTGCAGCAGATCCAGCCGGACGGCATCCACCAACAGGCGCGGATCAGCAAACTCCAGCAGCGAGCGGCCGGGCATGTGCACAAACTTGCCGATGCCCACCTTGTACTTGTAGGCCGCCTGACGCAGGAACTCGTCGAGGCGGGCGGCGCTGCCGGGTTCATAGCGCTCAAACAGCTGCCGCAGCTCGCTCATGGCCGCCGGGATGTCCACGGCCTCGGGGCCTTTGAAAATCACTTGGTACGACGGGTCCAGCCGCACCAGGTTGTAGTAGTCGCTCACCTTCCTGCCGAAGCGAGCAAAATACTGCTCGAAGATATCGGGCATCCAGTACCAGCTCGGCCCCATATCGAAGGTGAAGCCCTGGGTGCGGAACACGCGGGCCCGGCCGCCGGGGCCCTCGTTCTTTTCCAGGATGGTGACGCGGTAGCCGCGCTGCGCCAGCGAAGTGGCCGCCGAGAGGCCCGCAAAACCGGAGCCGATAACCAGAACGTGTTTACTCACAAATCGGAGATTGGGCAAATGAAACAGGATTTCGCGGAAGCGAAAGCGCAAAGGTGACTATTTGAGCCGGCACTCCCGCCAACGGCCCGATGAACCTACGGCCACTGTTCATACCGCCAGCCACGGCATAGGTTTGTGAAGCCCGAGGAAAATCGCCGAAATTATGTTCGGCTTTTCGGGCAGGCCCCCAAACAAACGGGCCGCGAACAGCGCCCAATGGCGTCATTCGCGGCCCGTGATACGCCCGGGGCGGGGTATACTCTCTCCCTATTCCCTACACGCCGGGGGCGTATACCTTCAACGCATCCTTGAGCTCCTTGCGGGCAATGTGAATGCGGTTTTTGACGGTTCCTATCGGGATTTGCAGCTTCTCCGCAATTTCCAGGTACTTGTAGCCGATGTAGTACATCATGAACGGCGTCCGGTAGTCAGCCGACAGGCTGGCAATGGCCTGGTTGATATCCGTTACTACGAAGTCGGAGGTAGCTCCGTTGTGGGTGATATAGTTTTCGTCGGTGTTGAAGTACTGGAAGTACTCCGTGGAATCAATATTGCTGTTGCGCTTCGTTATCTTATTGTAGTTGTTGATAAACGTGTTGCGCATGATGGTGTACAACCACGCCTTGAGGTTGGTGCCAGCCTTGAACTTGTCCTTGTTGAGCAGCGCTTTGAGCAAAGTTTCCTGTACCAGGTCTTTGGCATCATCGGCGTCGCGGGTCAGGTTCATCGCCACGGGCTTCAGCGAATAGGAAATCTTCTGTACTTGGTTGGTGAATTCCAGTGAGGTCATGCTGTTTAGCTTTTCGTGGCAAAAAGTTAAACAAATATACGTGCTAATCCGGAAGTCGGATGCATGACCCTCAACTATTTTTTTCAGTCCTCTACTCCTGTCGGGCATGTAGACTCTTTGCTTACGAACTATCTGATAATCAGTCTATATTTATTTGAATAAGATTCGGCCCTGCCCACCATAGCGGCCATTCGTGAGCCCCGGTTTCAACGCATTTCCACCACCCAAATGCCCCTGAAACAGGCCGTTAGATGTACGTACACCGGTTTTGTTGTTCAACAGCAAATCGGCATCCTTTTCTTACGCCGGCTCGGCCACTGCCTCCTGCATCTGGTCAGCGAAAGCCAGAAAATCGGTCATCATCTGCAGACGCACCATGTGCGGGGGCAGCACCACCGACTCTGCCTGGGCTACGGGGCCGTAGAGCAGTACTGTGGCGCTGGCACATACCTGCCGCAACTCTTCCACAAACTCCTGCAGCTGGGTACGGTCGGGCACGGCGGTGAGCACCGTGCAGACGGTATGCGGCTGGTACATCTGGCACACCTCGGCCAGCCCGTCAATCGGCAGGTTCTGGCCCAAGTACAGCACATGATGGCCGCGCGACCGGAGCGCAAAATTCATAAAGAGCAGGGCCAGCTCGTGCATCTCGCCTTCGGGCAGAAACAGCACCCAGCGGCGCACATCGGCCGGCCGGACGGCGGGCAGCGAGTCGGTGGCGGCCATTATCTTCTGGCGAAGCAGGTGCGTCACCAGATGCTCGTGGGCAGGATTGACGCTGCCGGCCTGCCACATCACACCGATGCGCTGCATGAACGGGTACACAATGTGCAGCACGGCCGCCTCGAAGCCCATCCGCCGGATGGAGCCGTTGAGCAGCTGATTGAGCTGCACCTCGTCCATGGCCAGCATGGCGGCCATCAGGGCGTGCACCTGCTGGCAGTAGTTGTTGGCGTCGTCGTTGCAGGCAATGACCGCCTGCTCCATTTCCTGCTCACTAAGCTGGGCTACTTTGGAAATGCGGTAGCCGCGGCTGCAGAGCGTGGCCACGTTTAGCAGGCGGCGCAGGTCGTCGTCGCAGTAGGTGCGGATGTTGGTGGCGGTGCGCACGGGCCGCAGAATGCCGTAGCGCTGCTCCCAGATGCGGATGGTGTGTGCCTTAATCCCGGAGAGTTGCTCCAGGTCACTGATGGAAAAATGTCCCACTGCTAACGGCCTCCTTCTTTTTCTTCCATGGTGGATACTGCCCGGGGCCGCAATGTGCGGGTGGGCGCGGGCCGGCGCACAGCCAGCTCAAAATATTTCGGCGACACCCACAGCAGCCCGAATTCTTCGGATCCGTCGCGGGTATTGGCCTTGTGGTGCATCTTGTGGGCCATATTCAGGGCCCGCAGATACGTATTGCGCGACTTGCGCCAGAAACGCATCCGTCCGTGGATCAGCACATCGTGCACAAAGAAATAGAGCGTACCATAGGCAGCAATGCCCACGCCCATCCAGAAGCGCCAGTCCTTCTCGGGCGCGCCATAGATGATGAGCAGCGCCGACAGCGAACCGTAGAATAGAAAGAAAAAATCGTTGCGCTCGAAGCGGTGCGGGTGCCGCACATGGTGCGACCGGTGCAGAAACCACAACGGCCCGTGCAGCACGAAACGGTGCATGAACCACGCAACGAATTCCATGCCCAGAAAAGTAGTTGCCGAAATGGCGAAGGCGTCCAGCGTCGTCATGCGGAGAAAACCACGGTTTTTGGATAATTGTTTAATGGCTGAATTGTTAGATGGCTGCTCGTTCTGACAGATATAGCAGAACAATCAGCCATTCAACAATTCAGCCATTAAACCATCCAAAGTTAGTTATCCCAGCTGATCTTTTCCTTGGCCAGGAAAGCCGCAATGCCCCGGCGGCAGTCAACAGAGCCACGAGCCTCGGCGTTGAGCTGGGCAGCATAGCGCAGGCTGTCTTCCAAAGGCATTTCGGGCAGGCGCGCCAGCATCTCCTTCGTGATTTCCATGCTTTGCGTGGAGTTCTCGACGCACAAGCGGCGGGCGAAGGCATACACGTGCGCGGCCAGCTCGGCGGGCTCCACCACGGCGGTGAGCAGCCCCAACTCCAGGGCCCGGGCGGCGGGCAGCACATCGCCGGTGAGCAGCAGCTGCTTGGTGCGGGCCTCTCCTACTTTGCGCAGCAGAAACACGCTCACAATGGCCGGCAGAAACCCGATTTTCACCTCGGTGTAGCCAAACCGGGCCTCAGGCACGCTGAACGCGAAGTCGCAGACCGTGACGAGGCCGCAGCCGCCGGCCAGCGCGTGGCCCTGCACCTGCGCAATCACTACCTTCTTGAGGGTATAGATCTGGTGAAACAGCTGCATCAGGTGCGTGGAATCGGCCAGGTTATCGGTGTAGCCGAAACCCTGCAGCTCCTGAATATAGGCCAGGTCGGCGCCGGCGCAGAAAGCCGGGCCTTCGGCGCGCAGCACCACCACTTTGCAGGCGTCGTCGTCGTCGGCATACTCGAACGCCAGCTTCAGCTCCGTCACCATGTCGGCGCTGAGGGCATTGCGTTTATCGGGGCGGTTGAGGGTGATGTAGCCGATGGCATCAGCCGCCTCGTAGCGGATGAAGCGCAGGGCCTCCAACTCTTGCGTGGGCATGTTATCCATAGAATACCAGGGGGTTGCAACGGTGAGCAGCAGCACGGGACTGGCTCTGCGCAGCAGAGCGGCCGGGCACCACCAAATCGGCATCGTCAGATCGGAACCAGCCAAACCTAACAAAAATGATGCGGTAAGTAAACTATATAGCGGGCTATGGGGCAAGCGAGTTTCGTTGAGCTAGCGGTTTGGCGCGTCAATGGACCCTACCTGCCAGACGAATGCGCCCTGCATCGCCACATCATGTAGCTGCCAACCAATAGGTTGCAGCCTTTTTCGCATCGATTCCACATACCAGGATTTGCAGGAAGAATCGAACACGATTATGGCGGCCGGGCTAAAAACCGCCGCCAGATCCTCGGGCCACACCCGGGCGTTGCGGCGCAGCACCACCACCTCGGCCGGCACCGGGCGCCGGGCACCGGCCAGCGGCCCGCTCACCAAAGCCACCCGCACGCCACGCCACACGGCCAGCACCATCCCGGGCTGCGCGGCCGTGTCGGCCAGGGCCGGCACCGACGACCCGCGCCAGCGGGTATGGTAGCTGACGGCCCGGGCCTCACGCTGAATGATGCCCGGCACGATGCGGTAGGTACGCTCGGTTTCGGTGAGCGGCAGCGAGTCGGCGCTGACGATGTGGGCCGCCGCGCCCTGCCAGAAGCCCAGCACCGACCGCCGCGGAATGCTGTATACAATGAGCTGCTCGTCGGGGGCGAGGCGGTGGGCGGCCCACACGCGGCTGCCGGCAAAGCTGCCCATCAGCAGGCAGGCCAACCCCAGCCAGACCAGCTTTTTCAGCCGAAAAAAGGCCAGCAGTGTCAGGATGATGCCGAACACCAGCCAGGCCTGCGGCGCCGTAACGTGAATGCCGGAAATCAGCGCCCCGGGCATGGTGCGCCCGATCCAGAAGATGTACTCGTTGAACAGCCAGATCATCTTCTCGAACACCCAGGCCACCGCCTGCGGCACCACATCCAGCGCCTGCCCAAGCCCCGACGACAGCAGCCCGACCAGGGCTACAATCCCTTTCAGAGCCAGCAAAGCCAGCCCCACGTACACCGCGCCGCTGGAAATGGGCACGGCCACCAGGTTGGAAAACAGGAAGCTGAGCGGAAACTGGTGGAAATAGAACAGCCCGAGCGGAAACGTGGCCACCTGCGCCGCCAACGACAGCG